>NZ_JAFCJI010000002.1:0-334091 GCF_018131105.1 Bradyrhizobium manausense | reverse complement strand
CGAGACAGGACTCTCCTAGTGCCCGCCAATCTTGCCCCACAGCCATTTCGCCACCGCATCCGGCGATGAGTTCGCATCGTTGCCGCTGGCGCGCAGGTTTGCCTCGCGCATCGTGGTGATGTCGATCTTGCCGAGCAGCGGGTTCAGGGCCGCCTTGAGCCGCTCGTCGCCGGCGCGTTTCGGCGCCAGTAGCAGGATGGCGTCATACGGCGGGATTGCCTGCTTGGGATCGTCGAGCGCCACCAGATCGTATTTCGCGATCAGGCCGTCGCTGGTGTAGCCCGCAATGACGTCGACCTCGCCGCTGGCGGCCGCCGCATACATGAAGTCCGGCTGCATCTGGCGCTGTGCGCGGAACTGGAGGCTATAGGCCTTTTGCAGGGCCGCCCATTCCGGTCGTGAGAAAAACTCGTAGTCGCCGGCAATGGACATTGTCGATGCGTGCGCGGCAAGATCGGCGATGGTGTGGATGCCAAGTGCGTCGGCGCGCTTTTTCGGCATCACAAGCGCGTAGGCATTCTCGAAGCCGAGCTCGCCGAGCAGGGTGATATTCTCCTTGGCGAGCGCCGTCTTCAACTCCGCCACCAGCTCCGCGCGCGGCTTGATGTCGGTGCGGTGCAATTGATTGGCCCAGAGTGTGCCGGAATAGTCGACATAGAGATCGATATCGCCAGCCTTCAGCGCTTCGAAGATCACGCTCGAGCCGAGACCCGACCGCGCCGTGGCGGACAGACCGGCCGCCTGGAGCCGGTCCCGGAGCAGCGCCGAGAGCACATATTGCTCGGCGAAGGTTTTTGCGCCGACCACATAGCCGGACGACGACCGTCCGATCGTCGGCACCAGTGTCGCCGCAACCAGCGCAGCGATGCCGATCGCGCCGAGCCCGGCGCGCAGGCGGCCGCGCCGGCGCAGGCCGCTCTCGATCAGGCCGAGCAGTTGGTCGACGGCGAGCGCGAGCAGGGCTGAGGCAAAGCAGCCGAACAGCACGAACACCCAGTTCTGGGTCTGAAGCCCGGCAAAAATGTAATTGCCGAGGCTGGTCTGCCCGATCGGGGTCGACAGCGTCGCGGTGCCGATCACCCATACCGCGGCGGTGCGGATGCCGGCCATCATGACCGGCAGCGCCAGCGGCAGCTCGACCATGACAAGCGATTGGCGCGCGGTCATGCCGACGCCTTTCGCGGCTTCGATCAGCGCGGGGTCGATGCCGTTGAGCCCCGTGATGCCGTTGCGCAGCACCGGCAGCATCGAATAGAGCGCCAGCGCCAGCATCGCCGGCAGGAAGCCGAAGGCGGAGAAGGAGATGCCGAACCATTTCAGCGTCACCGAGGCCGCGAGCAACAGCAGCGGATAGAACAGCGCGAGCAGCGCCAGTCCCGGCACGGTCTGCACAATGCTGGCGACCGCGAGCAGGACGGCGCGCGGCGCCGGGCGGTTGCGCGTCAGGATCGCGAGCGGCAGGCTGATGATCAGGCCCAGTGCGAGCGCGGCGAGACTCACCCGCACATGGTTGCCGAGATAGTCGGGCAAATGCGACAGCGCCTCGCCCCAGCGTGGATCATGGAAGAGGCTCATGCCGCACCGCTCTGTGGCAGCAGTGCGTTCAGCCGCTCGACCTGGCGCCGTGGCGTGCGCAGTAACTCAAGCACATAAGCATCGCTGCTCGCGGACAGCTCCGCCGGCGTGCCCTGCGCCAGCAGCTTGCCGCCGCGCATCACCGCGATGCGATCCGCGAGCAAAATCGCTTCCGTCATGTCGTGCGTGATCATCACGGTGGTCAGGCCGAGCTTGCGGTGCAGCTCGCGAAAGTCTTCGCCGAGCGCATCGCGGGTGAGGGGATCGAGCGCGCCGAACGGCTCGTCCATCAGCACGATGCGGGGCCTGGCTGCGAGCGCTCGCGCCACACCGACGCGCTGGCGCTGACCGCCCGAGAGAGCCTCCGGCAGCCGGTCGCGATGGGCAACACGGTCGAGCTGCACCAGCTCGATCAGCTCGTCGACGCGCGCGGCGATCTCGCCTGTCGGCGCACCGAGCAATTTTGGCGTGATTCCGATATTGTCGGCGACGCTCAAATGAGGAAACAGCCCGCCGCTCTGGAAGACGTAACCGATCCGGCGTCGCAGCGCGACCGGATCGATATTTTGGACGTCCTCTCCCTCGACCGTGATGCTGCCGCCATCGGCCTCGATCAGCCGGTTGGCAAGCCGCAGCAGGGTCGTCTTGCCCGAGCCCGAGCCGCCGACGATGGCCAGAAACTCGCCATCGGCTATATCGAGCGACATGTCGTCGACGGCTCTGAGGGAGCCGAAGCTCTTGGTGACGTGGGCATAGCCAATCATAGGCCTGGAAGGCATCAGACGTGCACTCAGCTCGCTTGCCCTCCGAAGAGGGTGGGTGGTCGAGGCCCATGCGTAGCACGCTTGGCCGGTTGATTGAACTTGGCCGCGCGAGCGGCTAAGGCATCAAGCCAAGTTCGGAGGAAACATATGACGACGCCCAAGGCAGTGGCGCTGGAAGATGCCAAGGTTGCGTTCCGACTGGGGGACGGGCGGGTCTACACGGCGGTTGAGAAAGCCCATCTCGCGGTTGCACAGGGCGAGTTCGTCGCCATCGTCGGCCCGACCGGCTGTGGAAAATCCACGCTGCTCAACGTCGCCGCCGGCCTGCTCAAGCCGGCCGCCGGCAGCGTCAAGATTTTTGACCGGCCGCTCGCGGGGCTGAACCGGGACGCCGGCTATTTGTTCCAGGCCGACGCGCTGTTCCCCTGGAAGACCGCGCTCGACAATGTCGCGATCGGGCTTGAGATCAAGGGCACGCCGCGAGCCGAGGCGCTGCCGCAGGCGCAGAAATGGCTGACCTCCGTCGGCCTCGGCGCCTTTGCCAATCGCTATCCGCATATGCTCTCCGGCGGTCAGCGCAAGCGCGTGGCGCTTGCGCAAGTCCTGATCCGCGACCCCAAGATCCTGCTGATGGACGAGCCGTTCGGACCGCTCGATGCGCAGACGCGCCAGGTCATGGGTAATCTGCTGCTCGACCTCTGGAACGCCGATCGCAAAGCTGTGCTGTTTGTGACCCACGATCTCGAGGAGGCGATCGCACTCGCCGACCGTGTCGTGATCATGTCGGCGGGGCCGTCCTCGCGCATCATCGGCGACTGGCGCGTGCAGCTTGCCCGCCCGCGCGACATTTTCGAGGTCCGGCTGGACAAGGAGTTCCACGCACTGCACCGCGAGATCTGGAGCGTGCTCAAGGACGAGGTCATGAAGGGCTACGCGCAGTCCACCCTGGCGGCGGAGGCGGTCTGATGTCGCGTGTCACGCTGCTTGCGCTGCAAGTCCTGGTCGCGATCGTCTGCATCGTGCTGTGGCAGTTCTTTTCGAGCGTCCCGATATTTGGAAAAGTCCTGCTGCCGCCGTTCTTCTTTTCCAATCCGGTCGACGTGTTCAGCCAGATCGTGAAATGGTTCGCGAGCGGCGTGATCTGGAAGCATCTGGCTATCACGCTCTGGGAATCCATCCTCGCCTTCGTGATCGGCTCGGTTGGCGGTGTGCTGATCGGCTTCTGGTTCGCGCGGCAGCCGCTGGTCGCCGCGGTGTTCGACCCCTACGTGAAGATGGCCAATGCATTGCCGCGCGTCGTGCTGGCGCCGATCTTCGCCCTGTGGCTCGGGCTCGGCATCTGGTCCAAGGTCGCGCTCGGCGTGACGCTGGTGTTCTTCATCGTGTTCTTCAACGTCTATCAGGGCGTCAAGGAAGTCAGCCGCACCGTGCTCGACAATGGCCGCATGCTCGGCATGAGCGAGCGGCAATTGATGCGGCACGTCTATTGGCCGTCCGCGCTGTCGTGGATGTTCTCCTCGCTGCACACGTCGGTGGGCTTTGCCGTGGTCGGTGCCGTCGTCGGCGAATATCTGGGATCGGCCGCGGGCCTCGGTTATCTCATTCAGCAGGCCGAAGGCATATTCGACGTCGCCGGCGTGTTTGCCGGCATGTTCGTGCTGTCGGCCTTCGTCATTCTGATCGACTATGGCGTGACGCTGGTGGAGCGGCGTCTGCTGGTCTGGCGGCCGACCGTGGACGGGCGCGGCTAGCGGCAAAAGGGCTCGCGCGCCGGCGCGAGCCCCGATAGCAGGCGCTCAATCCAGCAGCTTGGTGTCGTCGGGCGCCTGCGGGGGCGTCTTGATCGCGATGGCCTTGACCTGCCCGCTGATCGGCTTGGTACCGCCGTGCGGCGTGCCCTTCGGGATGATGACGAGGTCGCCCGGCTTCACCGTGACTTCCTTGTCGCCGAGCCAGATTGTCCCGGTGCCGTCCAGGATGTACTGGATCTCGTTGGTGTTGGGATGCATGTGCTTGGGCACATTGCCGACCTGGATCGAGATGGTGGCGCCGTCTGCGGTCATGAAGGTCTTGGAGCGGTAGCCGACCTTGTTGGCGGGACCGAGCGCATCGCCCTCCATCTCGGCGGTATGGATGATCTGCGGCGTGATGCTTTCGGCGGCGAATGCCGGTCCAAGCAGATAGGTCGCGCCGCATCCGGCGACAAAGGCGGCGGTGATCGACAGCCCGGCAGCAAGGCGATTCATGGATGATCCTCCCTATCAAAGATTGTTGTTGTGCGCCCATGCTATTGCGCCGAAAGGCCAATGGCCAGTGCCACTTGACCCGCCTTCTCAAGCCAATCCCGCTGCTCTATGGTGCCGCCAGCCGAACGGAGGAAACCAATGAAGAACACGATTGCCAGGCTCGCCGGTGCGCTGCTCGCGCTGACGCTCACCACCGGTCTTGCCGCAGCGCAAAGCAAGGTCACGATCGCGGTGGGTGGCGGTGCCTGCCTGTGCTATTTGCCGACCGTGTTGGCCAAGCAGCTCGGCGAGTACGAGAAGGCCGGTCTCAATGTCGACCTGGTCGACCTCAAGGGTGGCTCTGACGCGCTCAAGGCCGTGCTCGGCGGCAGCGCCGACGTGGTCTCAGGCTATTTCGACCATTGCGTCAACCTGGCGGCCAAGAAGCAGGAGCTTCAGGCCTTCGTGGTCTATGACCGCTATCCCGGCCTCGTGCTGGTGGTCGCGCCCTCCCACACGGGCGAAATCAAGTCGATCAAGGACCTTGCCGGCAAGAAGGTCGGCGTCAGTGCGCCCGGCTCCTCCACCGACTTCTTCCTGAAATATCTTCTGAAGAAGAACGGGGTTGATCCCGCCAATACCGCCGTGATCGGCGTCGGTCTTGGCGCCACGGCGGTCGCGGCGATGGAGCAGGGCCAGATCGACGCTGCGGTCATGCTCGATCCGTCCGTCACCGTGCTCCAGGGCAGCCACAAGGATCTGCGCATCCTCAGCGACACCCGTACGCAGAAGGACACGCTCGAGACCTTTGGCGGCGAATATCCGGGCGGCGCGCTGTACTCGACGGTGGCCTGGATCAATGGTCACGAGAAGGAGACGCAGGCGCTGACCAACGCAATGCTGGCCACGATCGCCTGGATCCACTCGCATTCGCCTGAGGAGATCATGGCCAAGATGCCGGACGAGATGGTCGGCAAGAACAAGGACCTTTATCTCGCCGCGTTGAAGAACACGATCCCGATGTTCTCCGAGACCGGCAAGATGGATCCGAAGGGCGCCGACGCCGTGCTCGCGGTGTTCAGCGTCGGATCGCCCGAGGTGGCCAACGCGAAGATCGACGTCAGCAAGACCTTTACCAACAAGTTTGTCGAGCAGGCCAAGAAGACCACGGGGAACGCCAAATAACCGACGCGATGGCTTGGTAGTCGGGCTCTATGACGTCACCGACCATTCATCGCGTCACGACGCTTGATCTTGCCGTGCGCCCCATGGTCTGGCCGTTCGCCGAGGAGCGGCGCGCGGAGATCCAGGCGCATTTCGCCGAACAACAACGCGCGCGGCCGAATCTCTGGAACGGCCGGGTTCTGGTCGGGCGCGATGCCGTCTTCACCGAGGGCGGTCTCGCCGCCACCTATTTCGAGACGGATTTCGCCAGCTTCCTGGCCTGGCGCGACTGGGGCTTTCCCGATCCGGCCGTGTTCAACGGGTTCGGAATGGGGGCGCTGCGCACCTCCGATGGTGCCTTCGTGATGGGCGAGATGGCCCATCACACCGCCAATTCGGGGCGGATCTATTTTCCGTCGGGCACGCCCGACCTCGACGATGTCAGGGACGGCGCGCTCGACATTCCCGGCAGCGTCGTCCGAGAGCTCGAGGAGGAGACCGGCCTGTCCCCTGCCGATTATTCGGCGGAGACGGATTGGCACTGCGTCGTCACCGCCACCTCACTTGCAATGATCCAGATCCTCAACCTGGATATGCCGGGTGAGGCGGCTCGCGCACTGATCGAAGCCAATCTGGCGCGTCAGGAGGAGCCGGAGCTTTCGGCCATCCATCTCGTGCGCGGGATGGATGATCTCACGCCGGCCATGCCGCGATTTGTCACGGCCTTCATCGCGCAGCAGTTCGCCTCGCGCTGACGCGCGAGGCTTGACATCGCCCGGCCGAGCCCATGTGATGGGTCAAAAGCCAAACAAAAAACTGCAATGCACAATCGTCCAGGGAGGTTTAGATGCGCCTGCGCATGGCTGCCCGCTTGGTACGTGGGCTGTTGATCGCGACTGCAGCGATGGGCTTGACCGTTTCGGCCCAGGCCCAAGACAAGAAAATCAAGATCGGTGTGATTTTCGACCTGACCGGCCCGCTCGCCGGCGGCGGCTCCGAGCTCGAATATCTCGGCACCAAGATCATCCTCGATCAATTCAGCAAGACCGGCGTCGAGGGCTACAAGGTCGAGGCCGTCTATGCCGATGCGCAGAGCAAGCCCGATGTTGCCATCAACGAATCCGTCCGCCTGCTCGAGCAGGAGAAGGTCGACATGGTGCTCGGCTTCTTCTCCTCGGCGCAATGCGTGCCGGTTGCGGCCCGCGTCGAGCAGCTCAAGAAGTTCATGTGGATGACCACCTGCATCTCGTCCGCCGTGTTCGCCGACAAGAACTACAAATACGTCTTCCGCCCGCAGGCGAGCGGCGATCAGTTCGGTGCGATGACGATGGATTTCATCGCGCAGAACTCGAAGGAGAAGCTGGGCAAGGAGCCGAAGGACCTTCGGGTCGCCATCATCCACGAGGATGGCTCCTATGGGGTTGACGTCTCCAAAGGCAACGAGGCCGGCGCGAAGAAGGCCGGCTTCAACATCGTGCTGAAAGAGGGATACTCGGCCACCGCGCCGGATCTATCGGCGCTGGTGACCAAACTCAAGCGTGCCAAGCCCGACGTCATTTTCCACACCGGCTACAACCCCGATATCACGCTGCTGCTGCGTCAGGCGCGCGAGCAGGGCTTGAAATTCGCAGCCCTCGTCGGCCATGGCGCCGGATACGGTGTCTACGAGAAGCTCAAGGAGGGGATGGGTGCCGATGCGAGCTACATCTTCAACACCGATCCGATCTCGATCTGGCTCGCCAACCAGAAGACCATGAACCCGAAGCTTGCGCCCGTCATCAAGATGGTCGGCGAGGAGTTCGACAAGATTAAGCCGGGCGTCGCCATCCGCTCCGCCCATGTCGGCATCGGTGCGTCCAACACCTACGTCTTCATGGATGACGTGCTGCCGCGGGCCATCAAGAAGTATGGCGGGGTCGATCCCGAAGCGCTGCGCAAGGCTGCGCTCGACACGGACATCCCCGAGGGGGGCACCATGCTCGGCTTCGGCGTCAAGTTCTACGGCGAGGGTACGCCGATGGCCGGCCAGAACGAGCGCTCGTTCCCGGTCGTGATCCAATACATCGACGACAAGTCCTCGGTGGTGTGGCCCAAGAGTCAGGCGCAGCGCGAAGCCGTGCTGCCGCTGCCAAAGGGCACCACCTACAGCAACCAGTAGCGGCGGAGCGGGGGCGGTGCTGGAGGTCAGCGGATTGGTGAAGCGGTTTGGCGGCTTCACCGCCGTCAACAACGTGTCGTTCAAGGTCGATCAGGGCGAAATCCTCGGCCTGATCGGGCCCAACGGCTCGGGCAAGAGCACGATCTTCAACATGCTCTCCGGCACGCTGGCGCCGAGCTCCGGATCGATCCTGTTCGATGGCTCGGAGATCGCGGGGCTGGCGCCGCACCGGATCATCAACCGCGGTATCGGCCGCACCTTCCAGATTCCGCGGCCGTTTCGCCGCCTCTCCATTTTCGAGAATGTCGCGCTGGCCGGCTTCTACGGCCAGGGCCGCCATAGCCGCGCCAAGGCCGAGGAGGCGGCGGAGCGGTCACTCGCAATGGTGGGCTTGCCGACCGATCGCCACGCCAGCGTCGATGGCCTCGGCGCAGCGGGATTGAAGAAGCTCGAACTCGCGAAGGCGCTCGCCACCGCACCGAAACTTCTGCTCGCCGATGAAAGCCTCGGAGGCCTCGACGAGGCCGAGATGGACCAGGCGGCCGACATGCTGCGCAACATCCGCGACGAACTCGGCATCACCATCATCTGGGTCGAGCACATCATGGGTGTGCTGATGCGGGTCGTCGATCGCGTCATGGTGCTCGATCATGGCGAGAAGATTTCGGAGGGGCTGCCGAGCGCAGTCGCGGGCGATCCGCGTGTCATCGAGGTCTATCTTGGCACCGATGCCGAGACCACGCAGGCCGCGGCCGCCGAAGCGCGCCGCCGCGCGGGAGGCCAGTGATGCTGGAGCTTCGCGGCGTCCATGCCGGCTATGGCACCTTTCAGGCGCTGTTTGACGTCAATCTCGACGTAAGGGCCGGCGAGGCCGTCGGCGTCATCGGCCCGAACGGCGCCGGCAAGACCACCTTGATGCGCGTCATCTCCGGCCTGATCCGCCCCTCGCGCGGCTCGATCGCGATGGAAGGCGTCGACGTCCTTGCGACCTCGCCGCACAAAATCGTCAGCCTCGGGATTGCGCATGTGCCGGAGAACCGGCGGCTGTTTCCGCAGCTCTCGGTCGACGACAATCTGAAAATGGGTGCCTTCATGAAGGAGGCGCGCGGTCGTTATGCCGCGCGGCTGGAGGAGGTGTTCGACCTGTTTCCACGACTGAAGGAACGCCGCCACCAGATGGCCGGCACCATGTCCGGCGGGGAGCAGCAGATGTGCGCGATCGGCCGCGCGCTGATGTCCAATCCGAAACTGCTGCTGCTCGACGAGCCCTCGGCGGGGCTCGCGCCGGTCGTGGTGCAGCAGGTGTTCGAGCTGGTGAAGCGGATCCGCGCCAGCGGGCTCACGGTGCTGATCGTCGAGCAGAACGTGCAGCAGGTGCTGCGCGTGGTCGACCGGGCCTATCTGATCGAGGCCGGAACCATCCGCGCCTCAGGCACGTCGGCGGAGATGCTCGCGAGCGACACGGTCAAGGAAGCGTATCTCGGGGTGTGAGGGCCATATGCAGGCGTTCCTGGATATTTTCGACATCTATCTGCTGGAGGCCGTCATCAACGGCATCCTGCTCGGCGGCGTGCTGGCGCTGCTTGCGCTCGGGCTGAACCTGATCTTCGGCGTCATCGACGTGACCTGGATCTGCTACGCCGAGCTCGTGATGATCGGCATGTACGCCATGTATTTCATGGTCCAGTACTACGGCATCAGCTATTTCATCGCCGCACCGCTGACCATCCTTCTCGTCGCGATCCTCGGTGCATTGCTGCATTATCTCGTGATCGCGCCGCTGCTCACGGCGCCGCCGATCAACCAGCTGCTTGCCACCGGCGGCGTGCTGTTCGTGCTGCAGAGCTTTGCCACCGTCGCCTTCGGCATCGACTTCCGCAATCTCGGCATTCGCCTGCCCGTGCTCGCGTTCGGTGACATGAACTTCAGCTACGCGCGACTGCTCTCGTTCCTGGCCGCATTGGTCGGCATGGTCGCGGTCTATCTCTTCATGACCCGCACCTTCACCGGCACCGCGATCCGCGCCATCTCGCAGGACCGGCAGATCATGGCGCTGATGGGCGTCGACACCAAGCGCATCTATCTCATCACGTCGGCCATCGGCGGCGGGCTGGCCGGGCTCGCCGCCTGCCTGCTGGTGCTGCAATACGACGTGCATCCCTTCGTCGGCCTTTCCTTCGGGCCGATCACCTTCCTAATCTGCGTGCTCGGGGGGCTCGGCAATTTCATCGGCGGCTTCATCGCCGCCTTTGTGTTCGCCGAGATCATCTCGCTCGGCGGCCTGTTCTCTGATCTCGAATGGGGCTACGTGCTCGCCTTCGCTTTCTTCATCGTCATGATGTTCATTCGGCCCGCGGGCCTGCTTGCGAGGCGGCGATGACGGGGCAGGGGCGGCTTGCGGCGTGGGGCATCGGGCTGGCGGCGCTGGTCGCGCTGCCCTTTGTCTATCGCGATCCCTATCATCTGCACATTCTGGTGCTGATCCTGATCTGGTCGTTCGCTTACACATCATGGTCGATGATGGGGCGGTTCGGCCTGGTCTCGCTCGGACACGGCGGCTTCATGGGGATCGGCGCTTATGTCACCGCGCTGTTGTGGAATCATCTCGGCCTGTCGCCATGGATCGGCATTCCCGTCGGCATGGTCGCGGCCGGTGCGCTGGCGCTGGTCGTCGGCTATCCCTGCTTCCGCTTCCGCATCACCGGGCATTACTTCGTGCTGGTGACGCTCGCGCTGTCTGGCATCGTGCTCCAGGTCATCACGGCGACGCGCGACTATACCGGCGGCTCGCTTGGCTATACGCCGAACCGCGCGTCCGGCAACAAGCTGCTGGCGCTGCAATTCGACGACAAGACCAGCTGGTATCTGATCGCGCTCGCGGTGTGGCTCGGTGGCATCGTCGTCTGGCACCTGGTTGACCGCAGCATGAGCCGTTTCGCGCTCGAGGCGATCTCGGAGGACGAAGACGCCGCTGCCGCCGCCGGCGTCGATGTCACCGCGGAGAAGCTCAAGATCACGCTGATCAGCGCTGTGATGACGGCGCTCGCCGGCGCGATCTATTGCCAGTACCAGATGTTCATCACGCCGGACACCGTCAGCGGCATCGCGGTGTCGCTCCAGATGGTGTTCGCGGCCATCGTCGGCGGGCTGTTCGTCTCGCTCGGTCCGACCGTCGGTGCCGTCATCACCATCCTGCTCGCGGAAACCCTGCGCATCGGCTTCGGCACCAAGGCGGTCGGCTGGGACAACCTCGTCTACGGCGTGCTGCTGGTGCTTTTCATCATATTCCTTCCGAAGGGCATCCTTGGTAGCCTGCTCGACCGATTGAAGTCGCAACGCAAGGTGCCCCGCGCTCATGAGCAAAAAGCCGTCCAAATCGCTCGCCCAGGAACTTGACCGCTACATCACGCCGTTTCGCCACGACGGGTCCGGCGAGTTTCACCTGAAGGACTACAAGACCAACGAGAAGGGCGGTCTGGACAAGGAGGCGGCGCAGGAAATTCTCGACGCCAACAAGAAGCGGCTGGTCACGTTCCAGGAGAAGCTCTACGCCCAGGACCGCTGGTCGGTCCTGATCGTGTTCCAGGCCATGGACGCCGGTGGCAAGGACAGCGCGATCAAGGCGATCTTCGAGGGCATCAATCCGCAAGGCTGCGAGGTCTCCGCCTTCAAGGCGCCGAGCAGCAAGGAGCTCGATCACGATTTCCTATGGCGCCACGTGGTTGCGTTGCCGGAGCGCGGCCATATCGGCATCTTCAACCGCTCCCATTACGAGGAATGCCTGGTGACGCGCGTGCACCCGGAGATCCTCGCCAAGGAGAAGCTGCCCTCAAGGCTCGTCACCAAGGACATCTGGAAAGAGCGCTTCGAGGACATCACCGCCTGGGAACGCTACCTGGCGCGTAACGGCACATTGGTGCTGAAATTCTTCCTCAACCTTTCCAAGGATGAGCAGCGCGAGCGCTTTCTCGACCGGCTGGAGGAGCCGGCCAAGCAGTGGAAGTTTTCGATGGACGACATCAAGGAGCGCGCGCTGTGGCCGCGCTACCAGGCGGTCTATCAGGACATCGTGCGCCATACTGCGACGCCTCATGCACCCTGGTATGTCGTTCCCGCCGACCACAAATGGTTTGCCCGCGTCGTGATCGGTTCCGTCATCGTCGCGGAGTTGGAAAAACTGGACCTGCGCTTTCCCCGCGCCGACAAGGCCTCGCTGTCGGAGTTCGACAACGTGCGCAAGGCGCTGGAGAAGGAAGGGAAGGGGAAGCGGTAAGTATCCCCTGTTCTCGAAAACAACCCCATGCACAGTAGCCGATGATCGTGGAATCAACGGCTTGATCGCCAGCGCAAATGATGTTCGGAATTAGCGAATTTCATTTGACTCGTCGGGCAAAACAGGAGCATGATGTCACCATCGCGCTTTCGTAATCTCAGCGGAGAAATCCTCTGGTCAGTCTGTCGGGGAACCGCTTGCAATTGTGATCCTTGCGCCCTTGATCTCGCTTGACAGTTTTATGTCACGGGAGGAGCATGCAGACGGTCGCAAACAAGCGACGCGTAACGTCCACTTCATGAGCAAGGGGAGGTCTATGACTCCACCTCCGCAAATCCAGCCGCGTTAAGTGCGATGGAGCTCGTTCGGACTATCGCATAGCGGCGGAAACCGCGAACGGCACGCCGGGTCAAGGTTTAGTGGGCTGCATCAGCAAGGCATAGCCCCTACCTGCCCGGCGCTGTGCGTTTTGGACTCCTGCAGTAAATGCCAAGACATTGTCGTCTCGTCGGCCCACTTCCGACACAAGACGGGGGCGAATAGCGCTGTTCCGACATGACGCAGTGCTTCGCGCGGTCACGATTCCGCCGGCGCGTATCATTTACCTTGGGGAATCCGCGTGTCGCATAAGCTTGCCTCGGCGCTTTTCGCAGCGCTCCTTCTCGCCGTCTCATCGTCCTCTGGAGCCCGCGCAGAGCCGCCCGCGTCGGTCGCCAATAGCCCGGCCGCACTCTCGCCTGACGAGGCCAGGCGCGCGTTGGACACGCTCCAGGACGACAAGAAGCGCGCGCAGATGATCGACACGCTGCGCGTGATCGCGAATGCGTCAGGCCCGCAGCAGCCGGCGGCGCCGGCGCCGGAGTCGAAATCGCCGATCCCGCTGTCGGCCGACGGCCTCGGCGCGCAACTTCTGCTCACCGTGTCTGAAGAGATCGGCGAGATTTCGCGCGACGTTGCCGCCATGGCGCGGACGCTCACGCATTTCTGGGCGTTCTATTACTGGATCGTGCGGACTGCCAATGACCCTGATGCCTATAATCTCCTGATCGACATCAGCTGGAAGCTGGCACTGGTGTTCGGCTGCGCGCTTGCGGGCGAATGGGCCGGTGTCCGCCTGATCCGGCGTCCGGTCGCCTTCCTCGAGGGCCGGGTGCCGCAAACTGCGCGGTTGCCGGTGCAGGCGCTGCCGATTGCCGATCCACCGTCATCGCTCGCCGACGTCACGCCCGAGCCCGCCTTGCACAAGCGCCGGCACAGTCTTGCGCGCGCGTGGCAGGTGCTGCTGCGGTTGCCCTTCGTGCTGGGACGATTGGTCCTCGAATTGCTCCCGGTGGTCGTTTTCGTGAGCCTTGCGACTGCGCTGCTCGGAACCGAGATCGGCGAGCCGGCCACCGTGCGCCTCGTGATCCTCGCCGTCGTCAACGCCTACGCGTTCTCGCGGGGGCTGATTTGCGTCGTTCGCGCGCTGGCCGGGCCGTTCGGCCTGTTTCCGGCGCGCGCGGAGACCGCGGCCTATGTCGAGATATGGGCGCGCCGCATCGTCGGCGTCGCCGTGTCAGGCATCGCCTTTGCCAATGTGGCGTTGCTGCTTGGCCTGCATCGCGCCGGTTACGCGGCGCTCATCCGCATGGTGATGCTGGTTGTGCATCTCTTCGTCGTCGTCATCATCCTGCAATGCCGCCGACAGGTCGCCGATGCCATCCGTGCGCCGGCGGACCGGCAGGGGATCGCGGCGCGCCTGCGCGACCGCATTGCGGGTGGCTGGCATTATCTGGCCATTGCGCTCGATCTGGCGCTATGGGCGGTCTGGGCGCTGAACATCCGCAACGGCTATTCGCTGTTGCTGCAATATTTCGTCGGCACCATCGCGGTGGTGCTGATCACGCGGGTCGCCATCATGGTGACGCTGAGCCTGATCGACCGTGGCTTCCGCATCCAGCCGGAAATCCTCCAGCGCTTTCCCGGGCTGGAGATCCGCGCCAATCGCTATCTGCCGCTGCTGCGCAAGATCGTCTCCAGCGTGATCGCCTTCATCGGCTTCGTCGCGGTGCTCGAGGTCTGGGGCGTGGATGCCATCGTCTGGTTCTATGGCGGCCAGATCGGCAGCCGGCTGATTTCGGCGGTGGCGACGATCGGCATCGCCGTTGCCGTCGCCGCGGCGATCTGGGAGGCCAGCAATGCGCTGCTGGACCGCCAGATCAACACGCTGTCGCGCGACGGGCATTATGCCCGCGCGGCGCGGCTGCGCACTTTCCAGCCGATGCTGCGCACGGCGCTGCTGTGCCTGATCGCCACCGTGGTCGGCCTCACGGCGCTGAGCGAAATCGGCGTCAATGTCGCACCGCTGCTCGCGGGTGCCGGCATTGTCGGTATCGCCATCGGTTTCGGCTCGCAAAAGCTGGTGCAGGATCTCATTACCGGTCTGTTCCTGCTGCTGGAGAACACAGTCCAGGTCGGCGACGCCGTCAGCGTGTCGGGGCTGTCGGGCGTGGTCGAGAACGTCTCGATCCGCACCATTCGCTTGCGCGCCGGCGACGGTGCCGTGCACATCGTGCCGTTCAGCGCGGTGACGACCATCACCAATGCCAGCCGCGGCGCCGGCAATGCTTCCGTCAGCGTCAACGTCGCCTATAAGGAAGATACCGACCGCGCCGGTCAGATCCTCAAGGATATCGTCGAGGAGATGCGCCGCGAGACGGAATTCCGTCCCCTGATCCGCGGCGACCTCGAACTCTGGGGCATCGACAAGGTCGATGGCGCGATGGTGTCGATCGTGGGCCAGATTCGCTGCACCGAGGCCGGCCGCTGGCCGGTCCAGCGCGAATTCAACCGCCGCATGAAGCAGCGTTTTCAGCAGAACGGTATCGAGGTCGCATCCGCCACCCAGACCATCTTGATGCACGTCGCGCCGCCGGCAGATCACGCCGCAAGCCTCGCGCCGCGGCGAGCCGCCGGATAGCGGCGGACATCAAGCCGCAAAAGCGCTGTCGCCGCAAATCACGCCCTCATCTCGAGGTTTTGTCGTCATTCCGGGTGCGCCTCAGCGCGAGCCCGGAATCCGTTGCGCGGCGGTATTTGCGGCTCGATGGATTCCGGGTTCGCGACTTCGTCGCGTCCAGGAAATGACGAAGGGAGAGAACAGGCGGCTTTCGCCCCCATCACGAGAAGCGACAGTTTTGCCGCGTTAACTTTTTGCATCGCGCGCAACTGCGGATCGTTCGTGAAAATCTCGCTGCGGTGCGAGATCACAATCGATGCTCGCGTCGCTCGGTCCTTGATCTCAGGAGAGCGCTGGCCGACAATGTTCGCCCTTCAATAAGAAACTCCCTGGGGGAATTCGTGAATAAAGCTGCTCGGGTCAGCGCCCATTCGACCTCATCCGATTCCGCGCTCGGCATGACGCTGCTGCGCGATCCCCTGCTCAACAAGGGGACGGCCTTCACCGCGGCGGAGCGCGACGCGCTCGGCCTGCGTGGCCTGCTGCCGCCTTGTGTGCTGACGATCGAGGCACAAGTCGAGCGCGTGCTGATCAATCTCCGCTCGCTGCCGACCGATCTGGAAAAATATGTCGCCTTGAATGCGCTGCATGATCGCAACGAGGCGCTGTTCTTCCGCGTGGTCGTCGACAATATCGACGAGATCCAGCCGATCATCTACACGCCCACGGTCGGGCTCGCCTGCCAGAAATACGGCCTGATCTTCCAGCGCCCGCGCGGCATGTTCATCACCTCGCACGATCGCGGCCAGATCGGAGAAATTCTGAAGAACTGGCCTTACCCAGCAAAGCTCATCGTCGTCACAGACGGCGAGCGCATTCTCGGCCTTGGCGATCTCGGTGCCAACGGCATGGGCATTCCGGTTGGAAAGCTGTCGCTCTATTCGGCGTGCGCCGGCGTGCATCCCGAGCATTGCCTGCCCATCGTGCTCGACGTCGGCACCAACAACGAAGAGCTGCTCAACGATCCCTATTATCTGGGCTTGCGCGAGCGCCGCCTCGCGGGCGAAGCCTATGACAGCTTCGTCGATGAATTCATGACCGCTGCGCGAAAAACCTTCCCGGGCGTTCTGATTCAGTTCGAGGATTTCGCCAATCATTCGGCGTTCAAGCTGCTGCATAAATATCGCGACGAGGCCTGCGTCTTCAACGACGACATCCAGGGCACCGCGGCGGTCGCGCTCGCCGGCCTGTTCTCGGCGCTGCGTATTACCGGCGGCAAGCTGAAGGACCAGCGCATCCTGTTCCTCGGCGCAGGCGAGGCGGCAACCGGCATCGCCGATCTCGTCGTCTCCGCCATGATGGCGGAGGGCGCAACCGAAGCCGACGCGCTCCGGCGCAACTGGCTGGTGGATTCCCGCGGCCTCGTCGTCAGCGGCCGTGACGGGCTGCATGGCCACAAGCTGCGCTATGCGCATACTGACCAGGCGCCGATTGCCGACTTCCTCACCGCGATCAAGACACTGAAGCCGACGGCAATCATCGGCGTGGCCGCGGTCGGCGGTGCCTTCACGCCCGACGTGCTCAAGGCGATGGCCGAGCTCAACGAACAGCCGATCGTGTTCGCGCTGTCCAACCCGACCTCGAAGGCCGAATGCTCGGCGGAGGACGCCTACCGCTACACAGCGGGCCGCGCGCTGTTCGCCTGTGGTAGCCCCTATGATCCGGTGAAGCTCAACGGCCGCACCTTCGTGCCGCGGCAGGGCAACAACTCGTACATCTTCCCAGGCGTCGGCCTCGGCGTCATCGCCAGCGGCTCTCGGCTCGTGACCGACGAGATGTTCATGGCGGCGGCCCATACGCTGGCCAATTGCGTCGGCAAGGAGGACCTCGATCAGGGCAGCCTCTATCCGGCGCTGCCGCGCATTCGCGAAGTCTCGGCCCTCATTGCAGCGGCCGTCGCAGATGTTGCCTATCAGCGGGGCCTGGCCGTCGGGCCAGCGCCCAACGATGTGAAGGGCCTGGTCCAGTCGCAGATGTACGAGCCGAAGTACTAGGGTCTCCACATCGTCATGGCCGGGCATAGCCGTCCGAAGGACGGCGTCGCTTCCGCTCGCCCGTGTCCCGGCCATCCACGCTTTCACCGCGGGCAGAAGAACGTGGATGCCTGGGCCTTCAATCCAGCCGGAATCGCAATTGTTTGCCGTCGCCTTATGTGCGACGGTCGGTAGCGTTACAAAAAACTCAAGCCGTTAGGTAAGCCACCATGGACGATCGTTTGCCCGACCTGGGCGATCTCGAGCACGAGGTCATGCAGATAGTATGGGCCCATGGGCCGGTCACGGCCGAGATCGTGCGTGAGCGCCTGTCGCGTCGTCTGAAGGAATCGACGGTGCGAACGGTGCTGCGCCGCCTCGAAGAAAAGGGCTATGCTCGCCACACGGTTGACGGACGAACCTACGTCTATCACGCCGCCGAGGAACGCGCCCGGGTCGCGGCCAAGGCGGTACAGCGCATCGTCGACTGGTTCTGCAATGGCTCGATGGAGGAGGTCCTCGTCGGCATGGTGGACAATGCGATGCTCGACCAGCAGCAATTGCGCGCGCTGGCCGATCAGGTGGCCAAGGCGAAGAAGGCGAGGGGAGTGAAAAAAGAATGATCGCAGCTCTGGCTGAGGCGGCGTTACGCTCCTTCGCGCTGGGAGGCGTCGTCTGGATCGGTCTCACCCTGTTTCGCGTGCGCAATCCGCACGTCCACATGACGGCGTGGATCGTCGTGCTGCTGGCGTCGCTGGCGATGCCGTTCGTGATGCATTGGCCGACGCTCACCATCGACCGGCTGCCCTTGTCCGTGCCGGTGCCCGATGAAGGCTGGCCGGCCGACGTTCCGATGCTGGACCGGCCGCAGGCCTCCCTGCCGATCATGTCCGGCGCCGGCGTCGCGCCGATCGCGAAGCGAGGCGTCTCGATCGACTGGTGGATGGTCGCCACCACCGTCTACTTCTGTATCGCCGGCCTGTTGCTGCTGCGGCTCGCCATCGGCCTCTGCCTGACTTGGCGCCTGGCACGCGCGGCGCAGCCGGTGAAGAGCCGTGAGATGATCGATGCCGATGTGCGCGTCAGCCGCGACGTCGGCGGCCCCGTCACCTTCGGCTCGACCATCCTGGTGCCGCCGCAATTTTTCGGCTGGGACGCGAAGAAGCGCCTCGCGGTGCTCGCGCACGAGGGCGCGCATGTTGCCAACAGGGATTTCTACGTTCTGCTGCTTGCCTCGCTCAACCGCGTCGCGTTCTGGTTCAGCCCATTCTCCTGGTGGCAGTTTGCGCGCCTGGCCGAGCTTGCCGAGATCATCAGCGACGCCCGCGCGATCGATATGATCGACGACCGGTTGTCCTATGCCGAAATCCTGCTCGACGTCGCAGCCTCCGTGAAGCCGCGGCCGATGGAGCTAGCGATGGCGGAGGCCTCGACCGTGTGCGCCCGCGTCGAGCGCATCATCGCGGCCGCTGCCACGCCGGTCGCGGTCGGCTGGCGCAAGCGGCTGTCGATCACGGCCGCGATCCTGCCTGTCGTGATCGTGTCGGCCGGCATGATCGCCTATCGGACGCCGGACCCGGTGCCCGCCGGTGCCGATCTCGGCCAGGTGCCGTCCGAGCATTACCATCCGTTCGTCAATTTCTACGCCATGGGCCCGGCCTCGGTGTTCGCCATCTTCCGCGAGGGTGATGAACTCTACGGGCAGCTCACCGGGCAGCGCAGGCTGCGCCTGAGTGTCGCGAGTGACGGCACCGCGTCCTACGCGGCTTCATTCGGCGAGATCACGTTCCCTGTTGATGCGGAGCGTCGTTCGTCCGAGCTGATGCTGCACATGAGCGGCCGCGACGTGCGCGCCGTTCGCGTCGCCGAGCTGCCGACACCGGTCACGGAGCCGGTGTCGATCGATCAATATGTCGGCTGGTACAGGGTTGCGCCGAACCGCGTGCTCACCGTGCGGCGCGACGGCGATCGGCTGCAAGTGCAGGAGACCGGGCAGGGCCGTTCGCCAGCGCTTGCCGAGGGCAACGATGCCTTTTCCGTTCACGGCGATCATCTCCTGATCTTCCTGCGTGATGATGCTGCCGGCGTCTCACGCCTGCTGGTCCAGAACGTCACGTCCGGCGCCCGCCTGGCGCAGCGGATCGATGCGGCGCAGGCCCAGGCGATCGAGGCCGACTTCGCCCGCCGCCTTGCGGAGGTGCCTGATCGCTTCAGGGAGCAGATCCCGGCCGCGGGCAGCAAGGAGGTGATCCTCAGGGGGATCGAGGATTTGCGCCGCGGCACGCCGAACTATGATCGCATGAGCGCGCCGCTCGCCGCGAGCATCCACCGAAGGGTCGATGAATTGCGCGCGACCTTCGCAGCGCTCGGCGCGGTCGAGTCGATCTTCTTCCGCGGCGTCGGGCCCGGCGGCTACGACATCTATGGTGCCAAGTTCGAGAACGGCACGGCGGAATTCCGTGTGCTGCTCGAGCCCGACGGCAAGGCCGGCGACGTGACCTTCCGGCCCGACGGCAATGACGAGCTCGGCGGCATGGTCTCCTGTTCGGAGGAGGCGAGCGTGCGCGGTCGCGCCGGCACCTCGCCGATCAGGATCATGCTCTACAACGAGACCGAGGACGATATTCAGATCTTCAATCTCGATGCGAATGGCCAGCGCAAGGCGCAGAGCGTCGTGAGGTCGGACAGGACCTGGGCCGCGCTGACCACCGTGAACAATCCATGGATCATTGCCGACAAGTCGGGCAAGTGCATGGAGATCCTGCTGCCGGGCCGGCAGACGCGCTTCCAGAATATCGGGGCCTCGAACCTCGGAGCCAGGCTGGGGCGCGCCGCGCGTCGCGCCGTTCCGATCGCCAACGGCGAGGCGATGCTGCGGCAATATATCGAGGGCCTCGGCAAGGGGCAGCCGGACTACGACCATATGACATCGGAGGTCGCCAACGTCACGCGGCAGCAGCTTCCGTTCGACCAGGCCATCGTGGCGCGGCTCGGTGCGTTGCGCGCGGTCTCGTTCCGTGGCGTCACGGCGCTCGACAGCGACATCTATGTCGCCCAGTTCGCCAACGGCTCGGCGGAATGGCGGATCGGCGTCAGGAACGGAACGATCACCAAGATTGCGCTCGGGCCGAATTTCTAGATGCGCGGCGTGCATCCGGGCGCCTCGCGGATGCCTGTTCGCATTATCGTGATCACGCAGCGAATGCGGCCAACCCGGCTTGCGCCCGCATCTTCCAAACGTTACGGTGTGTAACACTACTCTAGGTAACCTGAGGCGGATGTTCTGCACCGCTCCAGGCCTCGGATATCAGGCGCGGCCCGCAGTCGGATCGGGTTCATGATGTGCACGCTGACGCAACGGGAGCTCGACTTTCTTGCCAGCCTGAAAACCGGCTGGCGGCTGCTCTATCGTCGTGAACTGACGCGGCTCGTCACGGGCGACGTCGAGACCGGCGAGGCGCGGCCGGAGGTTCGGCCGCTCATCTGGCGCGTCATATCCAATTGATTTCCCGCCGATTTGTGTCGATTCAAGACAGCTGACTGTGGTGGATTCATCACAGCCGGCGCGAAACGATGCCGGCCGCAAGGCCGCTTCTGTTCAGACAAGGTTCTGCCCTCATTGCCGACCGAAACTTAGGCGTGTTCGGAGGGCGCATCATGTCTTGCTTTGCACGTGCCGAAACGACCCTGACTTCGCTGGCAATTCCGTCCCGGTTGCTGCTCGCCGTCGTCGGTGCCGCATCGCTCGCCGCGTGCGCGCAATCACCGGTTGGCCGCCAGAAAGCCGATCTTGGGGCGACCAGCAGGCAGGCATCGATCGAGCGTCCGCACCGCGTGGCGGCGCTGCATCCGCGGCCCATCAGCCGCGTACATCATGTCCGCAGCGATACCGCGGACGCCAAGCCGTCCGCCTCCCATGGCGTGGCGAGCTTCTATTCGGATACGGAGACCGCGAGCGGCGAGAAATTCGACAAGAACGAGTTGACCGCGGCTCACCCCACACTTCCGTTCGGCACCAGGCTGCGTGTCACCGACGTCTCTTCCGGCCGCTTCGTGACCGTCAGGGTCAACGATCGCGGGCCGTTTGTTCGCGGCCGGGTCGTCGACATCTCGCCGTCTGCGGCCCAGGCGCTCGGCATGGTCGACAAGGGCCTCGCCAACGTCCGGCTCGACGTCGTGCAATAGAGCATGATGCGGACCCGAAGGGCCGCGTTCGCGCAAAGTGTGCAGCGGTTTTCCGAAGAGACCATGCTCAAGCAATAAAGCGCGATTCATCGACATCGGCGCTGCCGCGCTTAACTGACTGTTAGCGGCTCTCCCGCACCATGGGCGTCCGGAAATTCGGGGCTTTGGGGGACGGCGCTTGAACACGATCCAGTATCTCGAAGATCAGGCGGCGCGCGCCGAGCGACTTGCCAAACGGATCACGGATACGCCGACGATCGAAAAGCTCCTGACCTTCGCCGGCGATCGCCGCCGCGAGATCGAGGTCATCGCCAGCCGCCGGCGCGGTTGACGCTACAAGCTCACAACGCCTTCAATCCATGCCCGCATTCGGCCTCGCTGCAAGGCGCGGAACTTCTTCTTGTTTCCGGCGTCATGTCAGTCATGAACACGGAGGAGGAAGTCATGGGCTTTGGACGAGGTGCTCTGCTCTGGTTGCTTGGCGTGCCGCTGCCGATCATCCTGCTGCTGGCAATCTTCTGGCACCACTAAGAGCGTGTCATACGAAAAGCGCCGCGGAAGCGGCGCTTTTTTTGTTGCCTGCGATTTGAAGCGGATCGTGAAGGACTACGCGTTCAACTATGGCTCTCGACGAAATCGCTGAGATAGTCGGGCAGCGTCACCCCGTCGATGTCACAGCGGGCCTGGATTTCATCGGCGACGTCGGTCGAGATGTCCTTCATCCAGTGCTCAAGCGTGTTGAACGAGATCACCTTGATGGGGTCGTTGAAGCAGCCGGCGACGAGTTCGCTGATCGCCGTATCCAGATCGCTTCGCTCGACGCGGATCTCGGTTGTCTCGCCGAGGCGATCGATCACCACGAATAGGGTTTGGTCTGCACCATAGGGCACGACCGGGGATGGCACGCCAGCTTCAAGCATCTCAGACACTCACGCATTGGCTTTCCGATCCCTGTTAACGGGAAAAACCGGAAGAAGGTTCCAGCCCCGATCACGGCAAGCGCATCAGACGTTCGTCGTGCGGCGGTGTTCGCCTACAGTCAGAGAAATTCTCTCAAGCGCGACAGCTCGATGACGTGCTCGGGCGAGAGAATGCCGGTGACCAGCGGCGGTTGCGCCCCCGTGCGGATTTCATAGAGATGCCTGGACGGTGCGGGCTTCGCCATGAACGCCGAGATGCAGGCGTCAAGCGTGCCCTCGCTCACTTGATAGGGCTCGCGGTCCAACCGGCGCTGATTTGCGAGTGAAGGCCATTTTTGCAGCACCGCGATCGCGCTGAAATCGACCTTTGAAACCGAAGATACATCCGCCATTGCCCCGCCTCACGCAAAAAGAACCCCAACACGCAAGGCCTGCGTGCCAGGGCTCATGACTCATCTCAACGCCGCCTCGACAACGCGGCGGCGGGGAAAAGGTTCCCGGCCGCCGCGTCGTTCTCAACTCGCGGCTGCCGCGATCTTGTGCCCTGGGCTCGCATGGCCGTGGCTGGTCTCGTCGCCGCGGCTGACCTCCGGCGGAAGCCCGGCGAAGCGCCGCAGGGCTTCCGCCATCTGCACCCGGCCCTGGACGCCTGTGATCACCACGTCGACCATCGCAAAGGACGAGTGGAAATGGCCGTGCGCCTTGAGCTGCTCGACCGGAACGCCGGCGGCCGCCATCGCCTCGGCGTAGGCGATGCCCTCGTCGCGCAGCGGATCGAACTCGCAGGTGACCACGAAGGCCGGCGGCAGGCCAGAGACCTTGCCGCGCAGTGGCGAGACGCGCGGATCGGTGCGGTCGGCAGGCGAGCAATAGAGGTCCCAGAACCAGTACATCAGCGAGCGGGTCAGGAAGTAGCCGGTCGCATTGTCGTTGTAGGACGGTCGATCGAAGGTGCAGTCGGTCACCGGGCATACCAGCAACTGGCCTGATATCTCGGGCCCGCCGCGATCGCGCGCGAGCTGGCAGGTCACGGCGGCGATGTTGCCGCCGGCACTCCAGCCCGCGACCAGCACCGGGCCCTGGATGCCGCCGAGCTCGGCCAGATGCGCCGAGATCCAGCGTGTCGCCGCATAGCCATCCTCCGCCGCCGTCGGGAAGCGATGCTCCGGCGCGTGGCGATAGCCGACGCTGACGAACATCATGCCGGTTCGCCGCACCATGTCGCGGCAGAACGGCTCGTCCGACTGCTCGTCGCCGAGCACCCAGCCGCCGCCGTGGAAATAGACCACGGCCTGATGCGGTCCCGGCGTCGCCGGCTTGTAGACGCGATACGGCAACGGGCCGTCGGCGCCGGGCAGGGTGCCGTCGACGATCTCGCCGATCGGCCGTCCCGCCGGGCGACCCTTGTTGAACTCGTTGACGAAGGCACACGCACCGGCGGCGCCCATCGACTCGATCGGCGGCAGGTTCAGCGACGCCAACAGGTTCAGCACCAGCCGTACGTCCGGCTGCAGCTTCACCACCTCGCCGTCATTGCATTGCGCGGCGACGTTGGGGCCGGTGAGCTTGAAGCCGAGCATGCCGCGGCTGGTGACCTCATCGCAGATGCTGCGATAGGGGCCGACACCGCCGGTATAGGGCATCAGGCCCTGCACCTTGCCGGGCACGTTGGCGCCCGTGTACCAGGTGTTGGCGAGCCGGTGCAGGGTCAGCATCGAGCAGTCGGCCATGTGCCTGTTCCAGCCGGCTTGCGCCGTCTCGGTCGGCTCGATCGTGGTGAAGCCGGCATCGCGCAGCGCCGCAATGCGATCCACCACCCAGTCGACATGCTGTTCAATCGAGACCGCCATGTTCGACAGCACCGACGGGCTGCCGGGTCCCGTGATCATGAAGAAGTTCGGGAAGCCCTCGACCGTGAGCCCGAGATAGCTCTGCGGCCCCTGCGCCCAGACATCGGTGAGCGACTTGCCGCCGCGCCCGGTGATCGGATGCACGGCGCGGATCGCGCCGGTCATGGCGTCGAATCCGGTCGCAAAAACGATGACGTCGACATCGACGTTGCGCTTGCCGGTGGTGATGCCGCCCGCGGTGATCGCCTTGATCGGCTCCTGGCGCAGATTGACCAGCGTGACGTTCGGCCGGTTGTAGGTCGCGTAATAGTTGGTATCGAGGCAGGGCCGCTTGGCGCCGAAGGGATGGTCGTGGGGCATCAGCGCCGCCGCCGTCTCCGGATCCTTCACCGCCGCCGAGATTTTTTCGCGGATCAGGTCCTGGACGATCTTGTTGCCGTCGAGCTCGTTGCCCTGGTCAGTCCAGAGCTGGCTCAGGATGTGGACGAGGTCGCCGGCGGCCCAGGCGCGTTCGAACCGCTCACGACGCTCGGCATCGCTGAGCTGCCAGCTCACGACGGTCTGCTGCGGATAGGGCACGCCGGTCATCGACTGCCGCGCCTGCTCGCGATAGGCCGCGCGATCGCTCTGGAACAGGTCCCTGCGATCGGCCGGCGAGGGGCCGTTATGCGCAGGCAGCGCAAAATTCGGCGTACGCTGGAACACGGTCAGATGCGCGGCCTGCTCGGCGATCAGCGGAATCGACTGGATCGCCGACGAGCCCGTGCCGATCACGGCGACGCGTTTGCCGGCGAGATTGACGCCGTCATGCGGCCAGCGTCCGGTGAAATAGATCTTGCCCTTGAAATCCTTGACGCCGTCGATCTCCGGCGGCTTTGGCGCGGAGAGGCAGCCGGTGGCCATGATGTAATGGCGGCATGAAACAGGCGCGCCGTTGTCGGTGGTGAGCTGCCAGCGCTCGGCCTGCTCGTCCCATTTGGCTTCGGTGACCTTGGTCTTGAAGCGGATGTCGCGGCGCAGATCGTAGCGATCCGCGACGAAGCCGAGGTAACGCAGGATCTCCGGCTGGGCCGCGTATTTCTCCGACCAGGTCCAGAGCTTGTCGAGTTCCGGATCGAATGTGTAGCTGTAGTCGATGGTCTGGATATCGCAGCGCGCGCCGGGATAGCGGTTCCAGTACCAGGTGCCGCCGACATCGCCGGCTTCCTCGAGACCGACGGCCGAGAGGCCGGCCTTGCGCAGGCGGTGGAGCAGATAGAGGCCGGCAAATCCGGCGCCGACCACGGCGACATCGACCTGTTGGGCCGATCCACTCGCCGCCTTAGACTCACGTGCGGCGACCATTGCGTCAGGCATGGTATTCCTCCCGTGTATTTTGTTTTGCCGGCAGGCTAGCGCTGCAGGCTCGGCTTGTCATCAGAGCAAGTGCAATCTTCGGTAGTCGCTTTGCGGCATCATCGTGGTGGCGCGAACCCTGCTTCAATGCACGCATCGCGATGCACAATGGCCGTGATTGCCCGGTCTAATCATGGACGTTCCGTCTGTGTATGCTTGCGGTTACTAGCCACGCGTACCGACCGACCAGGCGTCATGACAGAGTTGAGTGAGCGAACCAAAGCCAACATGGACGTCGTCCTGGAGGAGACGTGCCGCCAATTGCCGCATGGCGGCGATCATGACAGCCGCAGGTTCATTGCCGAGCGCCTGATCGAGGCGGCGGAATCCGGCCACTCCACCCTCGGCGAGCTCGGCATCATCGCGCGGCGTGCGCTCGCGGAGATCATTGCCAAAGGCGGCTAGCACCGCAGACCTTGCCTCCCAGCGAGCCGCAGACGTAACCTGCCGGGAAACCTTTCCGCACCTCGAGACTCCAAGATGCGGCGGCTGTTGACGCTCGTTGTGGCCTCTTCATTTCTCTGCTGCGCCGGTCCTGCCGTCGCGCAGGCGGTCGGTCAGTTTCCGTTTGCATTGACGCGCGAAGGCCAGATGCTCGGCGCCGTCGAGGGCGAGGTGGCGTCGTTCAAGGGCCTCGCTTATGCAGCGCCCCCGGTCGGCGGCCTGCGCTGGCGTCCGCCGCAGGCCTTGCCCGAGAGCTCGGAGATGAGCATGGCCTACGACTATGCCGCGCCCTGTCTCCAGCCGTTGCTGCCGGCCGCGCGCGAGGATTGCCTCACGCTCAACGTGTTTCGTCCCTTCGGCGTCGACGGGCCGCTGCCGGTGATGGTGTTCTTTCATGGCGGCGGTTTCGTCACCGGCACCGCCAATGATCCGCTGTTCAACGGCGCAAGGTTTGCGCAGGCCGACCTCATCGTCGTCACCGTGAACTATCGTCTCGGCGCGCTCGGCTGGCTCACGCATCCGGCGCTGTCGGACAGCGGCTCCGGCAATTTCGGCTTGATGGACCAGATCACGGCACTGCGCTGGGTGCACGACAACATCGCTGCCTTCGGCGGCGATGCGAACAACGTCACGCTGTTCGGCAATGGTGCCGGTGCGACATCGATCGCGCTGCTGATGCTGTGTCCCCGATCGCGCGATCTCTTTCAGAAGGCCATTCTGCAATCGGTGCCCGGCCGTGCTCGCCTGCCGTCGTCGCAGGAGGCCGTTGCAACAGGCCAGCAGTTTGCAGCCGCGCTCGGGCAGGCGGCGGATTTGCGCGCCGTCACGCCGGCGCGTCTGCTTGCCGCTGAAAAGCGCCTGCTGGAGAAATCGCCGCGCAGCTTTACGCCGACGATGGATGGACACCTGGTGACGGAAGACATCGCCGCGGGGTTTGCGGCAGGACACGAGAGCCGCATTCCCCTGATCATCGGCTCGAATGACGACGAGACCCGCTTCGACAGCGAGCTGGAGGTCAAGGACGCGCTGTCGTCCTCCACCGAGAGTTCCGACGAGCTGCGCAAGCTCTATCCGAATGCCGCCAAACCATCGGACCTTGCAGCGAGCTTCTACACCGACAAGGTCTTCTCCGAGCCGGTGCGGATGCTTGCCCGGCTTCATGCCGCAACCGGGGCACCCACGTTCCGCTATCGCTTCGCCTATGTGCCGGAAGCCCGGCGCGGCAATCCCGACGCGGGCCACGGGCGCGAGTTGCAGTTCATCTTCGGTGTGGAGGGCGTTCCCGGTGCGGGAATCTTCTCGCGACGTGATCGCGAGGTCGCAAACCGCATGCGGTCCTACTGGATCAATTTCGCGAAGAGCGGCGATCCCAACGGCGCCGAGCTGCCGCGATGGGATGCGGCCGCGGATCGCGATCATCTGCTGCTGATCGCAAACGATCACATCGCGAGCGGCGACGATCCCTGGTCCGAGCGTCTCGACCGGGTCGCACGCGAGAACAAGAAATGAAGTGGACTTAGGCCGCGAGCTCGACGCGCGGCGCCGGGCTCAGCCGGTCTTCCTCGAGGTAGTCCATCACGCCGTCCTTCTCGACGGCATAGAACTGCTGGCCTTCCTTCGACCGGTAGGCGGCACGGACGACGCCGCGGCGGCCCTTGTCACTGTTGACGACGTCCCCCAGCGCAAACTTCTTCATCTCACGTCTCGCTCGTCTTCTGGCCGATTCCTTCGACCACGGCGGGAGTGTGGGAGGTAAATCGTTAACGACTTGCTAACCATACCGGTTTGCCTATGCTCGCCGCCGATCGCGCGGGCGTTTAACCCGCGCATGCTGACTTTGAAACGAGCCGACACACATGACGCGATTTCCGACCCTGTTCCTGTCCCATGGCGGCGGCCCCTGGCCCTTCATGGAGGACCGGCGGGTGCAATATGCCAAGACCGCCGCGGAGTTCGGCCGGCTGCCGCAACTTCTCCCTGAAAGACCGAAGGCGGTGCTGGTCATCACCGGCCATTGGGAAGCCGACGCCTTCACCGTGTCGACCTCGGCGCATCCGCCGATGGTGTACGACTATTACGGTTTCCCCGAGCATACCTATCACATCACGTACCCGGCGCCGGGCCAGCCCGAGTTGGCCGCGGAGGTGAGGGCGCTGCTCAAGCATGTAGGTCTCGATTGCCGGGAAGATCCCAATCAGGGGTTTGACCACGGCACCTTCGTGCCGCTCGGCCTGATGTATCCGAACGCCGACATGCCGATCGTGCTGCTGTCGCTGAAGTCGAGCTATGATGCGGCCGAGCACATCAAGGTCGGGCAGGCGATCGCCTCGCTCCGCGACGAAGGCGTTCTGATCGTCGGCAGCGGGCTCACCTATCACAACATGCGCGGGTTTGGACGCGCCGAGTCCAAGCCCGTCTCGTATGATTTCGAGGCCTATCTGAACGAGGCGATCGGCAATCCGGATGTTGCGCGCCGCAACGCGATGCTGGTCGACTGGGAGAATGCGCCGAGCGCCCGTCTCGCCCATCCCCGCGAGGACCATCTGCTGCCGCTGATGGTGGCGGCCGGCGCCGCCGGCAGCGACGTCGGCAAGCGTGTCTTCGTCGACGAGGTCGCAAATGTCGCGATGGCGTCGTATATGTTTGGATGATGACTCTTCCTTCTCCTCTCCCGTAAGCGGGAGAGGCCTAGCAAACCCGCAGACAATCTTCATGAAATCCATATGCGACCGCTCTGCCGCATACGGAGAGAGGCGAAGAAACGTCAGCTACGCCGGGACGCCGTCAGGCTGCGATAGAGCGCGGCATACTCGCCGGCGCGGTTGCGCCAGGACACGTCGGTCGCAAGGCCGCTCAATTGCAGCCGCCGCCAGGTTGCCTTGTTGTGAAAGGCTGCATTGGCTTTCCGCAGCGTTCCGGCGAAGGCGTCTGCCGTCACCGGACCGAATTTGAAGCCGGTGGCGTCACGTCCGGTTTCGTCGATGTCGACGATGGTGTCTTCGAGGCCGCCGACGCGGGAGACGATGGGGACTGCGCCGTAGCGCAGCGCGCAGAGCTGGGTCAGCCCGCACGGCTCGAACCGCGAGGGCACGAGCAGCGCATCGGAGCCGGCCTGGATCAGATGCGCGAGAATCTCGTCGTAGCCGATCAAGACCCCGATGCGCCCGGGGTTGGCGCGCGCGGCGGCCTGATAACGATCCTGGAGATCGCGGTCGCCGCTGCCGAGCAGCGCGAGCTGCATGCCTTCTTCCAGGATCGTCGGGATGGCCTCGAGCAGGAGGTCGAGGCCCTTCTGCCAGGACAGCCGGCTGATGACGCCGAGCAGCGGCGCTTCGTCGGAGGAATCGAGATTGAATTGCTGCTGAAGCACCGCCTTGTTCGCGGACCGGAACGTCAGGTCCTGCGCGCCGAAGCGATAGGCGATATGCGCATCAGTTTGCGGATTCCAGACCTCGGTGTCGATGCCGTTGAGGATACCACTCAGCACGCTGGAGCGCTCGCGCAGCAGGCCGCCAAGCCCCATGCCGCCTTCGTCGCTCTGGATCTCATGTGCATAGGTCGGCGACACCGTGGTGATGCGATCGGCGAGTTGCAGGCCGGCTTTCAGGAAACTGATGCCGCCGAAATATTCGAGGCCGTGGACGTCGAACGAGGCATCCCGGGGCAGGCCGATCGTTCTTGCCAGATCGCGGTCGAACTTGCCCTGATAGGCCATGTTGTGAATGGTCATCACCGTGCCCGGCCGCGGCCCGCCGTCATAGTGCAGATAGGCCGGCGCGAGCCCGGCTTGCCAGTCATGGGCATGCACCACATCAGGAACGAAGGCTCGGGCGAGACCGTGGCCGATATCAGCCGCGACGCGCGACAGCGCTGCGAAGCGCACGCCGTTGTCGGGCCAGTCGACGCCCTCGGCTGTGACGTATGGGTTGCCCGGCCGCGCATAGAGATGCGGCACGTCGAGCACGAACAGATCGAGCCCGTCGTATGAGCCGGCGAGCAACCGGCCCGGGCCGCCGAAATAATCCGGCCAGCGCCGGATCTCATCCGCGCCCGAGAGCAGCCGCATCACATCAGGATAGCCCGGCATCAAGGTGCGCATCTCGACGCCGTGCGCCTTCAGCGCAATCGGCAACGCGCCGGCGACGTCCGCGAGGCCGCCGGTCTTGATGATGGGATAGACTTCAGAAGCGACCGCGAGGACGCGTACAGGCGTCATGTATTGAGCCTGTCGATCATCGGCTGGGTGACGAGCGAGATGCCCTGTTCGGTTGTGCGGAAGCGTTTGGCGTCAAATTCCGGATCCTCGCCGATGACGAGTCCTTCCGGAATCTCCACGCCGCGGTCGATCACGACGTTCTTCAGCCGCGCGCCGCGGCCGACACTGACGTAAGGCATGATCACGGCGTTCTCGACATTGGCATAGGAGTTGATGCGCACGCCGGTGAACAGCAGCGAGCGGCGCAGCGACGCACCGGAGATGATGCAGCCGCCCGAGACCAGCGAGCTCACCGCCTGGCCGCGCCTGCTCTCCTCGTCGTGGACGAACTTGGCGGGCGGCGTGATCTCCGCATAGGACCAGATCGGCCATGCACGGTCGAACAGATCGAGCTCCGGCACCACGTCGGTGAGGTCGATATTGGCGGCCCAATACGCATCGACTGTGCCGGCATCGCGCCAATAGGCGCGGGGGTCGCTGCCCGAGCGCACGCAGGAGGTCGAGAACTGGTGCGCGATGGCACGGCCGTTCTTGACGATATACGGGATGATGTCCTTGCCGAAATCGTGGTTCGAGTTCGGGTCCTCGGCGTCGCGCTTGAGCTCGTCGAACAGGAATTTCGAATTGAAGACATAGATGCCCATGCTGGCGAGCGAGACGTCAGGCTTGCCCGGCATCGGCGGCGGATCCTTGGGCTTCTCGAGGAACTGCTGGATCCAGCCGTTCTCGTCGATATGCATGATGCCGAAACCGGAGGATTCCGCACGCGGCATTTCGAGACAGCCGACCGTGACGTCGGCGCCGCTGTCGACGTGCTGCCGCAGCATCACCTCGTAATCCATCTTGTAGATGTGATCGCCGGCCAGCACCACGATGAAGCGCGCATTGTGCGACTCGATGATGTCGATGTTCTGGTAGATGGCGTCCGCCGTGCCGACATACCACATGTTCTCGGAGACACGCTGGCTTGCAGGCAGGATGTCGAAACTCTCGTTACGTTCGGGACGGAAGAAATTCCAGCCCATCTGCAGATGCCGGATCAGGCTGTGCGCCTTGTACTGGGTGGCGACCGCGATACGGCGGATGCCGGAGTTCACCGCGTTGGACAACGCGAAATCGATGATGCGGGATTTGCCGCCGAAATAGACCGCGGGCTTGGCGCGCCGGTCGGTCAATTCCAGCAGCCGGCTGCCGCGACCGCCGGCCAGGACAAATGCCAACGCCTGGCGGGCAAGCGGCTCATTTCCGGCGGCACTCATGGTCATCCTCCCACTCGACTGGCGCAAGCTCAGGCCTTCGCGAAGAGCCTCCCGGCCGCGCACGATTGCAACCGATAGTAACGGTACGAATGGTAAATCGGGAAGGTGCTTGTTGGTTGCGACGCGTCGGAAGCTTAACGCTTTGCCGCGGCGTGATACCCCCTTCAGCGTCGTCGTCGGCCGGTCATAATTGAGGCATGTGCGGCCGTCTTGTGCGCTGCACGCGAAATTCGGGGCTTTGACTTGGCGCCAGGATGCAAGATCATGGCTGGCGATGCTTTTCCGAACGAAACGTCAGACAGGGAGTGAGACGATGAGTATCTGGAAAATGGCAATTGCCTGCTCAATGACGGTCGGGGTCATGGCCGGCCAAATCGGGCAGGCCTCAGCCGCACCGATGCCGACCAATGTCGCGACCATGAAGGCCGCGGCCGGCGATGATGTCACGCAGGTCTATTGGCGCGGCCGTGGTTGGGGCTGGGGTTTCGGCGGCCTTGCGGCCGGCGCAATCATCGGCAGCGCCATCGCCGCCGCGCCATACGGTTACGGATATGGCGGCGGACCTTATTATGGTGGCGGCTATGGCTATCCGGGCTACGGCTATGGTTATGCGCCGGCCTATTATGGCTACGGTTACGGGCCGGCCTATCCGCGATACTATCGGCCCTATCGCCCGTATTACGGTTATCGCTATGGCTACTACCGGCCCCGGGCTTATTATCGTCCCTACTACCGTCATTATTGGTGATCGCTCAGGCCTGAACGGCGCTCGCAACAGATAGAGCGACAGCCACACGGTCAGCGGTGCAGCGCATTGTCCTGCTCCGCGGAGCCGCGACTTGTGCCGCATATATAGTTTTTGATCGGGCGGAGCCCGGCCCAGCAGCGCATCACTGCGTGATGCTCTGCGTCCGGGACACGAGATCTCACAGGGCTTTCAAGCACCCGTGAAGTGTGCGAGGCACATTTCAACTCAACCGGCTTCTTCGAAACATTCCTTCTGCGTTCCGAGCCTGAGACAATACCTTCATTGCTATTTGCATCAGCTCCCTTGCGGCCCGCTGCACGTCGTCAAAAATCATTCGGACGACCACATCGGGAGACCGGCCATGGGCCTGCAAGAAACAAAAATCGAATCGCTTCCCTTCGTTACCGCCGAACTCAACTACCTCGCGCCTGTTTCCGGCAAGCCACGAACCTACGCTTTCGATCCGCCGCCGGGCGAACCCAAGAGCACGTCGCTGCCGGAGCCGCATCGGGTCCCCATCTTCGATGCGCGCCTGATCACTGAAAATTTCTCGCTGGATCGCGAAGGCTTCGCGCTCGTGCGCCACCCCAACCAGGTCAAGGATTTTTACAACGACGAGGAAATCCGCACCGTCTACTATCCCGCCGTCGAGGCGTTTCTTCGCGCGACGCTGAAGGCCGACCGGGTTGTCATCTTCGATCACACCGTGCGCAAGCGCGTCGAAGGCGCTCCTGACATTCGCGATGGTGGTCCGCGCCAGCCCGCAACGCGCGTCCATGTCGACCAGACCGCCGTCTCCGGCGCCAACCGGGTGCGTGAGCATCTGCCTGACGAGGCCGAAGAGTTGCTCAAGGGCCGCGTGCAGGTGATCAATCACTGGCGGCCGATCCGTGGTCCGTTGCGCGATTCACCGCTCGCGATGGCCGATGGCACGACTGTCGCGCCCGAGGATCTCGTCGCTTCGGATCTGATCTATCCCAATCGCCGCGGCGAGACCTATTCCGTGAAATACAATCCGGATCATCGCTGGTTCTATTTTCCGGAGATGACGGTGGACGAGGCGCTGCTGCTCAAATGCTACGACTCGGCAACCGATGGCCGCACGCGCTTCGGGCCGCACACCGCCTTCGTCGATCCAACCACACCGGTCGACGCTCCACCTCGCGAGAGTATTGAGGTTCGGGCCCTGGTCTTTCACAAACAGTAACAATGTGTGATGGCACTGCCGGGCATCGCCCCGGCAGTGTTGTGGAACCTTCTGGAACCAGACGACGTTGCAGCGCCGGGCAGGGCCAACCGGGGAGTGGTGCCGTGCGAGCGCAGCCGACACTCTTGTTTTGTCTGACCACTTTGTCGCTTTCTGCATTTTCCGTCGCCCACGCTGAAAGCGGACTTGCCTCATATTATGGATATGGGAAGGCCGGCAGAGGCGGCGAACTGACCTGTGCGCACCGGACGCGCCCGTTCGGCAGCGTGCTGAGAGTGTCCTATAGCGGACGCACCATCCAATGCCGCGTCAATGATCGCGGTCCCTTCATCCGCGGCCGCATCGTCGATCTCTCTGTGCCTGCCGCCCGGGCACTCGGCATGATGAGCGCGGGCGTGGTGCGGGTCTCGGTGGAATAGCTTCGCCTTCGGGCTATAGTGCCGCCCAAAAGCAAGGGGGCACTATGGCCAGGATCAGGGTTGGACTCGTCGGCTGCGGCTTCGTGTCGGAGCTGCATATGTATGCGTTCCGGCGGGTCTATGGCGTGGATGTCGAGGTGACGGCGGTCGCCGCGCGCGGCGATCACGTCGTCGAGTTTGCCGCCCGTCACAACGTCCCGCGCGTCTATCGCAGCTTTGCGGAGCTGATCGCCGACGCCGAGATCGATGTCGTCGACATCTGCACGCCGCCCAATCTTCACGCCGAGATGATCGTCGCCAGCATGCAGGCCGGCAAGCACGTCATCTGCGAAAAGCCCTTTGCCGGCTATTTTGGTCGGGACGGCGACAAGCGGCCGATCGGCAAGCACGTGCCGAAGGCGCTGATGTATGAGCGCCTCATCGAGGAGATGGACCGGACCCGTGCCGCGATCGAGCGAACCGGAAAACTCTTCATGTATGCCGAGGACTGGATCTACGCGCCGGCGGTGACCAAGACCGCCGAGATCCTCAAGGCGACGAAAGACAAGATTCTGTTCATGAAGGGTGAGGAGAGCCATTCCGGCTCGCATGCGGCGCATGCCGCGCAATGGGCGATGACTGGCGGCGGCTCGCTGATCCGGATGGGCTGTCATCCGCTTTCGGCCGTGCTCTATCTCAAGCAGGTCGAGGCGCGCGCGCGAGGGGAGAAAATCAATGTTGCCAGCGTGACCGGCGATGTCGGCAATGTCACCGCAAGCCTCAAGCCGGAAGAGCGCAGCTACATCAAGGCCAATCCTGTTGATGTCGAGGATTGGGGCACGCTGACGGCGACCTTCTCCGACGGCACCAAGGCCAGCGTGTTCTCCGGCGACATGATCATGGGCGGCGTGCGTAATCTGATCGAGACCTACACGTCAGGCGGCTCACTGTTCGCCAACATCACCCCGAACAATCATCTGATGAGCTATCAGACGAACGAGGAGAAACTCGCGAACGTCTACATCACCGAGAAGGTCGACCGCAAAACCGGCTGGCAATATGTCTGTCTCGAGGAAGAATGGACGCGTGGTTATCTCCAGGAAATCCAGGATTTCATGGAGTGCGCCGCCACGGGCCGGCAACCGCTATCGGACCTCGCGCTGGCCTACGAGACGATCAAGGTCAACTACGCCGGCTACTGGGCGGCGGAAGAGGGGCGCAGGGTGGTATTGTAGGGCGACACTGCTGGCTCGCTGCAATCCTTGTCTCCTTGTGGGAGAAGGTGGCGCGAAGCGCCGGATGAGGGGTATCCATCTGCGAATTCAAATCGAGAGATGTGCTCGCGGAGACAACCCCTCACCCGTCTCGCCGCCGCGCGGCAAGCACCCTCTCCCACAAGGGAGAAGGGAAGTGCAAAGCCCTACCACGCTCCGACGGCCATCATCACGACGATGGTCAGGCAAGACAGGCAGGCAATCGACGCAGCATAGAATTCGGGCGTATTCAATGTTGCCTCCTGAGATTGGACTACCTTTGAAAATATTGTTGCCGCGACGTCATTATTCCCGCGTGCGCTTCAATTCGGCTTCGTGTTGCGGGTCGACCCCATCCGGGGCGGCGGGATCGTCGTCCGGCAGAAAATGGTTGGGATGTTTACCCGTGAGCAGAAGCTGCTTGCGCATCTCGGCAAGGCGGGCACGGCAGAATTCCTTGTAGAGCAATTCGAATATGGCGGGCATTGTCACCCCCATCATTGGAATTCGCGTTCTGAATTCTGATCCGCGCTGGACGGCTTCGAAATGCGAGCCGGTTTGCCGTCTATGCCAAGGCCAAGCGCGATTGGCTGATAGGCTTGTACGTACGAAACGAAGCGGCCGCTAGTTATCCAGTTCACACTTTGGGAAGCTTTTGTTTCAAAAGGACTATGTGTCGCAACCAGCATGAGTTGCCCGCTGGTCGAAAATCCAACTACAGCGCGAAAATGATCACCACTGGATGCAATTGACTTCAGTTGCAACGCGACGAGCAATGGGGTCTGGCGTCCGCGCCAAGCACACCGCCGCGGGCGACCGTCCTCTCTCGCGAGGAGAGAGGATGCGTTGCGTGTCAGCCTGATGTCAGCTCGCTAGGTGCCGTAGGTCGACCCCTTCGGCAATGGGAATACCGGGTCCTGCGTCCGGATGTTCGTCGGCCACACCACGGAGATATGCTCGCCCGAGTTCTGCATCACCACCGGCGTCGAGCGCTCGTTCTGGCCGGAGAGCGGCGTGCCAGGCGGGAAGAATTTCACGCCGTAGCCCTGGATGGTGCCGCCGGGTGGGATGTCGACGTCGAGCGCGGCCTTGCGGATCGCCTCCGGTTCGAAGCTGCCGTACTTCTCCTTGGCCACCGGCAGCACGTTGTTGAGCAGCACCCAGGTCTGGTTGAAACCCATCGAGCAGTGCGGCGGCACGTCGGTGGCACCGGTCTTGGCCTGGTAGCGCGTGACCATGGTCTTGATCAGGTCGCCCATGCCGGGCGCAAGCTTCGACGGATCGAGCAACTGTGCCGGTACCGGATCGATGTTGCAGAAATTGTCGATGTCGGTGCCGAAAGTCGCCCGCAGCTTGTCGAGCTGGCTGTAGCCGGCGCCGTTACCAAACAGCATCTTGAAGCGCAGCCCGCTCTCGCGCGCCTGTCGCAGCAGCAGGGTGATGTCGGGGTTGTAACCGGCATGCGAGATCACGTCGGCTTTGGCGCGCTTGAGCTTGGTGACGAGCACCGAAAGATCGGGAGCCGATGCCGAATAGCCTTCCTTCAGCACGATCTGAAGACCGGCTTCCTTGGCATAAGCTTCGTCCGCCGCCGCGACGCCGACACCATAAGGTCCATCCTCGTGGATCAGCGCGATCTTGACGTCCTTTGGCTCCATTCCAAGCTTGGCCTTGGCGTGCTCGCTCATGAAACCGGCAAAGGCCTGGCCGTACTGGTCGGAGTGGATCTGCGCGCGAAACACATATTGCAGGTTCTTGTCCTTGAACACGGCGGTCGACACCGCGGTCGTGATCCAGAGGATCTTCTTCTGCTGCTCGACCTTCGCCGCCATCGGCACGGCATGCGCGCTGGAATAGACACCGTTGATGATGTCGATCTTTTCCTGGCTGATCAGGCGCTCGGCCTCGTTGATGGCGACGTCGGCCTTGCTCTGGGAGTCGGCGGGGACGGACACGATCTTGGTCTTGCCGCCGATGCCGCCCTTCTCGTTGACGAGATCGATGGCGGTCTGCGCGCCGATCGAGGAGGCGACCGAGCCGCCCGCGGCGAACGGTCCGGTGAGATCGTAGATCAGGCCGATGCGCAAGTTCTCGGCTTGCGCCTGGGCCCGGGTCCAATCGAGGCTGAGTGTGGCGGCGGCAGCCGCCGTACCCTTCAGCAGCTGCCTGCGTGAAGTCGGCATCCTATCCCTCCCTCCGGTCAGTCGTTTGCGACTGGTCTCTTATTTTTTGGCGAGTATTTGGAGGGCGTGCACGAAAGTCAACATGCGCCGCACCAGGCCATTCGGGCACGCAGCCGATCATGATCGCGTCAGCATTTTTCCCTGAGTATCATTCTTTTGCGCTGCGCTGTCCCTTGGTTGGCGATCATTCAACCGCGACGCATCGGGCCGGCCGAACATCCGCTTGTCATGCGTGTGTTTTCAGCTTCGGCGCGACGCCGGATCGTCTCCCGCAATTGTGATGGTTTTGCTCCTCGTGTTCGCAGCGCGGCAGCGCCCGTGACCGGCATTCGGCTTGTGCGCATCGGAGGTTGCGTGCCATCCTAGCTCGGTGAATTGCACGGGAAGCTCAATTCCCGGCTCGGCCATGCGCCGCTTTAAGGGTGGAACACAAAAGCTCAGGAGAAGTGATATGGTGTGGACGCTTCGTTTTACGGGGCTCGCTTGCGTTGGCCTGTTGCTGTCCTCGGTCAGCGCCCTCGCAGGGCCCAAGGTCGTATCCGGTCCGGGCGCCGATCCCGCCTGCTTCAAGCCCTGGTCGTCCCAAACCAAGTTCTTCCAGTGGGACAAGAAGCCCGGCCCCTACAAGATCGCCCTCGTCAACGGCTTCGTCGGCAACACCTGGCGCATCCAGATGGTGAAGACGGCAAAGGCCTTCGCCGCGCAGCCGGGCATCAAGGAGAATATCAAGGAGTTCAAGGTCGTCTCGACCGGTACCGATGTTGCAGCGCAACTCGGCGCGATGGAGGACTTCATCAACCAGGGCTTTGACGCCATCGTCACCATCGCGGTGGCCCCTGACGGCTTCGACCGCATCATCCGCCTCGCCGACAAGAACAACGTGGTCGTGGTGCCCTTCGACAACGTCCTCGACACCGACAAGGTGATGATGGTCAACGAGGACCAGAAGGAAATGGGCCGCATGTCGGCGAAGTGGATCATCGATGAAAGCGGCAAGAAGAGCGGCGACATCCTCGAGGTCCGCGGCCTGCCGGGCAATTCGGTCGACCGTGACCGCCATCTCGGCTTCCGCGAGGTGATGGAAGGAGCGGGCAACAGCTTCAAGATCACCGAAGTGGTCGGCAATTGGGACACCGGCACCTCGCAGAAGGTGACGGCGGACGCGCTTGCCGTGCACGGCCATTTCGATGGCGTGTTCACGCAAGGCGGCTCCGACGGCACCGTTCAGGCCATGATGGCGGCGAAGCACCCCTTCGTGCCGATGTCGGGCGAGGGCGAGAACGAATACCGCAAGCAGATCGCCGATCACGCCAAGGACGGGCTCAAGGGCATGTCCTACGGCCAGTCCCCGGCGCTGGTCGCCATCGCCACCAAGGCGGCGATCTCGGCGTTGCAAGGCAACATCATGCCGCAGCTGATCTCGATCCCGATTCCGGTTGCGACCTACAAGGATCTGAAGCCCGGCACCAATTACTGGCCGGACCTCAACGCAAACTTCTTCGCGCCGAACCAGTTCACGCCCTGTGGCGTCAACTTCACGGCGCCGGAGATCATGTCGCAGAGCGAAAAGAACACCCAGTGAGAGCACTGGAGATGTCACGGTTGCGGCCCGGCCTTCGCCGGGCCGCGGCTGCGTGAGCCGCGCCATGCCGGATGCCGTCCTGACCCAATCCGCCTTCCTCACCCTGTCCGGAATCTCCAAGCGCTACGCCGGCGTGCGCGCGCTCGAGGGCGTCGACTTCGCCTGCGAGCGCGGCAAGATCCATGCGGTGCTGGGCGAGAACGGCGCCGGCAAGTCGACGCTGATCAAGATCATCGCCGGCGTCGTCCAGCCCGATACCGGCACCATGCGTCTCGGTGGATCCGATGTGAGCTTCGCGACGCCATCGGCCGCCAATGCAGCCGGCGTCGTCTGCATCTTCCAGGAATTGTCGCTGATGCCCGACCTCTCGGTCGCGGACAACATCTCGATCTCGTCACCGCCGCGCCGTTTCGGCCTCATCGACGCACGGGCACAGCGCCGCCGTGCCGAGCAGCTGCTGGCCGAGATCGGCTGCGAGGACGTCAATCCCCTGATGCGCGTGCGCGATCTGCCGCTGTCGCGCCGCCAGGTGGTGGAGATCGCCAAGGCGCTCGGCAAGAAGCCGCAGCTCCTGATCCTCGACGAAGCCACATCGGCCCTGACCAGCGCCGACGTCGAGAAGGTGTATGCCATGCTGGCGCGGCTCAAGGCCGAGGGCGTCGCCATTCTCTACATTTCGCACCGTATGCACGAGGTCGAGGCGCTCGCCGACCGCGCCTCCGTGTTCCGCAACGGACGCCATATCGAAACCTTCGACAAGGGCAGACGCTCGACCGCCGATATCGTTCAGCTCATGATCGGGCGCGACATCGCGACCCAATATCCGCCCAAGCCCGCGCGGGAAGCGTCGAGGCCGGTGCTTGATATCGAGAATTTGAGCTGGGACAGACACCTCGATCGCATCTCGCTGCGCGTCGGCGCCGGCGAGATCGTCGGCCTCGGCGGACTCGACGGCCAGGGTCAGAAATCGCTGCTGCTGGCGCTGTTCGGCGTGCTGCGCGGCGTCTCCGGGCAGATCACCGTCGAAGGCCGCGAAGTGCGCGCGGCTTCGCCGGCGGCGGCGAAGTCGGTCGGCATCGCGCTGGTGCCGGAGGATCGCAAGACCGAAGGCCTGATGCTGCCGATGTCGATATCGGACAATCTGGTGATTGCCTCGCTCGACGCGATCTCGACCGGACCACTGGTCGACCGCGCGCGAGAGACCGAGGCGATCAAGCGCGCCATCGCGCGGCTGCAGATCAAGATCGGTGCGCCCGGCGACGCGGTCTCTACGCTCTCCGGCGGCAACCAGCAGAAGGTCGTTCTCGCCAAATGGCTGATGACAAATCCCCGCATCATCCTGCTCAACGATCCCACGCGCGGCATCGACGTCGGCACCAAGCAGGAGCTTTACCGGCTGATGCGCGAGCTGGCCGACCAGGGCGCTGCCATCCTGTTCTACTCGACCGACTATGACGAGCTGATCGGCTGCTGCGACCGGGTGGCGATCATGTATGACGGGCGCATCGTGCGCGAGCTCGAAGGCAACGAGCTCACCGAGACCAACATCATCGCGAGTGCGCTGAACATCGACGCCGCGACGCCGGATGCTGCCGGAGCAATCCATGCTTGATGATATCGCCATCAGGGTTCGCCAGAACATCGGCATCGTCACCGCCGTCCTGTTGTTCACCATCCTCTACCTGCTCTACAATCTCGCCCACCCCAAGGGCTTCTCGTCCGCGGTTCTGGTGCAGAACGGCGATGAGATCTTTGCGCTGGCCATGCTGGCGATGGCCCAGACCGTGCCGGTGCTGGCCTCGGGGCTCGATCTTTCCGTGGGCGCCGTCATGACCATGGTGGGTTGTTTTGCCAGCTATCTGCTCACGGGCGTGGCGGGCGGCACTCCGTTGCACCTCGAGATATTCGGCCTGCATATCGGCCTCGGCACCTTTCCCGGCGGGGTGAGCGGCATCCTGCTCGGGATCGTCGTGTGCCTCGCGACCGGCGCGCTAGCCGGGTTCATCAACGGCTGCGTCGTCGTTTATGGACGGATCCAGCCGATCATCGCGACGCTCGCGACCGGCGCGGTCTATATCGGCATCGCGCTGTTCCTGCGGCCGACGCCGGGCGGCAAGATCGACGAGGATCTCAACTGGGCGCTGACCAACTCGCTCGGAGATTTTGCTTCGACCGTTCATATCTTCGACGACGGCGCCGCGAGCTGGTTCGCGCCGGTGGCCTGGATCCCGGTGCCCTTCGTGCTCCTTGTGCTGATCGCGCTATTGGTCTGGGTGCCGTTCCGCCGCTCCGTGCTGGGCCGCGCCGTCTATGCGGTGGGCTCGGCTGAGGGCGCCGCCTACATGTCCGGCCTTCCGATTGACCGCGCCAAGATCGCGGCCTTCACGCTCGCCGGCTTCTTCGCCGGCTGTGGCGGACTTTTCCTGGCCATCCAGACATCGTCAGGCAATGCCGACATCCCGCAGGCCGGCGCCTATACGCTCAACTCGATCGCTTCGGTCGTCATCGGCGGGACCTCGCTGCTCGGCGGAACCGGCAGCGCGATCGGCTCCATCTTCGGCGCCATGGTGCTGCGCGTCATCTCGTTCTTCTTCCGCATCTTCGACATCGCGCCGCTGCTGCAGCCGCTGTTCGAGGGGCTGATCCTGCTGGGGGCGGTCAGCATCGGCGCGCTCGGCGTCCTGCGCGTCAAGAATACGCTGGAGTTGTTTCGATGACGACCGCGTCCCTCGGACTCTCCCGCGACGACCGTCCGATCCTGATCGCGGCGTTGTTCATCCTCGTCATCCTCATCGCCGGCACGGTCTACACTTTCGCCCGCTTCGGCAGTGCGCCGCTGCTGTCGCCGACCTATCTGTTGCAGCAGCTCCAGATCGGAGCGTTCCTCGGCATCGTGGCTGCCGGGATGATGATGGTGATCCTGATCGCCCAGATCGACCTGTCGGTGCCGTGGACGCTCGCCGCGGCGGCCATGATGGCGACGTCGATCGGCGGGCCGCTCGCCATTCCGGTCGGGCTCGGCGTTGGCCTGCTGGTCGGTCTCATCAACGGCATCGGGGTCGCTTATCTGCGCGTGCCCTCGATGATCTTCACCCTCGGCGTCAACGCGGTGATGCGCGGCCTGATGGTCGCGCATACCGGCGGCTACGCCCCGCAGACCGCCGCCACCGATTTGATGCGAATGCTTGCCGGCGATCGCACGTTCGGCATCCCCAACGCCCTGTTCGTCTGGGCCGCCGTGTCGGTGCTCGTCACGATTATCCTCCAGCGCACGGCACTCGGACGTTACGTCTATGCCATCGGCAACAAGGAGGCGGCCGCCTATCTCGCCGGCGTCGACACCCGCCGCATCACCGTGGTCTGCTTCGTGCTCTGCGGTCTCGCCGCTGCGCTCGCCGGCGTCCTGCTCGCCGGCTACTCCACCAAGGCCTATCAGGGCATGGGCGATGCCTATCTGCTGCCGTCGATCGCGGCGGTCGTGATCGGCGGCACCAACATTCTCGGCGGCCGCGGCCGCTATCTCGGCACGCTGATCGGCGTCGTGCTGATCGTGCTGCTCAACAGCGTGCTGTCGATCATGGACATGCCCGAGGCCGGCCGCCAGGTGATCTACGGCCTCGTCATCATCTTCATGCTGCTGGTCTACGGCCGCGGTGAACGTGTCACGAGCTGACCGCTGTTTTAAACCGCCGCCCGCGTGTTGAGATAGATCGAGTACAGCGACGTCTGGCCGCAAATGTAGAGGCGGTTGCGGCGCGGGCCGCCGAAACAGACATTGGCGACGATCTCGCCGATCGGAATCGTGCCGATATGGGCGCCGTCCGGCGCGTAGCAGAACACGCTGCGGCCCGCCGACGTCCAGATGTTGCCATGGAGGTCGACACGGAAGCCGTCATAGAGCCCGTCCGGGCAGGTCGAGAACAATGAGGCTTCCCCGACCGTCTGTCCCCGAACGTCATAGGACCAGATCGTCGGCGGCAACCCGCGGACATGCGTCGCACCGGTGTCGGCGACATAGAGCCGGCTCTCGTCCGGCGAGAAGGCCAACCCGTTCGGCTGCACCCGGTCGGACACCACGCGCGTGATGGCACCGGAGCTGCCGTCGATCCTGTAGACGTTGGAGGCGCCGATCTCGGACGGGCTTTGCTGCCCTTCATAATCGCTGTCGATGCCGTAGGTCGGATCGGAGAACCAGATCGAATTGTCCGATTTGACCACGACGTCGTTGGGCGAATTCAGCCGGTGGCCCTCGAACGCATCTGCCAGCACGGTGGTCGAGCCATCGTGCTCGGTCCGGGTGACGCGCCGCATGAAATGCTCGCAACTGACCAGCCGGCCCTGGCGATCGGTGGTGTTGCCGTTGGAGTTGAAGCTCGGCGAGCGGAATACCGACACCGATCCGTCGGTCTCGTCGAACCGCATCATCCGGTTGTTCGGAATGTCGGACCAGATCAGGTAGCGCCCGGCTGGAAAGTAGGCGGGGCCCTCGGCCCAGCGACAATCGCCATTGGTGAGCTTCTCGAGATTGACATGGCCGAAGACCAGTCGATCGAAGCGGGGGTCGTGGGCGACATAGGGGAGCATGCGTCCTCCTTGATGAGCCGCAGATTCTTAGGCTGCCTGCGTGCGGCCTTACTGTGATCGACCCTGCCGAATTTGCAAGGTGCTTCACTCCAAGGGTGCGTCAAGCGCGTACGCAAGAACGACAATGCCCGGGCCATGCCCGGGCATTGCGCGTTTGCGGAGCCGCCCTTCCAATATTTACTGCGACAGCTTCACGAAGTTCGGAAACTTCAGCTTGCCTTCCGCGATCTTTTCCGGCCAGACCACGACCTGCTTCTGGTCCTGCCACTGGAAGACGAGGCCGGTGACCGCGCCGGGGCCGGACTTGATGCCGTGGGTGAACTCGTCGTCCTTGCCGTAGAACTTGATCTGGCCGATCGTGCCCTCGAAGTCGGTCTTCTCCATCTCCGCGACCATCTTGTCCGGATCGGTCGAGCCGGCGCGCTTGATCGCGTCGGTGATGATGTAGACCTCGTCATAGGCGGTGTAGCCGGTATAGGCGGGCGGCGTGCCGAACTTGGCCTTGAAGGCCGCCGCGAACGGTTTTGTCTTCGACGTAACCGCAACGTCAGGCGTCGCAACCGCCAGCGACGGCACGCCGTCGGCAGCGCCATTGGTGTCCTTCCAGAAGGTCGGGCTCAGCGCCTGCGCGCTGATGCCGAACATCGGGATCGGCACCTGCTGGTTCTTCCACTGCACCGTCGGCTGCACGCCGACATGCGAGATGCCGGTGACGATCACGTCAGGCTTCTTGGCTTCCATGTTGTTGAAGATCGGCGTGAAGTCGGTGGTATCGGGCGAGAAGCGCACATGCTCGACGACCTTCAAGCCCGCCTTGGGCAGGCAGGCCTCGTAGCCGACGTCGAGCGGCTTGGTCCAGGCGGCGTCCTCGCTCATGATCGCGACGGTCTTCATGTGCATCTTGTCGACGAGCAGGTCCTTGGCGGCGTCGCAGACGAGTTGCGCTTGCGAGGCTGACGTCAGATAGCCGTGGAAAGTGTACTTGTTCTTCTCGTAGTCATTGTGGATCGCCTTGGTGATCTCGTTCGAAGCGGCGCCGGGGGTGATCAGCGGCATCTTCAGCCGCGCAGCCCACGGCTCGAGCGCCAGCACGACCTCGGAAATGTAGCTCGCGATCACCGCGGAGACCTTGTCCTCGCTCACGGCGCGCTGGAACGCGCGCACCGAGTCAGCCGAGGAGCTCTTGTTGTCATAGGTGACGATCTCGATCTTGCGGCCGAGGATGCCGCCCTTGGCGTTGATCTCGTCTGCGGCGATCTGCGCGCCGCCGGGCGTCGCTGCACCCGCGATCGACTGCACCTCGGCGATGACGCCGATCTTGATCGGATCGTTCGACTGCGCGTAGGCAGGGGCGGCGAGGCACAACGCCAGCGCGGAGGTGAGGAGGGCAGAGCCCAGAACCGTCGATGATCGCATGGTCGTTTCCCTTTCGTTTTTCTGTTGTTGATGCGCGACTTAGAGAAAATCGGCGCCGGCTTCCGCGGCGAAGCGGCCGGGATCGCCCTCCCAGACGATTCTTGCGTGCTCCAGCACATAGACGCGGTCGGCGTGCGGCAGCGCGAAGGTCACGTTCTGCTCGCCGAGCAACACCGTGATCGACGTGGTCTGCCGCATCCTCTCCAGCGCCTTGGACAACAGCTCTAGGATGACGGGGGCAAGCCCGAGCGTCGGCTCGTCAAGGATCAGGATCTGGGGCTGCATCATCAGCGCGCGACCGATCGCGAGCATCTGCTGCTCGCCGCCGGAGAGCGTCTGTGCCAGCTGACCCTGGCGTTCTTTCAGGATCGGGAACAGCTCGAACAGCCAGGCGAGCTGCGCGGCGCGCTTGTCGTCATCGAGATGTTGTCCGCCGAGATCGAGGTTCTCCCGCACACTCATCTCGCCGAACAGCTCGCGCGATTCCGGGCATTGGACGAGGCCGCTGCGCGCGATCTTGGCCGGGCTGGTGCCGCGCAGCTTTTCGCCGCCGCGGATGATCTCGCCGCTATAGGGCAAGAAGCCGGAGATGGTGTTGAACAGCGTGGTCTTGCCGGCGCCGTTGAGGCCGACGATCGAGACGAACTCGCCCTCGTGGATGTGGATCGAGACGTTCTCAAGCGCCTGCGCCTTGCCGTAATGGACGCTGACATTCTCGACCTGGAGCAGCGGCACCTTGTCCTTGAAGCTGGTCTCGGGCCGCGCATGGGTCTCGAGCGCGCCGCCGAGATAGACCCGCCGCACGGTCTCGTTCTTCATCACGTCCTCGGCCTTGCCGGTGACGATCTCTTCGCCGAGATACATCGCCAGCACGCGGTCGACCAGTGCCGCGACGCTCTTGACGTTGTGGTCGACAAGCATCACCGCGCGGCCTTCGTCGCGGAAGCTGCGGATCAGGTCGGAGAACACGTCGACCTCGGCGCGGGTCAGGCCGGCGAAGGGCTCGTCGACCAGCACCACCTTGGGATCGCGCGCGATGGCTTTTGCGAGCTCGAGCCTTCGCAAATCGGCGAAGGGCAGCGTCGGCGGGCGGCGGTTCATCACGGAGCCCAGGCCGACGCGGTCGGCGATCCATTTCGCGCGCTCGACCAGCGCCTTGTCCGGAAACAGCATGAACAGGCTGTCCGGCAACAGCGCCACCATGATGTTCTCGAGCACCGTCTGCCGGTTCAGGGGCCGCGAGTGCTGGAACACCATGCCAAAGCCCTTGCGCGCAATCTTGTGCGCGGGCAGGCCGGCGACATTCTCGCCCTCGAAGATCACGTCGCCTGCGGTCGGGCGCTCGATGCCCATCACGCTCTTCATCGCGGTGGATTTGCCCGAGCCGTTGGGCCCGATCAGGCCAAAGATCTCGCCGCTGTTGACCTCGAAGCCGAGGTTCTTCACCGCCGTCAATCCACCGAAGCGTTTGGTCAGGCCGCGCACTTCGAGCACGGGCCGATTTGAAAGCTTCTGATCCATTACGAGCGAGCCTCGCGCGAGAGGGCCGCTCCGAGGAAGCCGCCGGGGAAGAACAGAACGACGAGGAGAGCCACCGCCGAGACGATGAAGGTCGCAAGCTCGCCGGTCGGGCGCAGGAATTCGCCGGCGACGATCAGGAAGATCGCGCCGAGCGCTGCGCCGAGCACGGTGCGCCGGCCACCGAGCACGGCCGAGACGATCACGTTGACGCCGACCGCGACGTCGACGACGGTGCCGACCGAGGCGGTGCCGAAATAGAACACCAGCAGCGCGCCTGATAGCCCCGAGAAGAACGCGCTGACGATGAAGGCGGCGAGCTTGTGCTTGACGATGTTGAAGCCGAGCGCGCCGGCCTGCACCGGATCCTGGCCGCTTGCTTGCAGCACGAGACCAACAGGCGATTGCGACAGGCCGTAGAGGATCGCCGCCGAGATCGTCATGAAACCGAGCGCGATCCAGTAGTTCGCTCCGGCATTGATGGTGATGACGTCGGGGATGGTGAGGCCGATCTCGCCGCCGGTGAGATCGGCGAACACGACGACGAAATTCTGCAGCATCAGGACCGCGACCAGCGTGGTCAGGCCGAAATACGGCCCGCGCACGCGTAGTGCCGGCAGCGCCAGCACCAGGCCGGCGACGACGGAGGCGAGCGCGCCCAGCACGATGCAGAGATAGACCGACCAGCCGAACTGGGCATTGAGAATGCCGGCGGTATAGGCGCCGACACCGATCAGGAAGGTCGGGCCGAAATTGACTTCGCCGGCGAAGCCGAACAGCAAGTCCCAGGCCATCGCGAACACGCCGAAATAGAACGCGACGGTGAGAAGCCCGAGCACATAGCCGGAGACATAGAGCGGCAGCGTGGCTGCGATGACGACGAGCGCCAGCGAGACGAAGAACAGGCGCGAGGTAAAGAAGCTCGCCATCTCAGCGCCTCCCCAGAAGGCCCTGGGGCCGGATGTACATCACGAACACGAGCAGCAGCAGCGCCGGAATGGTGCGGTAGGCCGGCGAGACCAGATAGGCCGTCAGCGTTTCGAGATAGCCGACCACGAAAGCGGCGATCAGCGAGCCGGAGACGCTGCCGAGGCCGCCGAGCACCACGATCGAGAACGCGCTCGCGGTCAGCGGTCCCACGCTGTAGGAGCTGACGCCGAGGAACATGCCGAGCAGCACGCCGGCAATGCCGGCCAGAATGCCGTAGATCGCCCATACCACGATGTAGATGTTGGTGAGCTCGAGTCCGAGCAGGGTGACGCCGCGCGGGTTCATCGAGGCCGCCAGCACCGCCTTGCCGGTGCGGGTGCGGTTCACCAGCAGCCACAGCAGTCCGATCACGAGGCAGCACACGATCGCGGTGAAGATCTCGTTTCTCGGCGTGCGAACGCCGAGGATCTCCACCACGCCCTCGACGATCGGCAGCACCGTCTTGGCGTTGTTGGTGAAGAAATAGGCGATCAGCTCCTGGATCATGATGCCCCAGAGCAGCGTGCCCGTGAGGACGAAGATCTCCTTCTCCTCATTCGGGATGCGCCGGGAGTCCTGAATGGGCTTCACCACCGCAAAGTAAGTGGCGAACGCCGTGAGCAGGGCAACGCCGACCCCGATCAGCGCACCGGCATAGGTACCGACGCCGAGGATGCTGGCCGCGGCCCAGGCCGCCACCGCCGCCGCCACCATGATGGCACCGTGGGAGAGATTGAGCACGCCGGAGACGCCGAAGATCAACGTGAAACCGGTGGCGCCGAGTGCGTAGAGAGCGCTGATGGCAAAGCCATCGATCAGAATCTGGAAAGCTCGCATTGATTGATGGCCGCGTGGCAGTCAGCTGCCGCTTTGAGGGAAGTTGCTGCGGAGCGCCGCAAGTGGAAGCTCCCGGGAGGTGGTCCCGGGAGCATTTCCTGTCCTAGTTGCTGAGCTTGATGAAGCTCGGGAACTTGATGTCGACCTTGGCGACGTCCTTGGGCCAGACCGCGCTCTGCTTGCCGTCCTGCCATTGCAGCATCAGCCCGGTGATCAGGCCCTTGCCGTACTTGATCGAGTGCGTGAACGGATCGTCCTTGCCGTAGAACTGGACGCGGCCGATCGTGCCTTCCCAGTCGGTCTTTTCCAGCGCATCGACCAGCTTGTCGGCATCGGTCGAGCCGGCCCGCTTCACCGCATCGGCGATGTAATAGACCTCGTCATAGGCGGTGTAGCCGGCATAGGACGGATAATTGCCGTACTTCTTCTTGAAGTTTTCCGCGAACGGCACCGACTTCGGCGTCACCGCGACGCCGGGACCGGAGACGCCCTGGTAGAGCACGCCTTCGGCCGCCTGGTTGGTGTCCTTGGCGAAGGTCTCGTTGGTGGCCTGCGACGAGATCCCGAACATCGGGATCGGCACCTGCTGGTTCTTCCACTGCACCGTCGGCTGCACGCCGACATGGGAGATACCGGTGATGATCACGTCGGGCTTCGAGCCTTCGATCTTGTTGAAGATCGGGGTGAAGTCAGTGGTATCAGGCGAGAAGCGGATGTGGTCGAGCACCTTCAGCCCGATCTTGGCCAGGCACTCCTCGTAGCCGACGTCGAGCGGCTTGGTCCAGGCGGCGTCCTCGCTCATGATGACGGCCGTCTTCATATGCAGCTTGTCGACGAGGAGATCCTTGGCGCCGTCGCAGACCGATAGCGCCAGTGCCGCCGAGGTCAGATAGCCGTGGAAGGTGTATTTGTTCTTCTCGTAGTCGGCGTGGACGCTCTTGCTGATCTCGTTCGAGGCCGCACCCGGCGTGACGAACGGCGTCTTCAGGCGCGCCGCCCACGGCTCCAGCGCCAGCACCACTTCGCTGATGTAGCTGGCAATGACCATGTTGACCTTGTCCTCGTTCACCGCGCGCTGGAAGGCACGCACTGAATCTGCCGAGGAGGAGTGATTGTCGTAGCCGATGATCTCGATCTTGCGGCCGTCGACGCCGCCTTTGGCGTTGATCTCGTCGGCAGCGAGTTGCGCGGCCTGCGGGATCGATGCGCCGGCAATCGCCTGCGCTTCGGCAATGACGCCGATCTTGATCGGATCGGCCGCAAAGGCCGGGCTTGAGGCTGCCAATAATGCGCCCGCCGCGGCCGCACCAAACGCACTTCGCAATGCACTAGTGAGTGCTTTATCCATGTTGTTCTCTCCCTTGAACCAAGCTTCTTTGAGCTATTGGGGGCGGACTATAGCGGCGAGAGAATCCTCGGCAAGTAAAACTGTATTCAGGATTGTACGTTGGGGACTAAAGTCTAGCTGCGCAAATATCCGGCTGGCGAACGGGTATTCCGCACTCAGGCATGCAGATTTCGTCGGCGGGCATGCGAGTGTATCGCAGGTGCCCGGCTGCCATCGAGCAGGCTCAGCGCGCTTGCAGCAGCGACGGATCGAGCGGCTCAAGCCGGCCCGGGCCGAATGGAGCGAGGTTCACGTCGCGCGTTCCGCCTTCTGCGATCAGCTGCGCCATGGCCTCGCCGGTCGCCGGCGCATTCAGGATGCCCCATACATTATGTCCGGTCGCGACATAGAGCGCCTCGCTCTGCGGCACCGCACCGATCAACGGCAGGCCGTCTTCGGTCACGGGACGGAAGCAGGCCTGTTGCGCGATGATCTTTTCCGGGCGGAACAGCGGCGACAGCCGTTCGGACATGGCTTGCAGGCGCGTGATCGCGTCACGCTCCGGCGTGACCGCTGCCGGGTCGAGCGGAAGCGGCGCGATATCCGAGAGGGCAGTGACATGCGTGCTGCCGTCAGCGCGTGGAAACACCTCGATCGAGACCGCGCTGCCGTCGGTTTCGCACTCCAGGAACAACGCGTCGGCCGGCACGTTGGGGCCGATATCGTAGACGATGCTCGGGCTGCGCTGGCCATAGACAGCGGGCAGGCTCATCCATTGCGCCGCGAGCAACGACCATGGCCCCATCGCGATCACGACGGCATCAGCCTCGATGATGCCGCCCTCAATCTCGACGCCCTTCGCGCGCGTCCCGTCCGCATCGCGGACGATGCCGGTGACGCGGCCAAGGCGAAGCTCGGCGCCTTGCGCGATTGCTGCGTTCATCATCGCCGACGTGAACTTTTGCGGATGAACGATCGCGGTCGTCCCGGTCGTGCCGATGCGTTGCGTGATGACGACGCCGTCACTGAGCCAGTCGCGTGCGGACGGCGTATTCCGGCGCGGATCGCCATCGGGAGCGACATAGCCGCTATAGGCGCTCATCGGACGGTGGCCCCAATCGCCCGCGATCTCCCTGGGCAATTGCGCGTGAAGTGCAAAACTGCGCCGCGCCAATGCATCGAGCGGTGTGGCCGCGCACCAGTCGCGTGCCAGGAAGCCGCCGGCCTTGCCGGAGGCCGCGGCCGCAACGTCGGTTCGCTCGATGATGACGACATCGACGCCAAGCCGGCGCAGGAAGTAAGCGGTACAGGCCCCGATCACGCCGCCGCCGCAGATTACAACGCGCATGGCTTGTCCTTCAGAGCTTATCGTTGCGGAGACAATCTAGCTCGAGTAGCCGCGTTCCAGGGCATGACGCTGCTGGTAGCGGGCCAGCGCCAGATGGACGAGCCGCGTCAGCAGCTCTCCATACGGTACGCCGGAGGCTTCCATCATCTTCGGATACATGCTGATCGACGTGAAGCCGGGCAGGGTGTTGATCTCGTTGAAGCAGAACTCGCCGGATTGCCGATCGAGGAAGAAATCGACGCGCGCGAGGTCGCTGCATTCGAGGGCTGCGAACACCCGCACCGCGAGCGCGCGCACGCGCGCCATCTGGGTCGCATCCAATTTGGCCGGAAGATCGACGCGTGCGCCATCAGGATCGAGATATTTGGCCTCGTAGGAATAGAATTCGTGATGGGCGTTGGGATTGAGCTCGCTGGCGACGCTGGCAAACAACGTCTCGCCCTCGAGCACGGCGACCTCGATCTCGCGGGCGTCGATGCCCTGTTCGACCAGCACCTTGAGATCGTAGCGAAACGCATCGTCGAGCGCCGGGCCGAGCGCCTCCCATGTCTTCACCTTGTGGATGCCGACACTGGAGCCCATGTTGCACGGCTTGACGAACACCGGGAGATTGAGACCCTCGGCCGCCCTGGCGAGAGCGGAGGCGCGGTCTGCGGCGAAGGCCTTGCGCGTGAGCACGCGATAGGGCGCGACCGGGACGCCGGCGAATTCAGCGAGCCGCTTGGCGACGTCCTTGTCCATGCTGACCGCGGAGGCGAGAACGCCAGACCCGACATAGGCGACGTCGGCCAGTTCCAGCAGGCCCTGCACGGTGCCGTCCTCGCACAGGGGGCCGTGCATGACGGGAAAGATAACGTCGATTGCGACAGGCCCGCCCGCGCCTTCGGAAATCGGCATGAGAACGCCGCGTCCATCCGCGCCTCTGGCGAGCCGTATCTCGGGCGCATCGGGCAGGATCGGTAAAGACACCTGTGCCGGATCGATCCCGGCAAGATCGTTCCACTGCCACCGGCCGGTCTTGTCGATCGAAACCGGGATCACCTCGAAGCGCGCTCGGTCAAGATGCCTGAGCACCGAGGCGGCTGATTTCAGCGAGACCTCGTGCTCACCGGACCTGCCGCCATAGAGAACAACGACGCGAATTTTGTCTGCCATGGCTCAATTATCACGGGCCTTGTTCGGGAGTCACCTCTCTTGCCTCGATGTTCGCGCATCGGTGCGGTTGTCCAAACATCGAGGCGCCGGCGGGGCACGCCGGCGCCTCGTCGCAATTCAGCTCACGAGCTGCTTTAGCCCGGCGCTGCACCTTGCGTCGCCGTGAAGACCGCGTAGAGCGATTGGCTCGCGGCCATGAACAGGCGGTTGCGCTTGGGTCCACCGAAGCAGACGTTGCCGCAGACCTCGGGCAGGCGGATGCGGCCGAGCAATTTGCCTTCCGGCGACCACACCGTCACGCCGTTATAACCAACGGCGCGGCCGGCATTGCTGGAGGCCCAGACGTTGCCGTTGACGTCGCAGCGCACGCCGTCCGGCCCGCACTTGACGCCGTCGATCACGCAATCGGAGAAGTTCTTCTGATTTGACAGCTTGTTGTCGCTGCCGACATCGAACACAAAAATCTCACCCTTGCCGCCGGGACCGGTGTCGCCCGGTCCCTTGCCGGTCGAGACGACATAGAGTTTCTCGAAATCGGGCGAGAAGCAGAGGCCATTGGGATCCGGCACCTGCTCCTCGCTGACGACGAGATCGACGCGGCCGCTGGGATCGATGCGATAGCAATTGGTCGGCAGCTCACGCTTCTTCGGCATGAAGTCGGCCGGCTGCCCGATTCTGGGATTGAGCTTGCCACCCGAGTCGGGTTCGCCCTCATAGAGCTGACCGCCATAGGGCGGATCGGTGAACCAATAGCTGCCGTCGGGATGGGCGACGACGTCGTTCGGCGAGTTCAGCTTCTTGCCATTGAAATTGTCGCACAGCACGGTGGCGGTGCCGTCATGCTCGTAGCGCGTCACCCGCCGCGTCAGGTGCTCGCAGGAGAGCTGGCGGCCCTGGAAGTCGAACGAGTTGCCGTTGGAGTTGTTGGAAGGCGTGCGGAACACACTGACGCGGCCGTCGTCCTCGCTCCAGCGCATCTGCCTGTTGTTGGGAATGTCGCTCCACAACAGATAGCGGCCTTGCGCGCTCCACGCCGGGCCTTCGGCCCAGAGCACGCCGGTGAAGAGCCGCTTGATCGCGGTGTTGGGTTGCGCCAGATCGTTGAAGGTGGGATCGACCGCGATCACATCGGGGTCCCAGAAATAGGTGGTCGGTGCGCCGTGCGGACCGAAGTCGCGCGGCGGTGTGGTGATCGTCGTTGGCGGGGCGGCAGGTCCGGTCTGGGCCAGCGCGGTGCCCGTTCCGGCCATCGTGGCAGCGGCGCCGAGCGCAAGGCCCTGCACCAGCGTCCGGCGTGAAAGCGCAACATCCTCACGCTGCTGTTGGCGTGTCATTCGCGTCCTCCCGGTTTTTTCGGCTGGCCGGTTGATCCGGCCGAGCAGCGGAAGACTAGTCCGGACCGCTGTCGGTTGCGAGAGTTAGGTACGCATCCTCTGCGCGATAAGCTGTCGCGCGTGGGCTGAAAGACGGCTGCATTGCGGCCGCTTGTTGGCAACGCGACAATTCGTTTGTCCGCGGAGTCCGCCGAAGCCTGCTTCGTTCATGTCAAGCCTTGACCTCGCGTGTGATGCTTCGCAAAACGATCAGGGGCGAAAGGCCGGAGTTTGTTGTGGGTGTCGCTGTACTGATCATCTTGCTCGCGATTGCGTTTGCGTCGGGTTATGTCCTGCGCGATCTGATGTCCCGCCAACGCCGTGCGAAGGCCCGCCGCTGGCGCGGCTACGTGCAGCCGGACTGGCTCAACGCGCAGCCGCCTGCCAACACCAACGAGGTGACTGTCGTCAATCAAATGACGGCGCCGGTGCCGGCCACCAGCGAGCTCGGCCAGATGCTGGATCGCTGGGAGAACAGGGCCCGCCTCCGTCGGGCGGGGTAAGCGGCGTCGCTGCGCATCATGCAGAATTCAACCGCCATCATTGCTTGCGTTGCCTGACGGGCAAAACACGCCAGCGCTGGGTCAATTCCTCTACGTCAAATTATTTCGCTTCGCCGAAATTCGGATTTACGGCATATGACGTCCATTCTGGTCCAGGCGAATGCCGATTTGCCAAAGACCGGTCGGCTGGGACGGGCATCAAATCGACGGACCGCGGGTCTTGGCTTTCGTCGGGACGATGCCGAGAAGGCGGCTGCATCTCGCTCTCCTTTGGGTCCATGGTAGGTCACCTATGCTGACCATCTTTTGGCGTTGCAGTTGCTGCCATTTCTCGTCTAGAAACGACGCACTGAGCCTCCCGGCAACCAACCGTCAACGGTTTTGACCGAGGATTTGGGGCTCAAAGGGTCTGGCAATGCTGATTCGCGGCCAAATTGATGGGATTTCGGGGGAGGTGGCTCTGGCCGCCGCCACGATCCCGGCTGCGCTGCTGCCCACCCTCCTTATTGGCGGCCTTCTTCTTACTTGCCCCTGAGGGCCGGCTGGGCGCCACGCGCCTGGGCGCTCAGGGGTTGGTCGAGATCACCGGACACCTCAAGCGCCCAGCAGACTGACGGCGCAAAAGCTCAAAAGGAAATTTGCAATGGCCCCCGCGAACAAGTCCGACAAGGACCGCGTCATCATTTTCGACACCACCTTGCGCGACGGCGAGCAGTGCCCCGGCGCCACCATGACCTTCGAGGAAAAGCTCGAGGTCGCCGAGTTGCTGGACGATATGGGCGTCGACGTCATCGAGGCCGGCTTCCCGATCACCTCGCAGGGTGACTTCGAAGCGGTCAGCGAGATCGCCCGCCGCTCCAAGAACGCCGTCATCGCCGGCCTGTCGCGTGCCCATCCCGCCGACATCGACCGCTGCGCCGAAGCGGTGAAGTTTGCCAAACGCGGCCGCGTCCACACCGTGATCGCGACCTCGCCGCTGCACATGCGGGTGAAGTTGAACAAGACGCCGGAGGAGGTGTTGGAGACTTCCGTCGCCATGGTCGCCCGCGCCCGCAACCAGATCGACGACGTCGAATGGTCGGCAGAGGACGGTACCCGCAGCGAGATGGACTATCTGTGCCGCATCGTCGAGGCCGTCATCAAGGCCGGTGCGACCACGGTGAATATCCCCGACACCGTCGGCTACACGGTGCCGGAGGAATACACCCACTTCATGAAGACGCTGATCGAGCGCGTGCCGAACTCCGACAAGGCGGTGTTCTCCGTGCACTGCCATAACGACCTCGGCATGGCCGTGGCGAACTCGCTGGCCGGCGTCGTCGGCGGTGCGCGTCAGGTCGAGTGCACCGTCAACGGCATCGGCGAGCGCGCCGGCAACGCTGCGCTCGAAGAGATCGTGATGGCGATCAACGTGCGCAACGACAAATTCCCCTACTGGAACAAGATCGACACCACGCAGCTGACCCGCGCCTCGAAAGTGGTGTCGGCGGCGACCTCGTTCCCGGTGCAGTACAACAAGGCCATCGTCGGCCGGAACGCCTTCGCGCATGAGAGCGGCATTCACCAGGACGGCGTGCTGAAGGACGCCTCGACCTACGAGATCATGCGGCCCGAGATGGTCGGCCTGAAGCAGTCCTCGCTGGTGCTCGGCAAGCATTCCGGCCGTCATGCCTTCGTGCACAAGCTGGAGGAGATGGGCTACAAGCTCGGTCCGAACCAGCTGGAAGATGCGTTCACGCGGATGAAGGCGCTCGCCGACCGCAAGAAGGACATCTACGACGAGGACATCGAGGCGCTGGTCGATGAAGAAATGGCGGCCTCGCACGATCGCATCAAGCTGACCTCGCTGACCGTGATCGCCGGCACCCATGGTCCGCAGCGCGCGACCATGAAGCTCGACGTCGATGGCCAGATCAGGATCGAGGAAGCCGAGGGCAACGGTCCGGTCGATGCGGTGTTCAACTGCATCAAGCGCCTGGTGCCGCACGAGGCCAAGCTCGAACTGTACCAGGTTCACGCCGTCACCGAAGGCACCGACGCGCAGGCGGAAGTGTCGGTGCGGCTGTCGCATGACGGCCGCTCGATGACGGCGCGGGCGGCGGATCCGGATACGCTGGTCGCGTCCGCAAAAGCCTATCTCGGTGCGCTCAACAAGATCGTCATGAAGCGTCAGCGCGACACCGTGACGACCGCGGCGGCGAGCTGACAAGCGAAGCTTGTCATTCCGGGGCGGCTCGAAAGAGAGCCGAACCCGGAATGACAGCCAAAGAGATACCTGCCCTGCGAACAGCCAATAGCACGCGTCGGCGCCGGCCTGTATTGAAGGCCCGGCATGAGGAACGGCCGTCCACGCGCTGGGCGGCCCAAAAACAACAGGGAGAGATTATGCGCACCTTCGCGATCGCGGCATCCGTCGCGGCACTGGCTTTGGGCCTTGCCGGCCCCGCCAGCGCCGACCCGATCATCATCAAATTCAGCCACGTCGTCGCGACTGACACGCCGAAGGGCAAGGCGTCCGAGAAATTCAAGGAACTCGCCGAGAAGTACACCGGCGGCAAGGTCAAGATCGAGGTCTATCCGAACTCGACGCTGTACAAGGACAAGGAAGAGCTCGAGGCGCTGCAGCTCGGCAGCGTGCAGATGCTGGCGCCGTCCAACTCGAAATTCGGCCCGCTCGGCATCCGCGAGTTCGAGGTGTTCGATCTGCCCTACATCCTTCCCGACCTGAAGACACTGCGGAAGGTGACGGAAGGTCCGCTCGGCGCGCGGCTGCTCAAGCTGCTCGAGCCGAAGGGCATCACCGGCCTTGCCTATTGGGACAACGGCTTCAAGCAGATGAGCGCCAACAAGAAGCTCATCACGCCGGCGGACTACCAGGGCGTCAAGTTCCGCATCCAGTCCTCGCGCGTGCTGCAGGCGCAGTTCAAGGCGCTCGGCTCGCTGCCGCAGGTGATGGCGTTCTCGGAAGTCTATCAGGCGCTCCAGACCGGCGTGGTCGACGGACAGGAGAACACCTGGTCGAACATCTATACCCAGAAGATGCACGAGGTGCAGAAGTACATCACCGAGACCAATCACGGTTACATCGGCTACGTCGTGATCGTGAACAAGAAGTTCTGGGACGGTCTGCCGGCCGACATCCGCGACGAGCTCTCGAAGGCGATGAAGGAAGCGACCGACTTCAACAACGCGCAGTCGCAGAAGGAGAACGACGACGCGCTCGCCGAGATCAAGAAGAGCGGCAAGAGCGAGATCATCAAGCTCACGCCGGAGCAGGACGCAGCGATGCGCAAGGCGATGGAGCCGGTCTACAAGGACGCGGCGAGCCGCGTCGGCCAGCCACTGATCGACGAATTCCAGAAGGAAGCCAAGAGCACGACGAACTAGGCTGAACCCGATCTGAATGAAGAGCTTCCGTGCGGCCTGCACGGAAGCTCTTTTTTGTTGCGAATGATTTCCGGATACACCTGAACAGACGTTCAGCGGCGTTACATCTTGGTTAGAGCGCTCTCTCTGTCCAAGTTGTAAGTTGCGCCCCGGCTTGGGGGCGCCCATCTTCAGGACATCCTTCCAGAGGAGGTTCTTATGAGGAAGTTCACCATCGCCGCCATCGCCGTGCTCAGCATCGCCGGCTCGGGCGCGGTCTACGCCCATTATCATCACCCGTGGATGGAGCACTTCCGCCACACCCGCATGAACCCCGAAGACCGCGCTGCCTTCGTCGACGCGCGGATCGCCGCGGTCCATGCCGGGCTGAAGCTCAATGCCGATCAGGAGAAGCTGTGGCCGCAGGTCGAGGCCGCGGTGCGCGACCTCGCCAAGCTGCGGATCGACCGCGCCAATGCGCGGATGAACGCAGGTCCCGGCGACGCGAACAAGGACGCCGACAGGCCGGACGATCCGGTCGCCCGCCTGCGCCAGCGTGCCGACGACATGGGCGCAACCTCCGCGGCCCTGAAGAAGATCGCCGACGCCGCCGATCCGCTCTACAAGACCCTCGACGACGGCCAGAAGCGCCGTCTGGCCCTGCTGACCCGTCACCGCGGCCCGTTCGGCGGCGGTGAGGATGGCCCGCGCCGCCACTTCAGAGAGCACGGCATGGACCGCATGATGGAGCATGGCATGGACCACTTCCGCGGCGGTGACCGCGATAGTGGCCCTGATCGGGAAGGGCGTCTTTGAGCGCACCGGGATTCCCCGGATATCAGCCCTGGAGAAGCCGCTGGAATCCGGCGGCTTTTCGCATTTCAGGGGCTGTGGAAGAACCTTGGAAAACATGCGTCACATCGCTTGCCAGACCCGGATCGCTTTGCTAAACGACCGGCCTCGCAAGGCATTGACCGCCTTTCGGGCGCATAGCTCAGTTGGTAGAGCAGCTGACTCTTAATCAGCGGGTCCCAGGTTCGAGCCCTGGTGCGCCCACCATATAAGTCAAGCACTTGGTGGTTTGATCAGGCGGAAGAAGCAACGCCGTTTACAGCTTTGTTCTTGCTTCGAGCTTCAGCACCGGAGCTTCTGCGAGCTAAATGTCGCCACTGAGAGCGTGCGCATCGAGAAGGGTTCTCGGTAGCGCACAGGCGTGCGAAATAAGTCGCGCCGCTTACTTCCTCCTGCAAATTTGAGGGCTAGACTGGCCATTGCGACGCTTGTGTCGAGGGTCTGGCGGATGACGGCTAAAATCGATCTCCTGACGCTGCAGCTGTTCGTGGCGATCGTCGAGGAGCAGAGTATTGCGAAGGCGGCGGAGAAGAAGAACATTGCCGCGTCCGCGGTCAGCCGACGCATCTCCGATATCGAGGATCGTTTCCAGGTCGAGCTGTTGCATCGCCATTCCAAGGGGATCGAGCCGACGCCGGCCGGATTCGCCCTGCTCGAACATGCTCGCATCATCCTGGGAAATCTCAGCAGCCTCGAGAGTGAGTTGACGGGATATCGGCAGGGCAAACGCGGTCTAATCAGGGTCTGTGCCAACAAGTCCGCGATCCTCGAAGCGCTGGCGGATGAACTCAGCCTGTTCCTCGAGCAGCATCCGCTGGTCCACATCGACATCGAGGAGGACCTCAGCCCCGCGATCGTGCGTGCGGTGATGGAGAACCGCGCCGACATCGGCATTTTCGGCGGCAACATCGACGGTCAGGACCTGGAGCTGCTGTCGTATCGCAGCGACAATCTGGTCGCGCTGGTCACGCGCGATCATCCGCTGGCCGGCCGCAGCAGCGTTCGCTTCCGCGAACTGGTGGATTTCGACTTCGTCAGCCTGGAGAAGGGCAGCTCGATCGAAACGCTGTGCGTCAGGGCGGCCGCGGCGCTCGGGCAGCATCTCAAGGTGCGCATCCGCGTCAGCAGTTTCGATGCGTTGTTCCGCGTCATCGATGCCAGGATGGGAGTCGGCATCGTGCCGCTCGAGATCGTTCGCGGCCGCTACGGCGTCGACAGTCTCGTCACCATCCCGCTCGACGAGTCTTGGGCGCGCCGCGAGCTTGTGATGGGCGTGCGTGATTACAAGTCGCTGCCGCCGGTCACGAAACTGCTGGTGGACCATTTGCGGGCCGAGGACGAGACGCGTGTCACCGTGAGCAGTGCCTCCGACAGGCTGACGGTCGTCCGCAGTCGGGGCTGACATCGCCGGCGCAGACGGCCAGCCATCGCCGGCCGCGATGGCACCCCTGCCCAACCGTCACTGCACATTTGCGGAACGCTCTTCTATCGTTCGTCTCAACATCGTTGTCGGTCGGCATGATCGGCAGCCATACGGCACGTCAGATGCCGGAACATGGGAGGACGGATCGTGGATATGCACGGTCGTACGCTGCTGGCCAAAATCTGGGACCAGCATGTCATCGCGCAGGTCAGTGATGACACCGATCTCCTTCATGTCGATCGGCATTTGCTGCATGACCTCGGCGGCTCGCGCGGCCTGATCGACCTCAAGAACCGCAACATCCCGGTCCACAATCCCGAGCTGACCTTCGCAACGCCCGATCATGCGATTTCGACGGCGTCCGGGCGGGCCGGCACGATCAAGACCGGATGGGAGCTGCTGGCGGCGTTGCGGACCGAGACTTCCGCCAGCGGCATCCAGCTGTTCGACCTCGACCAGCCGGGGCAGGGCATTGTCCATGTCATCGGGCCGGAGCTCGGTCTCAGCCTGCCCGGCTGCCTGATCGTCTGCGGTGACAGCCATACCTGCACCCATGGCGGGCTCGGCGCGCTCGCCTTCGGTATCGGCTCCAGCGAGCTCGCGCATGTGCTGGCGACCCAGACCATCATCCAGCGTCGGCCGAAAACCATGCGTGTCAATTTCGACGGCAAGGTGCCGTTCGGCGTCACGGCGAAGGATCTCATCCTCACCTTGATCGGCCATGTCGGCGCCGCCGGCGGCACCGGCTATGCCGTCGAATATGCCGGCAGTGCGATCAGGGACATGCCGATCGAAGGGCGGCTCACCATCTGCAATCTGTCGGTCGAGCTCGGCGCCAAAATGGGACTGATCGCGCCTGATGACAAAACGTTCGATTACATCCGCGGCCGTCCCTATGCGCCGAAGGGTGAGATGTGGGCGCGGGCGGTCGCGGCGTGGCGGACGCTACGAAGCGACAGCGACGCCGTGTTCGATCGCGAGGTCACCATCGACGTCGGAACCATCATCCCGCAGATCACCTGGGGCACCAGTCCGGAGCATGTCCTCGGCGTCGATGGCCGCATCCCGGACCCCCAGGACATCGCCGATCCGGCCCGCCGCGGTGCGATCGAGATCGCGCTCGACTACATGGGTCTGAAGCCGGGGGCGCCGATTGCCGGCACGCCGGTGGACTGGGTCTTCATCGGCTCCTGCACCAACAGCCGTCTCAGCGATCTGCGCGCCGCAGCCGAGGTCGCGCGCGGCCGGAAGGTCGCGCCGGGCGTGCGGGCCTGGGTCGTGCCGGGTTCGGAGACCGTCAAGCGCGATGCCGTGGCCGAAGGGCTCGACAGGATCTTCACCGAGGCGGGTTTCGAATGGCGCGAGCCCGGATGCTCGATGTGCCTTGCTGCCAACGGCGAGACCGTGCCGCCCGGCCAGCGCTCGGTATCGACGTCGAACCGCAATTTCATCGGTCGGCAAGGGCCGCGCGCCCGTACCCATCTGGCAAGCCCGGCGATGGCCGTCGCCGCAGCGGTGTCAGGCGCCATCGCCGACGTCCGGACGATGGAGCGCTAGATGCCGCAACCCTTCACCAAGCTGTCCGCGATCGCCGCGCCGATCATGCGCACGAATGTCGATACGGATGTCATCATCAGCATCAACCGCATGATCGGAAATTCCGTCCGCGGCAGTCTCGGCAAATGGGCGTTCGGGTCGCTGCGCTATCAGCCCGACGGTTCGGACAATCCCGCGTTCATCCTCAACCGCGAGCCTTACCGCGCGGCGCAAATCCTGGTGACCGGGCCCAATTTCGGTTGCGGTTCGTCGCGCGAGGCGGCCGTGTGGGCGCTGCAGGAGATGGGCATCCGCGCCCTCATTGGATCCGGCTTCGGCGACATCTTCTTCGCCAACTGTTTCCAGAACGGCATCCTGCCGGTGGTGCTGGATAAGACGACCATCGACAGCCTCGCCGCGGAGATCGAAGCGAGCCAGGGCGCGGGACGTCTCGGTGTCGATCTTGAGGAGCAGACGGTCACCTCGCCATCGGGTGTCCGGCACAGCTTCGAGATCGATCCGCGCCGGCGCGCGGGCCTGCTCGAAGGCTTAGATGAGATTTCGCTGACGCTGCGGCGCGACGAGGCGATCCGCGCATTCCAGGCATCCGACCGCACTGCGCGGCCGTGGATTCACTTTGCAGAATAATCGGCAGGACACATCAGGCATGAACACGCTTTCGAACATGATCAAGGTCGCCGTGGTTGGCGGCGAGGGTATCGGCCCTGAGGTGACCGACCAGTCGCATCGCGTTCTCAAATGGTTTGCGGCCCGGCGCGGCGTTCCCGTGGCGTTGCGCGAAGCGCAATACGGTCTCATCCCGTATCTGGCGACAGGCAAGGTGCTGCCGGAGGATACCGTCGAGGCGATGGAGGAGGCCGACGCGATCCTCTGGGGGGCGACGGGCGGCCCCGAAACCACGGAAGTTCCTCCGGCGGCGCGCAAGGCGGGAAGTCTGCTGTCGCTGCGCAGCAAGTACGACCTCTATGCGAATCTGAGGCCCATCGTCGCCAATCCGGCGCTGGCGGATTCCGCACCGCTCAAGGCTTCGGTGCTGAAAGATGTCGACTTCATCATCATTCGCGAACTCACCAGCGGCATCTATTTCGGCGAGCCGCGCGGAATCGAAGCGCTGCCGGACGGCCAGCGCCGCGGCTTCAACACCCAGCAATACACGACCAACCAGGTCCGCCGCGTGGCGCGAACCGCGTTCGAGCTGGCACGGACGCGCAAGGGGCGGGTCTGCTCGGTCGACAAGGCCAACGTGCTGGAAACCAGCGTGCTGTGGCGCGAGGAGGTGACCGCGCTGCACGAGGCGGAATTCTCCGATGTGGAGCTGACGCACCTCTACGTCGACAATGCCGCCATGCAGATCGTGCGGGCGCCCGCGCAATTCGATGTCATGGTGACCTGCAATATCTTCGGCGACATACTCTCCGATTGCGCTGCGATGGCGTCGGGCTCGCTCGGCATGCTGCCGTCGGCCTCGCTCGGACCGCCGGACCGGCTGGGGCGCCGCAAGGCACTCTATGAACCGGTCCATGGCAGCGCGCCCGACATTGCGGGCAAAGGTGTTGCCAATCCGCTTGGCTCCATCCTCAGCGTCGCAATGATGTTGCGCATGACACTCAATCGGCCCGATGATGCGGCGCTGCTGGAGCAGGCCGTGGCTGCGGCCCTGACCGCTGGCGCACGAACGGCCGACATCGCCGAAGCCGGCGCAAGAAGGCTTTCGACCCAGGAGATGGGCGATGCGGTGCTGAACGCGCTCGAGAAAGTGGCAGGCAAGGAGAGGGAGCACGCGTGATGAAAACAGTGATCACCAGACGGTCTGCGCTAACCATCGTCGCCGGCGCAGGTGCCACCATAGCGGCAGGGCGGGCACGGGCGGATACCCCGCAGGGCCGCGTGATCTATCCAGTGGCCATTCCGATCTACCAATCCCAGTTCATCGCCGACCGGGCCGGGTTCTTCAAGGACGCAGGCCTCGACTGCAAGCTGATCCAGGGCGGCAGCGGCGTGAAGACGCGCGAGATCATCGCCTCGTCCCAAGGTGACATCGGCATCGGCGACATCACCCATCCGATGCAGCTAACCAATCATGGCCGCAGCGCGCGGGTCTTGATGCCGGTCGATACTCGCAGCAATGCCGCGATCTTCATCATCCGCAAGGATCTGTTCGACCAGGGCATCACCACCATTGAGGCGCTGGCGAAGTGGAAGCGGCCCGACGGGCGCAAGCCGATCGTCTCGGTATCGTCGCTGGGCGGCACCAACCACGTCTGGGCTTCCTACTATATGGAAACCATGGGACTGGACGACAAGGTCACCTGGATCGGCACAGGTAACGTCGACACCATGATGGGCACGTTAAAGACGAAACAGGTCGACGTTCTCATCAACTCGCCGTCAATTCTGAAGGACTCGGTCGAACAGGGTTGGGGTGCGCTGTTGTTCGACGGCACGGACGAGGCGATCTGGGCCAAGTATATCGGTGGCAAGGTGCCGGTGACGTCTCATTTCACGTTGCAAGCGACCATCGACAAGGATCCGCCCAAGATGCAGGCGTTCGTCACGGCGCTGTGGCGCGCGACCCAGTGGATCAAGGGACACTCGCCCGAAGAGATCTATGATGCGATCGAGCCATATGTCGGAAGCACGTCGCGCGATGCGAACCTTCTCGACATCGGGGTCATGAAGAAGGTCACCGATTACAACTGCGTCGTCGATGCGGCCAGCTGGGCGCGCGGTGAGAAGGTCTGGTTTCGTGAAATGACCGGCATCAAGCCACTCGCGATGGCTGACGTCATCAACACCAGCTTCATCGAAGCGGCCCGCAAGGCCTATCCAGCTTGACGGTGCAAGCCATGCATGCGCCGGAGTTCGTTGCGTCGGCGGAGACGCAACGCATCGACGTGCGCGGCCTGAGCAAGACCTTCCAGTTGGCAGGCGCGGCCATCGAGGCGGTGCGTGACGTGTCGTTTCAGGTTCGGCGCGGCGAGTTCGTTGCTCTGCTGGGTCCATCAGGGTCGGGCAAGAGCACTGTTCTCAACATGATCGCGACGCTGCTCAAGCCGACCAGCGGGGAGATCCTGATCGATGGAAGGCCAGTCATTCACGGAAAGGCGACGCCCGACGTCGGCTATGTGTTCCAGCGCGACACTCTGTTTCCCTGGCGCACCGTGGCCGACAACATCGGTTACGGTCTGCAGCTTGCGGGCGTTCCGCCAGCAGAGCGAAAGGAGCGGATCAATGCCTGCCTGAAGCAGGCCGGACTGCAGGACTTCGGCAACGCCTATCCGTCGGCCTTGTCCGGCGGCATGCGCCAGCGCGCAGCCTTGATGCGGACGCTGGTGATCGAACCGCAGGTTCTGCTGATGGACGAGCCGTTCGGTGCGCTCGACACCCACACCAAGATCGACATGCATGATGTGCTGCTGCGCATCTGGGAGCGCGAGCAGCAGACCGTGCTGTTCGTAACCCACGATCTCGGCGAGGCGCTGACGCTGGCGGATCGGATCATTTTGTTCTCCGCGCGGCCCGGCCGGATCAAGGAGAGTTTTGAAGTGGATTTCGCTCGCCCGCGCAACGCGGTGAAAATCCGGGAGACGCCGCGCTATGCCGAGCTGTTCCAGCTGATCTGGCACTCGCTCGGTGAGGAATTCATCAAGGGCCGCAAGCCATGAGACGCGCACGCAGCCCCGGCAGGACGTTTGCGTGGCAAATGCTGATCTGCATCTGCTTCCTGTCGATCTGGCAGTGGGGATACGACCTGCATGGCCGCCTTCCCTGGCTGGTGCCGGATCTGCTCGACCCCTACTTCATTTCCAAGCCTTCGGAGATCTTCGAGCACTTGCTGATCCTGAGCTGCCTCAAGTCGAAGCTCGGCGTATTCAACGGCTGGTTCAATGGCGAATTCAGCCGCTGCATGGCGCGATCCGAGAACAATCTCTGGATCGCGACCGCCGTCACCCTGAAGAACACCTTCTTCGGCTTCGTGACCGGCGTCAGCAGCGGCTTTGTCGCCGGCCTGGTACTCGGCCGTTCGGATCGGCTGAGCGCCATTTTCCAACCGTTTATCACGGCGGTGAATTCGATTCCCCGCATCGCGCTGGCGCCGATCATCGTGCTGGCCTTCGGCATCGGCGATACCTCGAAGATCGTGACTTCGTGGATCGTGGTTGTCTTCCTCGTCTTCTTCAACACGTTCGAAGGGGCGCGCTCGATCGACGAGGGCTTTGTCAATGCGGCGAGGCTGCTCGGCGCCAGCGAGTGGCAGATCACGCGAACCGTGGTCGTCCCCTCGACCATGGCCTGGGTCTTCGCCTCGCTGACGCCTGCGATTTCCTTTGCTCTGATTGGGGTGATCGTCGGCGAGTTCATTGGCGCGGAGCGAGGAATCGGGCGACTGATCATCGAGTCGGAGGCGCGAGCGGAGGCGTCCGGTATGATGGTCGCGGTTGTCGTGCTGATGCTGGTCGGCGTTGCGCTGTCATCACTGATCTGGCGATTGCAGGCCTACCTGCTGCGCTGGCAGCAGCACAATCTGGCGGAGTAGCCAGGCGTTAGCCCGCAAGAATCCGCCGGCAGGAGTCGACAAACACCTGTGCCCCCGTGATGATATCGGCGTCGGCGGTGTTCTCGGTCCAGTGATGGCTGACGCCGCCGATCGAGGGCACGAACAGCATGCCCGCGGGCATGATGGTCGCGAGCATCTGGGCGTCATGACCGGCACCGCTCGGCATACGCAGCGATCGTCCATCGGCGAGCATCTTGCTCGCGGCCTCGATCGCGTCCTGGATGCCCGGGTTCATCATGGCGGGCGCGCCGGTGCGGATTTTCTCCACGGCGACGGTGCAGGTGCCCTTCGCGGTGGCCTCAGCCGCCATCGTCTGCAGCAACTCCTCCAGCCGCGCGATCACGGCCGGGTTGTCGTCGCGGATCTGGAACAGCATTTCGGCGCCGCCGGGAATGATGCTCGGCGCGCCCGGATCGAGCGTGATGCGGCCGGTGGTCCAGACCGTGCGCGGTCCGGACGAGGCCGGGAAGCGCTCGTTGATCGCCACGCAGAACTTTGCGAGCGCGAGGCCCGCGTCCTTGCGTACGGCCATGCGGGTGGTGCCGGCGTGGTTCTGCTCGCCGGTGAAACTGATGCGGTATTGCCAGATGCCGACGATGGAGGTGACGACGCCGATCGCGAGCTTGCCGCTCTCGAGCGTGTCGCCCTGCTCGATATGCGCTTCGAGATAGCCGATGTGCCGTCCCGGTTCGGCCGTGATGCGTGACCGTCCGGCGAGCCTCATGTCGGCGAGCGCATCGCGCATGGTGCGACCGCTGGTGCGGTCGCGCGCCGCGTCGATCTCGGCCTCGGTCACCTGTCCGACATAGGAGCGCGAGCCGAGGAAGCTGCCGAAATGGCCTTCCTCGTCGCACCATGCGGCAACTTCGACTGCGCCCTTCACGGACGGATCGCCATTGAGCACGCGCGCCGCCTCGAGCGCATAGATGACGCCGAGCGGGCCATCGAGCCAGCCGGCGTAATTCTGGCTTTCCAGGTGCGAGCCCGCCAGCAGCTTTGGTCCAGGCTTGGCGCAGGTGCCGAGGATGTTGCCGATGCCGTCGATCGCGCCGGTGAGGCCGGCCTCGGGCAGCTTCTGCACCAGCCAGTCCAGTGACTGCCTGTGCGGCTCGGAGAAAGTCGGCTTGTGCACGCCGGTCTTGTAGGTGCCCAGCGTACGCAGCGCATTGAGATCGGCGAGGACGCGCGCGCCATCGGCGTGCAGCTTGGTGTCAGGCATGTTCGGCAACCTTCAGCGCCTCGGTGCGGATCTCCTCGACCAGCCGTTCCTTCAACTGGACGAATTCGGGCGTGGTCTTGATCTTGTAGGAGCGCGGATGCGGCAGGTCCACGGCGATCTCGGCCTTGATGCGGCCGGGACGGGCGCTCATGACGATGACGCGGCTGCCGAGGAAGATCGCCTCCTCGATGTCGTGGGTGACGAACAGCACGGTCTTCTGGTCGCGTTCCCAGATGCCCAGCAGCATTTCCTGCATCAGGGCGCGGGTCTGGTTGTCGAGCGCACCGAAGGGCTCGTCGAGCAACAGGATCTTTGGATCGTTGGCAAGCGCGCGCGCAATCGCCGTGCGCTGCTGCATGCCGCCGGAAAGCTGCTTTGGCCAGTGGTTCTCGAAGCCGGCAAGTCCGACCCGGCGGATGAAGGCGTCGGCGACCTTGTTGCGCTCCGCCTCCGGCACGCCGCGCTCGCGCAGGCCGAACGCGATGTTCTCGCGTACGGTCAGCCAGGGAAACAACGTGTAGGACTGGAACACCATGCCGCGATCGGCGCCGGGGCCGGTGACCTCCCGTCCGTCGAGGGTGACGCGCCCGCTGGTCGGACGGTCGAGGCCGGCCACGATGCGCAGCAGCGTGGACTTGCCGCAGCCTGAAGGGCCGAGGATGGTGACGAAGTCGTTGTTGCCGATGGTGAGGTCGGTCGGCTCCAGCGCTTTGGTCGGCGCATTGTCGTGGCGCGCCGGGAAGGTTCGCGAGACCTGTTCAATTTTGAGCGTGGTCATGCCAGCCTCCACGGGAACAGCCAGGCGTTGAAGGCCTTGAACATGAAGTCCGAGAGCAGGCCGATCAACCCGATCACGATGATGCCGAAGATGATCTGGCCGGTGTTGAGCAGTGCCTGGCTGTCGGTGATCATGTGCCCGATGCCGGAGGATGAGCCGATCAGCTCGGCGACGATGACGTAAGTCCAAGCCCAGCCCAGCACCAGTCGCAGGATCTCGGCGATCTCAGGCGCAGAAGAGGGCAAGAGCACCCGGCGGATGATGCCGCGGTCGCTGGCCCCGAGCGTATAGGCGGCTTCCACCAGATCGCGTCGTGTCGCGCCGACGGTCACGGCGATCATCAGGATGACCTGGAATACCGAGCCGATGAAGATCACCAGCAGCTTCTGCAACTCGCCGATGCCGGCCCAGAGGATCAGCAGCGGAATGAAGGCGGAGGCCGGCAGATAGCGCGCAAAGGAGACGAAAGGTTCGAGGAATGCCTCGATCGGCTTGTAGGCACCCATCAGCACGCCGAGCGGCACCGCGATGATTGCGGCGAGCGCAAAGCCGCCGACGACCCGCCAGATCGTCATGCCGATATCGTAGACGAAGCCCTGCTTCGTCAGCAGGTCATAACCTTCCTGCACCATGGTCAGCGGGCTGGCGAGAAAGGTCTTCGACACATGGCCGCCAAAGGTTGCCCAGGACCAGAGGGCGACGAACAGCACAAAGAACGCAAGGCCGTAGGCCACGCGCTGCTTCGATGTCACGGAATCCAGGGGACGCATCAACTGTCTATCCGAATGGTCGATCAAGTGCTGGCCCCGCCGTGCGGCGGGACCAGCAATTGTCGGGGCCTACTTGATGAAGCTCGCGTCGAACAGGTCCTCGACCTTCGGCGCAGCCTTGATGATGCCGATCTCAAGCAGGAGCTCGGTCGCGTCCTTGTTGAAGGCGAGGAAGTCGCCGGCGAAGAACTTCTGGTTCGCGGCCTTGTCCTGCCAGCGCAGATACTTTGCCGAGTTGCCGAACTGCTCGCCGGTCTGCTTCACGTCGGCGCCCATGATCTCATATGACTTGGCCTGGTCCTTCGCGATCATGTCGAGCGCCTCGAAATAGCTGTTGGCCAGTGCCTGCGCCGCCTTCGGGTTCTCGCTCAGGAACTTCGGCGTGCAGCCGAACGTGTCCATCACGATCGGATAGTCCAGCGTGGTCGCGATGATCTTGCCCTTGTCGGGCGCAGCGCGCACCGTCGACAGGTATGGTTCATAGGTCATCGCGGCATCGTTCTGGCCGGAGACAAAGGCCTGTGCGGCGGCTGCCGGCTCGAGGTTCACGACGGTGACGTCCTTCACCGTGAGCCCGTTCTTCTTCAGCATCCAGGCCAGCGCGAAATAGGGCGAGGTGCCGGGCGCGGAAGCCGCGACGGTCTTGCCCTTCAGCTCCTTGATCGAGGCGACGTCGTTGCGCACGGCCATGCCGTCGGCGCCGAAGCTCTTGTCGAGCTGGAAGATCTGCTTGGTTGCGACGCCATTGGCGTTCCAGGAGATCCAGGTCTCGACCGTGGTGGCTGCACACTGGACGTCGCCGGAGGCGATCGCGAGGTGGCGGTCCTTCTGCGGGATCTTCTTGATGGTGACGTCGAGACCGTTCTTCTTGAAGATGCCGGCTTCCTTCGCCAGCGTCAGCGGCGCGAAACCGGTCCATCCGGAGATGCCGACGCCGACCTTGACGTCGTCGGCGAGCACGGGAGTGGCGGCTGCAACTGCAATGATGGTCGCAAAAATTGTCGAACTACGCATGATTGTCGTCCTCTTGCCCAGATGGATTGACGTCCTGTTGATCTCTGTCGGTCTATGCAGACCGTTGCCCGAAGCGTTGCACGATTTGTACCGACATCGTTCTCTCAGCCTCCCTTGAATCGCGCGACAAGGCGGTGAGAATCACCGGGATAAAGCAGGCGCACCGCGGTGATCGTGCGCGCGCTGCGCCAGGTGTAGCGGTCGATCACGAGGCAGGGCGCGCCGGCGGCGATGTCGAGCGCCTCCGCCGTGCGATCATCCGCGACAATGGCGCTGATCGTATGCTCGGCTTCTGTCCATGGGACATGATGAAGCAGCCAGGAGCCTGGCGGCTCGCGCGAGAAATCCGCGGTCGCCGCATCCGGCACGGATGACAGATCAATCAACCTGTCCTCGACGGCGAAGGGCACCTTGTCAGCGCTGTGTCGGCAGGTGATTGCGACGACCTTGCCGGCTTTCTTGACCCCGAGGCGCTCGCGGTCGACCGCGGTTGCGGCGCGTAGCTTGCGCCCGATCAACTCGTAGCTGTAAGCGCGCCCAAGCGCGGTGATCTCGGCGCGGATGTCAGCGATCTTGAGCACGGCAGACAGATGCTGCGGCCGGCGGACGAAGGAGCCAGCGCGCCGCCGCCTCTCGATGAGGTCGGCCTGCGCCAGCTCCGACAGCGCCTTGTTCACCGTCATGCGCGAACAGCCGTAGCGCGCGACCAGCTCGTGCTCGAACGGAATGCGATGACCCGGCGGCCATTCGCCGGTCAGGATGCGCTTTTCGATATCGGCGCGGATGCGCTTGTAGAGCGTCGGCTTGTCAGACGCGTCGGTGGCGAGGCTCATGCGACGAGCCTCCCGACCGCCGTGTTGAACCGCTCGCGCGCGGATTGGCGCAGCCTGTGCCGGCCACCTTCGACGACCTTGTGGCCACCGGCCCAGACGCAATCGATCGCGCCGCTTCCTGCCGCAAAGATCCAGCCGTCGATCACTGGATCGCCGCGGCGTCCCGCGAGCGACGGATGCGCGGCGTCGAGGGTGACGATGTCGGCCCGCGCGCCCGGGGTGAGGCCGACCGCCGGCTGCGCCAGTGCCCGCGCGCCGCCCGCGAGGGCATCGTCGAACAGCGTGCGCCCGGTCGAACGCCCGGCGCCACCTGACAGCACGTTGCGTGCGCGATGCTTCAGCCGCTGGCCGTATTCGAGTTGACGCAGTTCATCGGTGATGCCGACCAGCACGTTGGAATCGGTACCGACGCCGAACATGCCGCCGGCGTCGAGGAATTCGCGCGCAGGAAAAATGCCGTCGCCAAGGCTCGCTTCGGTCACAGGGCAGAGGCCCGCGACCGCGCCGGTCCCGGCGAATGCGATGACTTCCTGTTCCGTCATGTGCGTCGCGTGGATCAGGCACCAACGCCGGTCGATGGGGGCGTGCTCCAGTAGCCATTGCACCGGCCGCCGCCCCGACCAGGCCAGGCAATCCTCGACTTCTTTCACCTGCTCAGCGGCATGGATGTGCACCGGTCCACCATCCGCGAGGGGAATGATCGCCGCCAGTTCGTCCGGCGCCACCGCGCGCAGGCTGTGTGGCGCGATGCCGATATTGGCGCCGGGCAAGTTTGCGATCGCCTTGCGCGAGGCCGCCATCAGCTCGGCGAACTGGTCGACCGAGTTGATGAAGCGGCGCTGGCCGTCATGTGGCGCCGTGCCACCGAAGGAACCGTGCGCATAAAAACTCGGCAGCAGCGTAAGTCCAATGCTGGAGGCCTCGGCAGCCTGCGCAATGCGTCCGGCCATCTCGGCGGGATCAGCGTAATGCGAGCCGTCGCGATCGTGATGCAGATAATGGAACTCGCCGACGCGGGTAAAGCCCTGCTCAAGCATCTCGACATACAGCAACGTCGCAACGGCGGCGACATCATCCGGCGTCATCGCCAGTGCAAAACGATACATCGTCTCGCGCCAGGTCCAGAACGTGTCGGTCGAGTCGCCGCGTAGCTCGGCTAGCCCCGCCATGCCACGTTGAAACGCGTGGCTGTGCAGGCTCGCCAGTCCCGGAAGCGCAATGGCATGGCGTTCGTCGCCGGTATCAGGCGCCACATCAGGCGTCACCCCCGCGATCGCGCCGGCGGTGATCACCACCTGCACGTCATTGGCCCAGCCCGAGGGCAGGAGCGCGGAGGCGAAATGCAGTCGGGTCATGATTGATTACACGCCGGCTGGACAGAACCGCCTTACGATTATATGTCTAGACATATAAGTCAAGCATCCGACGGGTACCCGCATGGCAGAGCGCTTCGACCGGATCTGGCATAACGCCCGGCTCGCCACGATGCGGGCCGACCGTCCCGACGTCGGCGAGATCGAGCGTGGCGTGATCGCCGCGCGCGGCGGCCGCATCGTCTATGCTGGCGCGGCGGCCGACTTTCCCGACCATGCCGACGCCATCGAGCGGATCGATTGCGAAGGGCGCTGGATCACACCCGGGCTCGTCGACTGCCACACCCATCTCGTCTATGGCGGCAACCGCGCGCATGAATTCGAGCTGCGCCTGAAGGGTGCGAGCTACGAGGAAATCGCGCGTGCCGGTGGTGGCATCGTTTCGACAGTCGCCGCGACGCGCAAGGCGAGCGAGGCCGAACTGGTCGCGAGCGCATTGTCGCGGCTCGATGCGCTGATCGGCGAGGGCGCAACCACGGTCGAGGTCAAGTCCGGCTATGGCCTCGATACCGAGACCGAGATGCGCCAGCTTTCTGCCGCGCGCAGCCTCGGTCGTCAGCGGAAAGTTGCGATCCGCACCTCCTTCCTAGGCGCGCACGCGTTGCCGGCGGAAGCCGATGGTGACAAGGATCGCTACATCGACCTCGTTTGCAACGCGATGTTGCCCGCGGTCGCAAAAGCCGGCCTGGCCGATGCGGTCGATGCCTTCATGGAGGGCATCGCGTTCTCGGCAGAGCAGACGGCGCGGGTGTTCGAGACTGCGAGGAAGCTGGGCTTGCGGGTCAAGCTTCATGCCGATCAACTCTCGAATCTCGGTGGCGCCGCGCTCGCCGCAAAATTCTCCGCGCTCTCGGCCGATCACCTCGAGCACACCGACGAAGCCGGCGCCGCCGCAATGGCGAAGGCTGGAACGGTCGCGGTGCTGCTGCCCGGCGCCTTCTACTTTATTCGCGAGACGCAAAAGCCGCCAGTCGAGGCGTTCCGCAAGCACGGCGTTCCCATGGCGCTCGCGACCGACTGCAATCCTGGTAGCTCGCCGCTGACCTCGCTCCTGCTCGCGATGAATATGGGCGCGACCCTGTTCCGGATGAACGTCGTCGAGTGCCTCGCCGGCGTCACCCGCGAAGGCGCCCGCGCGCTCGGCGCTCTCGATGTTTCAGGAACGCTGGAAGCGGGAAAGTGGTGCGACCTCGCGATCTGGGACATCGAGCGTCCTGCCGAGTTGGTCTATCGCATCGGCTTCAATCCGCTGCATCGGCGAGTGTGGAGGGGCCAGTGACGGCGCAGGCCGCCGCGATCGTCGTCAGGCCGGGGACGGTGAGCCTTGATGATCTCGCGCGGGTGCTCGAAGGCGCACCAGTTGTGCTCGATCCGTCGTTTTGGCCGCGCGTCAATGCGGCGGCCGAAATCGTGGCAAACGCCGCGCAGGCCGCCGCGCCGGTCTATGGCATCAACACCGGTTTCGGAAAGCTGGCCTCGAAGCGCATTCCGCCGGATCAGACTGCTCTGCTCCAGCGCAATCTCATCGTCTCGCATTGCTGCGGCGTCGGCCCGGCCACGCCCGAGCCAATCGTGCGGCTGATGATGGCGCTGAAAATCGTCTCGCTTGGCCGCGGCGCCTCCGGCGTGCGCCGCGAGGTGATCGAGCAATTGCAGGCGATGCTGGCGCGGGGCGTCTATCCTCTGGTGCCGCAACAGGGCTCGGTCGGTGCCTCCGGCGATCTCGCACCGCTCGCGCACATGACGGCCGTGATGATCGGAGAGGGACAAGCGATCCTCGATGGGAAAACCGTATCCGGAGCGAACGCGCTGGCGGCGGCCGGCCTCGCGCCGCTGACGCTCGGTCCAAAGGAAGGCCTCGCGCTGATCAACGGCACGCAGTTCTCGACGGCCTATGCGATTGCCGGCGTGTTGCGCGCATTTCGCCTGGCACGCGCGGCACTCGTCACCGGCGCCCTGTCGGTGGATGCGGCGATGGCGTCGACGGCGCCGTTCCGTCCTGAAATCCAGGCGCTGCGCGGGCATCCCGGGCAGGTCGCAGCGGGCGCAACGCTAATCGCGCTGCTCGACGGCAGCGATATCCGCCTGTCGCATCTCGAAGGCGACGAGCGCGTGCAGGATCCCTATTGCCTGCGCTGCCAGCCGCAGGTCGCAGGCGCCGCGCTCGACGTCGTCACCCAGGCCGCGCGCACCTTGATCACCGAGGCCAACGCCGTCACCGACAATCCGCTCGTGCTGGTCGAGACCGGCGAGATCGTCTCCGGCGGCAATTTTCACGCCGAGCCGGTCGCCTTTGCCGCCGATACGATCGCGCTTGCGTTGTCGGAGATTGGCGCGATCAGCGAGCGGCGCATCGCGACGCTGGTCGACCCGGCGCTCAATTTCGGTCTTCCGCCGTTCCTGACACCGGACCCCGGCATCAATTCCGGCTTCATGATCGCCGAGGTGACGGCGGCTGCGCTCTATGCCGAGAACAAGCAGCGTGCGGCGGCCTGCTCGATCGACTCGACGCCGACCAGCGCCAACCAGGAAGACCATGTCTCGATGGCCGCGCATGCCGCGCGGCGCCTGTCCGATATGGCCGACAACCTCGCCGCGATTCTGGGCATCGAACTCCTGGTCGCCGCGCAAGGCATCACGTTGCGCGCGCCGCATGCGACCAGTGCGCCGCTGGTTGCCGTCATCGCGGCGCTGCGCGCGCAAGTGCCCGCACTCGGCGCGGATCGCTACATGGCCGGCGATCTCGCCAAGGCCGCCGCGCTGATCGAAGCTGATGCACTGCCGGCCGCAGCACTCGCCGGGCTTTCAACCAATCCGTTTCCGAGACTCGTCTGAAGAGGTCCTCATGAACCGCCGACTGGACAATGACCGCACCATCCGCGCCCCCCGCGGCAGCGACATCAGCGCCAAGAGCTGGCTGACGGAAGCGCCGCTCCGCATGCTCATGAACAATCTCGACCCTGATGTCGCGGAGCGCCCGAGCGAACTCGTCGTGTATGGCGGCATCGGCCGCGCCGCGCGCGACTGGGAGAGCTTTGACCGCATCACGAATGCGTTGCGCAAGCTCGAAAACGACCAGACGCTGCTGGTGCAGTCCGGCAAGCCCGTCGGTGTGTTCCGCACCCATGCCGATGCGCCGCGCGTGCTGATCGCGAACTCCAACATCGTGCCGCATTGGGCGACGCTCGATCATTTCAACGAGCTCGATCGCCAGGGCCTGATGATGTACGGCCAGATGACGGCGGGCTCCTGGATCTATATCGGTAGCCAGGGCATCGTGCAGGGCACCTACGAAACCTTTGTCGAGGTGGGCCGCCGCCATTATGGTGGCAGCCTTGCAGGCAAATGGATCCTCACCGCCGGCCTCGGCGGCATGGGCGGCGCGCAGCCGCTGGCGGCGACCATGGCCGGCGCTTCGATGCTCGCGGTCGAGTGCCAGCCGAGTCGCATCGAGATGCGCCTGCGGACCGGTTATCTCGATCGCCAGGCCACAACTCTCGATGAAGCGCTGGCGATCATGGCGGAGGCAGCAAGGACGAAGAAGGCCGTCTCTGTCGGTCTGCTCGGCAATGCCGCGGAGATTTTCCCTGAGCTCGTGCGCCGCGGCGTCAAGCCCGACATCGTCACCGACCAGACCAGCGCGCATGATCCGATCAACGGATACTTGCCGAAGGGCTGGACGCTTTCCGATTGGGAAGCCAAGCGCGCTTCCGATCCGAAGGGGGTGGAGCGTGCCTCGAAGACGTCGATGGTCGAGCACGTCCAGGCCATGCTGGATTTTCATGCGCAGGGCATTCCCACGCTCGACTATGGCAACAACATCCGCCAGATGGCGCAGGACATGGGCCTGAAGAACGCCTTCGATTTCCCCGGCTTCGTGCCAGCCTATATCCGGCCGCTGTTCTGCCGCGGCGTCGGGCCGTTCCGCTGGGCCGCACTGTCGGGCGATCCCGAGGACATTTTCAAGACCGACGCCAAGGTCAAGGAACTGATGCCCGACGACAAGCATCTGCATAACTGGCTCGACATGGCCAAAGAGCGCATCAAGTTCCAGGGCCTGCCGGCACGCATTTGCTGGGTCGGCCTCGGCGATCGCGATCGCCTCGGTCTTGCCTTCAACGAGATGGTGGCACGCGGCGAGTTGAAGGCGCCGATCGTGATCGGTCGCGATCATCTCGACAGCGGTTCGGTCGCAAGTCCCAACCGCGAGACCGAGGCGATGAAGGACGGCTCGGACGCGGTGTCCGACTGGCCGCTGCTCAATGCCCTGCTCAATTGCGCCAGCGGCGCGACCTGGGTCTCGCTGCATCATGGCGGCGGGGTCGGCATCGGCTATTCCCAGCACGCCGGCATGGTGATTGTTGCCGACGGCACGCCGGAGGCGGCCAGGCGGATCGAGCGCGTGCTCTGGAACGATCCCGCCAGCGGCGTCATGCGCCATGCGGATGCGGGCTACGACACCGCGATCGATTGCGCGCGCGATAAGGGGCTCGATCTGCCGAGCCTGGCGAAATAGTCAGCCGCTCACCAACAGCTTCGGCATCGTGGCCTTCGCGCCGTCCATGAAGGAGAGAACCGCGTCACGCACGATCGCGTCGAGGTCGGACGGGATCGGCGTCCCGTAGATGAACTTGCGGATCGCGAGGTAGAAGATGCGGCCGTGCAGGCCCCAGAACAACTCCGTCTCGCGTTCACCAAGCGGCTGCGCCTTCACATCAGGCAATTTCAGTTCGTGGCGCAACTCGGCTGCCGCCGGCTCGATGATCTCGCGGCGAACGATGTCGAGATAACGGCCGGTGATGTCGAACGACTTCATGCCTGATGAAACGAAGATCCGCACCCAATTGTACTCGAACACGCGTTCGACATAACCGAGGTAGAAGCGCGTCAGCCGGGTTTCCAGCGACTGTGAGCGATCACGGATCAGCGGGCCCCAGTCCGGCGACCAGCGGCTGAGATAGACCTCCTGATAGACCCGCTCGATCAGCGCTTCCTTGCTCGGGAAGTGGCGATAGATCGCCGAATGGGTGATGCCCATGCGCTTGGCGAGCTCTCGGGTCTGGCCCTCGAAGCCGCGCTCGGCAAAGAAGCGGATCGCCTCGTCCAGGATCGCGCGCTCACGGTCGGCCGCACGCATGTTGCGGCGCTTCGGGCCGGCCGTCTCACGCGTCTCGGTCCGCCGCCGCGGTCGTTTCGCCGTCTTCTGCGTCTTTTTCGCCATTTTGCCGTGAATCGCGATCTCTTCCGCCTTCTTAGCCTAAAGATGCATTTGTGACCAAATGGTCATTTCCTGTTGACCGTCCCCCGATGGCATGTCAGGATTTTGAGACCAGATGGTTACAAATCTGGAGTCCCGGCTGATGAGCCGAGGGATATCGAGGAAACGGCGGTGAAGGCGAGGGCTTTCAGCTATTTTCGTGCTGCCACGATCGACCAGGCGCTTGACGCTCATGCGCGCGTGGGCGACGACGCACGTTACGTCGCCGGCGGCCAGAGCCTGGTGCCGGCGCTGTCACTGCGCCTGCAGGCGCCGCGGCTCCTGATCGACATCACCCATATCGACGAGCTGCGCGGCGTCAGGCGGGAAGGCGGCTATTTGCGCATCGGAGCGCTGACGCGGCATTGCGAGATGCTGAGCGAGCCCCTAATCGCCGAGTTCGCGCCGCTTCTCCACGCCGCCGCGCCCTTTGTCGCCCATCCCGCGATCCGCAACCGCGGCACGTTCGGCGGCAGCGTTGCGCTTGCCGATCCCGCATCCGAATTCCCGGCGATGACGCTGGCGCTCGATGCCGAAATCGAGATCGTGGGCACCGCGGGCATCCGGCGCGTCAAGGCCGACGAATTCTTCCTCGATCTGTTCGAGACCGCGTTGCAGCCCGGCGAACTGATCACCGCGGTCTACGTGCCCCTGTTCAGGACTGGACAGCGCTTTGCGTTCGACGAGCTTGCGCGCAGGCGCGGTGACTACGCGCTGGTCGGTTGCGGCATGCTTGCCACCTGCATCGGCGACCACATCAAGGAGATCCGCATCTCCTTCTTCTCGGTCGGCAACATTCCGATGCGGGTGAAGGGCGCAGAGGCCGCCCTGATCGGCTCGAATTTGGACGCTGAGCGCATCGCTGCCGCGCAGGCCGCGCTCGAAGGCGATCTCGCACCGCCGGAGAGCGACGAAGTGCCGCCGGCGATGCGACTGCATCTCGCCCGCGTCCTGCTGGGGCGGCTGCTCGGACGTCTGAGGGACGGGGCATGAGCGGCTTTGACCAAGCCTTGCTGGATGAAGCCGACGAGACCGTGCGGGTTCGCCTGATCGTCAACGGTCGCAAGGTCGCCTGCGAGGTCGCGCCGCGCGAGACGCTGGTCGACTGCCTGCGCAATCAGCTCGAGCTGACCGGCACCCATGCCGGCTGCGAGATGGGGGCCTGCGGCGCCTGTCTGGTGCAGCTCGACGGCCGCGCCGTGCATTCCTGCCTCATGTTCGCGGTGCAGGCCGATGGCGCTGAGATCAACACCATTGAGGGCCTCACCGAGAGCGGCGTGATGGCCGACCTCCAGGCTGAATTCCACCGCCGCAACGCGCTGCAGTGCGGCTTCTGTACGCCGGGCATGCTCATCAATGCGCAGGAGCTCTTGTCGCAGCTGGCGCAGCCGAGCCGCGAACAGATCCGCGACGCGCTGTCGGGGAATTACTGCCGCTGTACCGGTTATGAGGCGATCGTCGATGCGATCGACGCAGTTGCCAAAGCGCGAAGCGGCGGCGGAGGCGCAACATGAGCGCACCGCTGACCTCGCTTGACCGTCCGAACTCCTATATCGGCCGCTCGGTCCCGCGTCCGAACGCCAAGCGGCTGTTGGCCGGCCGCGGGCGCTACATCAGCGATCTCAAGCTGCCGCGCATGCTGCATGCCGCCTTCCTGCGTAGCCCGCATGCGCACGCCAGGATCGTCGTGATCAAGACCGGCGAGGCCCGCGCGCTCGAAGGCGTGCATCTCGTGGCGACGGGAGCAGATCTGGCAGAGATCTGCACGCCCTGGGTCGGGACGCTCGATCATTTCAAGGGCATGACCTCATCGCCGCAATTGCCGCTGCCGCTCGACCGCGTGGTCTGGGCGGGGCAGGCGGTCGTTGCGGTCGTCGCCGAGAGCCGGGCGATCGCAGAGGATGCGCTGGAATTGATCGAGGTCGATTACGAGGATCTTCCTCTGGTCGTGGACATCGACGCGGCGCGCCAGGCCGGCGGCCCGGTGATCAATCCCGGTACCGCCAACAATGTCTGCTTCCGCAGCCAGCTCGACAGCGGCGCCGTCGACGACGCCTTCGCGAACGCGGCTCATGTGGTGGAGGAAGAGCTTTCTTTCGGGCGTCATACGGCCGTGACGCTGGAGCCGCGCGCGATCGTCGCCGATTACGACCCCTCCGCGGGCATGCTCACCGTCCATCACGCGACGCAGACGCCGTACCAGTTCCAGGATCTCTATTCGCGTCACTACGGCATACCCGAGGCTCGTGTTCGCGTCATCGCGACCGATATCGGCGGCTCCTTCGGGATGAAGCTCCATGTCTATCACGAAGACATGGCGGTGGTCGGCCTCTCGATCCTGCTTGGTCGTCCCGTCAAATATGTCGCTGACCGCATCGAATCCTTTGTCTCCGACATCCACGCCCGCGATCACCGTGTCCGCGCCCGCATGGCGCTGGATGCCAAGGGCGAGATCCTGGCAATGGACGTTGTGGATCTCACCGCGATCGGCGCGTTCTCGACCTATCCGCGCACCAGCGTGGTCGAAGGCAACCAGGTGATCCGCCTGATCGGCGGTCCATACCGGTTCAAGAACTATCGCGCGACGCTGGAAGTGTTGTTCCAGAACAAGGTTCAGACCAGCCAATATCGCGCCGTGGGTCATCCCATCGCTTGCGCCGTCACCGAGCGGCTGGTCGACATGGCGGCAAGCAAGGTTGGCCTCGATCCCTTCGCGATCCGCGCGCTGAACGTGATTGCCGACGATGCTTATCCGCAGACCTCGCCGACCGGCTACCGCTTCGAGGCGCTGTCGCATCAGGTGTGTCTGAAACGCTTGCATCAGATGATGAATTACGACGCGCTGCGGGCCGAGCAGGCCGATCTGCGCAAGCGCGGCGTCTATCGCGGCATCGGCATTGCGACCTTCATCGAGATCACCAACCCGAGCCCGGCCTTCTACGGCGTCGGCGGCGCCCGCATCTCCTCGCAGGACGGCGCGATTCTCAGCCTGACGCCGTCGGGCGAGGTGCGCTGCATGATCTCGGTCACCGAGCAGGGGCAGGGGACCGAGGCGATCATCAGCCAGATCGTGGCCGATCAGCTCGGCGTGGCGCAGGAGCACGTCAAGGTCGTGACCGGCGACACCGAGGTGACACCGCATGGTGGCGCGACCTGGGCTTGCCGTGGCGCCGGCATCGGTGGCGAGACCGCGCTCCAGGCCACGCGCGCCCTCAAGCGCAACATCCTGGAGATCGCTGCGCTCATCCTGCAAGAGCAGCCGTCGGCGCTCGACATCATCGATGGCCAGGTGGTCGACGCGACGACGCGGAATCAGCGCCTGCCGATCTCCGAGATTGCGCGCATCGCGTATTTCCGCTCGGACACGCTGCCTCCGGGCACCCAGGCGCAGCTCACCGTCAGCCACCATTTCGCGCCACAGGGCTATCCCTTCGCCTTCACCAACGGCATTCAGGGCTGCGTGCTGGAGGTCGATGTCGAGACCGGCTTCATCAAGCTGTTGATGCATTACGTCGTTGAGGATTGCGGTCGCATCATCAATCCGATGCTGGTGGACGAGCAGCTTCGCGGCGGCGTCGTGCAGGGTCTGGGCGCTGCGCTGTTCGAGGAATGCCGCTACGGCGACACCGGCCAGCTGATGAACGGCTCGCTGGCCGATTATCTTGTGCCGATGTCGGTGGAGATGCCCGATATCGAGATCGCGCATGTCGAGACGCCGACCGCGGACACCGCGCTTGGCGCCAAGGGGGTTGGCGAAGCCGGCACGGCGGCAGCCTCCGCTTGCGTGCTCAACGCCGTCAACGACGCGCTGGCGCCGTTCGGTGCGACGATCAATTCGATCCCGATCACGCCCACAATTGTTCTGAAGGCCCTGAAGCGATTCTAGAAAAAACATCAAGGAGGAGGACATCATGAAGACCATCGGTTCGAACCAGACGCGCCTGAAGATCTCCCGCCGCACCGCGCTCGCCGGCATGTCCGCCGGTGTCGCCACGCTCGCCATGCCCAGGCTCGGTCGGGCTGCCGATGAAACCATTCGTATCGGCTTCCCGACGCCCTTGACCGGCCCCTATGCCGCCGAGGCCCGCGATCAGGTCAAATGCGCCGAGCTCGCGGTCAAGCTCGCCAACGACAAGGGCGGCATCGCCGGTCGCAAGGTCGAGCTGCTGGTGCGCGACGACAAGCTCAACGCCGGCGAGGCTGCGACCCGCACGCTCGAGCTGATCGAGAAGGACAAGGTCCATGCCGTGGTCGGTGCGCTCTCCAGTGCCGTGCAGCTCGGGGTCAACGAGGTCACGCGCGCCCGCGGCGTCATCTATGTCTCGATCAGCCAGTCCGACACCATCAACGAGGCCAAGGATTTCAGCAAATATACCTTCCACGAGGCGCTCAACCCGCACATGACTACGGCGGCGGTGGCGCAGATGACCCTGAAGAAGGGCATGAAGGTCGCACACCTCGTTGCCGACTACGCCTATGGGCATGAGATGCTGCGTGGCTTCAAGCGCGCACAGGCGGCGATCGGCGCCGAGAACGTCGGCGAGATCCTGCATCCGCTGGGCGCTGCCGATTACTCGACGTTCATGCCGCGCCTGATGTCGATGCGGCCCGACGTGCTCTGTATCTCCAATTTCGGCCGCGACCAGGCCAATTCGATCAAGCAGGCGGTGGATTTCGGCGTCAAGCAGCAGATGAAGATCATCGTGCCCGTGATCCTGCACAACCAGCGAGTCGCGGTCGGCCCCGATGTGTTCGAGGGCGTCGTCGGCGGCGCCAACTACTATTGGGGCTTGGAAACGCAGAGCAAGACGGCAGCAAGCTTCAACGCGGCGTTCAAGGCCGCCAATGGTGGGGCTGTCCCTACCGATTACGGTGCCTACGGCTATTCGGGTGTGGGGTCGTTGCTGCTTGCCATGCAGGCCGCCGGCGGCACCGACAACGACAAGGTCGTCGATGCGCTGGAGAAGCTGCAATATGATCTGACCAAGGGGCCGCAGCATTACCGCAAATGCGACCACCAGTCGGTGCAGTCAGTCCTGGTGCTCGAGTCCAAGAAGAAGTCTGCGATGGCCAATGACAACGATCTGTTCGCGATCGTCGCCAACGACGCAGGCTCGGACAACATGCTGCGCAGCTGCAGCGAACTCGGCCACGCGACTTGAAGCCTTAGCCGATGGACCTGTCGCTGATCGTCATGCAGCTTCTGTCCGGGATCGCCCTCGGGGCGGTCCTGGTCATCACTGCGCTTGGGCTGACCATCGTGTTCGGCATGCTCGGGGTGGTGAACTTCGCCCACGGCGCGCTGTTCATGATCGGAGCCTATGCCGGGCTGTATCTGGCCTCGCTCACCGGAAGCTTCTGGTGGGGATTGCTGCTGGCGCCCATCCTGATGGGTGCCTTCGGCATGCTGATCGAGTTCGTGCTCATCCGCAGGCTCTACGGACGCTCGATCGACGATCCGCTGCTGCTGACCTTCGGACTCAGCTATATCCTGGTCGAAGGCGTGCGCATCGTGTTCGGCAGCGACGGCATTCCGTTTCCGACTCCGTCGCAGCTCATCGGTGTGCTCGACTTGGGCGTCGGCTTCTTCCCGCGCTACCGCCTGTTCGTCATCGCACTGGTCGCCGTGGTGTTGTTGGTACTCTGGCTCCTGCTGGAGAAGACCCGCATCGGCCTGATCGTGCGCGCCGGCGCGCGCGATCCGACCATCATGCAGGTGCTCGGCGTCGATATCGGCCGCGTCTGGCTTGCGATCTTTGGTCTCGGCGTCGGGCTTGCGGCCCTTGGCGGCGTGCTCGCCGGTCCGATGCGCAGCGTCAATCCGGAGATGGGTTCGCTGGTTTTGGCGGAGGCCTTCGTGGTGACCGTGATCGGCGGCTTGGGCTCCATCGCCGGGGCTGTCGTCGCCGGCGTCATGGTCGGCATCTCCATCAGCATGGTGGCCCTGTTCGCGCCCGAAATGGCGACTATCGTGATGTTCGCGTTGATGGCCGTGGTGCTGCTCATCAGGCCGCAGGGCCTGTTCGGCGTGAAGGGGCGGACTGCATGACGTCGTCGTCCTCCAACATTGCCGCCACTGCGGTGTCCGGCCGGCTCGCCTGGCTGTTCGACCAGCGCGTGCTGCTCTCCATTGCGGTGCTGGTGTTGCTTCCGTGGCTGCTGCCGTCGAAGGCTCTGGCCGTCAACGTCCTGATCTACGGCGTCGTGGTGATGGGCTACAATCTGCTGTTCGGCTACACCGGGCTGTTGTCGTTCGGCCACGCCGCCTTCTTCGGTTGCGGCGCATACATCACGGGTATCGCGATCGGCCGCTATGGCGTGCCGTGGTTTGCCGCAATCGGCGTTGCTGTATTCTGCAGCGCCGTGCTCGCAGCTCTGGTCGGCGTGATTTCGACGCGGACCCGCGGCATCTATTTTTCCATGGTCACGCTCGCACTGGCGCAGCTCATCTACTACCTCGCGCTGCAGGCGTCATCATTCACCGGTGGTGAGAACGGTCTGCGTGGCTTCACCGTCGACCACATCAACCTGCTTGGTCTCTCCATCAACTTCCTCGATCCCGTCAACAAGTATTACGTGCTGATGGTGCTTGCGGCGCTGGCGATGTGGGTCCAGTCGCGCATCCTGAACTCGCCGTTCGGTGCAGTGATCGAGGCGATCCGCGAGAACGAGCAGCGGGCGCGGGCCTGCGGCTACAATATCGAGCGCAGCAAGCTGGTCGTGTTCATGCTGTCCGGGGCGATCTCCTCGCTCGGCGGCTGCATGCTGGCGTTGCATCTGTCGATCGTGCCGCTGGACATCCTGCACTACCAGACTTCGGGCATGATCGTGATGATGGTGCTGCTCGGCGGCGCCCGCAGCTTCTTCGGCCCGTTCGTCGGCGCGGCGACATTCCTGATTTTGGAAGACGTCATTTCGGTCTGGACGCCGCATTGGCAGATTTTTGTCGGTACGATCTTCGTGCTGTTTGTCCTGTTCCTGCCCAAGGGAATCTGGGGCACGCTGCTCGAGGCACTCCGCATCGGAAAGGCGCGGCCATGAGCGGCGAGCTGCTTCGTGCCGAGGGCATCGGCAAGCGCTTTGGTGGCTTCACGGCGCTCGAGGACATCAGCCTGTCCTTTGCAGCCGGTCAGCTCACCTCGATCATCGGGCCGAACGGGGCGGGTAAAAGCACCTTCTTCAACATCCTCTCCGGTGCGCTGACGCCGACCTCGGGCAAACTGCATTTCCGGGGACTCGAGTTGAACGGCCTGCCGCAGCACCGCTTCGTGCATCAGGGCATTTCGCGCTCCTATCAGATCACCAACATCTTCCCTGACCTCAGCGTGCACGAGAACGTGCGCGTTGCTGCGCAGGCGCTGACCGTCAGCTATGACATCTGGCGCAACCGCACGCGGATGCCGGAGCTTGCCGCGAAGGCCGATGCCGCGCTGGACGCGGTCGGTCTGCTCGGGAAGCGCGGCGAACTGGCAAAGTTCCTCTCGCACGGCCAGCAGCGCGCGCTGGAGATCGCAATTGCGCTGGTTTCCGAGCCGGAACTGCTGCTGCTGGATGAACCGACCGCCGGCATGGGTCCTGAGGAGACCAAGGACATGGTCGCGCTTCTGGAGCGGCTTGCCGACAAGCGCACCGTGCTGCTGGTCGAGCACAAGATGAAGATGGTGCTGGGCCTGTCCAGGCGGGTCGTGGTGCTGCACCACGGTCGTTTGCTGGCGGACGGCGCGCCCGATGAGATCAGGAGCAATCCGGAGGTCCGGCGGGTCTATCTCGGACAGAGTGAAGGCTATGGCTGAGACCGCACTGCTCGACATCAACGATCTCCACGCCTGGTACGGCGCGAGCCACATCCTTCACGGTATTTCCCTTCACGTGAACGAGGGCGAGGTGGTCGCTTTGGTTGGCCGCAACGGCGCCGGCAAGACCACCACCTTGCGGGCGATGATGGGCCTGATGCCCAAGGCGGCCGGCCGCGTGCGGTTCGCCGGCAAGGAGCTGCTGCCGCTGCGCGCCCATCAGCGCTTCCATCTCGGTCTGGCCTACGTGCCCGAGGAGCGCCGCATCGTTCCCGGCCTCACCGTGCGCGAGAATCTGCGGCTCGGCCTTGTCGCGGCTGGGCGGGAGCTCGACGAGCGCGCCGCGATCGACGAGATCGCGGAGACGTTTCCGCGCCTGAAGGAGCGGCTCGACCAGGAGGGCGTGACGCTCTCCGGCGGCGAGCAGCAGATGCTGGCGATCGCACGTGCGCTGATCGCCGATCCCAGGATGATCCTGCTCGACGAACCCTCGGAAGGTATCATGCCCGTGCTGGTCGAGGAGATGGGCGTGCTGTTCCGCCGGCTTCGAGACGAGGGCAAGACGCTGCTGCTGGTCGAGCAGAACGTCGAATGGGCGCTACGGCTGGCCGACCGCGCCGTGATCATCGACCAGGGCGAGGTCGTGCACGAGAGCAGCGCCGCCGCACTGCTTGCCGACAAGGACATCCAGGAGCGCTATTGCGCCGTGTGAACGCTCAGGCCACGAGAGCACCAGCGCGCATGCGGGCCCTCTCAGGGATGTCCTCCCTGATGCTGTTGCGGTTCCGACCGCGGCTCCGCGCGGATCGACCAGCCCTAGGCTGGATGCTGCGGGATGAGGCGTCGCGAGATGCTCTAGCGCCCGATCGTTACGCCGGCGGTCGAGCGCATGGCATCGCGGAGGCTCGTCGCCTTCATGTCGTCGAGCACCTGCCGCGTCAGCACGGTGGTCTGGCCGGGCGTGTCGAGGACGGTCTCGCCGCGCGAGGAGGAAAGCCGGTTGGCTTTGTAGGGAGCCGCAGGATCGGTGGCAGGCGGTGCTGCGTGCACGTGGCGCGGCCGTTTGTGGGACGCGGCGAGTGCGCCTTGCGAGACGCAGAGGGCGGCGATCACGATCAGCAATTTTACGGACATGCGAACTCCCATATCCAAGGCATCAGCCTAGCATATGGCGAGCGTTATCGCAGCCGAAAAAGGGATCAGGCGAGGGCGGCGCGGCGTTCACGCACCGGCTCACGGGAACGATCGGGGCTGCGCGGTTCGGCGAGCCTGGTAAAGCTGCGCTGGCCCGCGTGCACGGGCGCTTCGACGATGACGCCCTCGCAGACGATCTGGCCGCCGAGCATCCTGAATTCGAGCTTGTCGTAGCGCGGCATGGTCTCGCCGGCCTCGGGCGGCAGCAGGCCGATGCTGCCCTGGATGTTCAGCGTCGCCTCGCCCGCGCCGTGCAGACGCGGATTCCACATCCTGATGCCGGTCTCGGCCCAGCGCTGCCGGATCAGCGCGGCGCGATCGGCGGGCTCGGCGAGCTTTGCGCGCGCCTTTGGGACGGCAGCACTCTTCGGCGCGGGAGCTTCAGGAGCCGGATCGATGTGCGCGGCGGCAACGGGCGCGTCGTCGGTCATGTCCTCAACGAGAGGCGCTGCGACCGGCGCAGGATCACTTGCGACGAGCGGTTCGATCTCTGCCGCGACGCTCGGAGCCGGCTCGTTGTCGATGCCGGCCTCGGCGATAACAGGCGCGGGGACCTCAGTGTCGCCGACGATCACGGGCGTCTCGTCGTCGGCGACCGGTTCGATCTCCACGGAAGCGACGGCTGCTGTTTCGTCAACGATGAGCTCGGTGGCCTCGACCGGAGCCGTCTCTATCTCGGCAGCCGCGATAAAGACGGGCTCCGCGACGACGGCCTCGATCTCGATAGAAGAGGCCGGTGCCTCTTCCACGACCTCGGGTTCAGCATCCGCCAGGAGTTCCGCAGGCGGAGCATGGCTGACGACGTCAGGCCTCTCAACCGGCGCGCTCGCGACCTCGACTGCAGGGACTGAAATCTCTTCGACGGCGGCGGGCTCAACCTCTGCCAAAATCTCCGGGGACAAACCGTCGCTCGCGCTGAGATCGGCCAACTCCGCGGACGGGCGATCCTCAACGACAGGCGTCGCGGCGTTGTCCTCGACCAGCGCAGCAGTGAGTTCGACGTCGGCGTCGCGATGGTCGGGCTTAGCGCAGATGGTATCGACGGTCGGAGCGGCTTCTGCGATCGCAGGGACCGTGGACTGCTCACTTGCAGTGCTCGGCGTCAGGTCGATGCTGCCGCCATGCGGCAGGGGCCGAAGCCTGTTGAACGCCCATTTCACCGCAGGAATGCGGGTCAGCAACGATATCAGTTTCGAAAGCACTGGGAGTTGTCCAAGAAGTACTCAGGCCGTAGGCAATCGCTGATTCGCCAGCAATGTGAAAAAATGCCCGGCCGTCATACCCCTGTCAATTGAGGCGGGACCAATTGCAGAACATCTGCACAGTCTCGCGCCGCATCTTCATTCGAGATGCATCGATGCGAGCGGATCCTGATCGCGATCGAACTGGTGCGCCGGAGCAAGCGGCATCACGGCGTGCTCTGCCTTGCGGCCTTGCAGATGCGCCAGCGCATGCTTGCGGACGAGCGCCATGGTGAGTGCCTCGCATTCCGTGGGTTCACCGCCCCACGCGCAGTCGACGCTTGACGACTGTCCGGGCCAGGCCTGCGCCGGGCCGGCAATTGCAAGCGACAATATGATCCGCAGGGCGGCAGTGATGCTTGTCTTTGTCATTGGACGCTCCAAACCTTTCTATCCCAGGGATCGGATGGGGCAGGCAATATTCCGCGCCGCCGCATTCTCGTACGACGGCTCACGCGAGGTTCAACGTCCGTGAGGCTGGCGTGAGGGAACCCGCATTGAACCGTTGCACCAAACGTCGGGCTTTCAAGCGTCATCTTCCCCGCCTAATTTGAGGCACTTGGGGAATGAGGACGACGCAATGAAGAAGCTTGCCGCTATCGCCGCGATTTTGTTCTGGTCGACATATGCCTATGCGCAGGACCGCAGCATCACCGTGGCCTCGACGACGTCGACGGAGCAGTCGGGCCTGTTCGGCCATCTGCTGCCGCTGTTCTCGAGGGCCGGGGGCGTCGCGGTGAAGGTCGTCGCCGTCGGCACCGGCCAGGCGCTCGACATCGGACGGCGGGGTGATGCCGACGTGGTGTTCGTCCATGACAGGCCGGCCGAAGACAAGTTCATGTCCGAGGGGCAGGGCGTGAAGCGCTTCGACGTCATGTATAACGATTTCATCATCGTTGGCCCGAAGAGCGATCCCGCGAAGATCGCCGGCGACAAGGACGTCGCCGACGCCCTGCGCAAGATCGCTGCGGCAAAGGCGCCGTTCATCTCGCGCGGCGACAAATCCGGCACGCATTCGGCCGAGCTGCGGTTGTGGAAAGAGGCCGGCATCGACCCTGCCAATGGCAAAGACAGCTGGTACCGCGAGATCGGCCAGGGCATGGGCCCGGCGCTGAACATGGCGTCGTCGTCGAACGCGTATCTGCTGTCAGACCGCGGCACCTGGCTGTCGTTCAAGAACAGGGGGGAGCTCGTGATCCTGACCGAAGGCGACAAGCGGCTGTTCAATCAGTACGGCGTCATGCTGGTCAATCCGGACAAGCATCCGAATGTGAAGGCGAAAGACGGGCAGGCCTTCATCGACTGGCTGATCTCGCCGAAGGGGCAGGATGCGATCGCCGGCTACAAGGTCGGTGGCGAGCAGCTATTTTTCCCCAACGCGTCCCACTAGCAGGAAGGCGACGGTCGAGACGGCGACGCTGAGTGCGAGCAGGATCAGCCCGAGCCCCAGCGCCAGCGGCAGGTCGCCCTTGCTGGTCTCCAGCGCGATCGCCGTCGTCATCGTGCGGGTGAAGCCGCGGATGTTGCCGCCGACGATGATGATGGCGCCGACCTCGGCGATCGCGCGCCCGAACGCGGCGAGAAAGGCCGTGAGCAGCGAGGTCCGGCCGAGCGCGAACAACAGGCCGATGCTGCGCAGCATCGACAATCCGTCAATCCGCGCGAGGTCGCCATACTCGGCCCACAGCAGGCTCGCCGGCCGGTGCACCAGCGCGACCACGATCGGGGTCGCGAGCAGCGTCTGCGCGACGACCATGGCCGTCGGCGTGAACAGCAGGCCCGCGGTTCCGAGCGGGCCGGAGCGCGACAGCAGAAGATAAAGCGCAAGCCCGACCACGACCGGCGGCAACCCAAGCAGCGCATTGGTCAGCACGATGATGACCTGCCGCCCGCGAAAGCGGGTGATCGCAAGCAGGGCGCCGAACGGCGCGCCGATCAGAAGCGCGATGATGCTGGCCGTCAGGCTGACGCGCACCGACAGCGCGACGATACCGAGCAGCTCGGGATCGGCTTCGCCAATCAGCGTGAACGCGGCAGCGATGGATCGCGTGAAGTCGTTCATCCCGGATTTTGCGCCGAGGGCAACAGATCCAGCACCAGTTCGGAGGGACGGCAAAGCCTCACGCCGTTCGGCGTGACCACGATTGGCCGGTTGATCAGGATGGGATGGGCCATCATCGCATCGAGCAGTTGATCGTCGGTCAAGTCAGGATTGTCGAGCCCAAGCTCCGCATAGGGTGCGGCCTTCTCGCGAACAGCCTCGCGCACCGAAATTCCCATGCGGGCGATCAGCTGCTGGAGCAGCGGGCGCGACGGCGGCGTCTTCAGATATTCGATCACGTGCGGCTCGATCCCGGCATTGCGGATCGTGGCAAGCGTGGAGCGCGACGTGCCGCATTCGGGATTGTGGTAGATGATCGCGTCCATCGGCAGGCACCTTCGATTTCAGTCGGGATCGGCAAGCGTCTTCGTCGTGCGTTCGCTCGGGCAAGTCAAGCCCGCTCAGGAAGGGATTCGCCGTTACAGAAATTCGGAAATGACGCATATCGCGCAGTGGGCCGCGGTGCCAACCTGCGTCCGGCCTTCCCAGCGCCCTCGGCAGTCCCCGGGGACGACGCCAGCCACACAACTCGGGCCGGTCAGGCCGCGAGACCGCGAAATCATGCCCACCGCGGCCTGAAAGGCGGCTTTATTCTCGCCACGGATGCTTTAAGGAAGAGCCTGGATGCGGCGCAGCACTTAAGACGCCGCGGCTCGAAATTCAGGTCAAACCGGGCACGTCGCCGCTCAAGGTCGGGCTCGCTCAACGAGAAGGACGTCATTCCATGATCAATACCGTTGGCATCATTGGAGCAGGGACCATGGGCAACGGCATCGCCCAGATCAGCGCCGCGGCCGGACTGTCGGTGGTGATGGTCGACATCTCCGATGCGGCAGTGAACCGCGGCATGTCGACCGTCGGCGGCAGCCTCGAGCGCCTGGTCAAGAAGGAGAAGATCTCGGCGGCCGATCGCGAGGCGACCCTCAAGCGCATCACCGGCACCACCGACCGCGCAAAACTGTCCGATTGCGATCTCGTCATCGAGGCTGCGACCGAGAACGAGGAGCTCAAGGTCAAGATCCTGAAGGATCTCTGCGCCACGCTGTCGCCGCGCACGCTGGTTGCGACCAACACCTCGTCGATCTCGATCACCAAACTTGCGGCCGCGACCGATCGCCCGGATCGCTTCATCGGCATGCACTTCTTCAACCCGGTTCCGGTGATGGCGCTGCTGGAACTGATCCGCGGCCTGCAGACCTCGGACGACACCCACGCCAAGGCGCTCGATTTCGCCCAGCGCGTCGGCAAGGTCGCGATCACGGCCAAGAACAGCCCGGGTTTCGCGGTCAACCGCATCCTCTGCCCGATGATCAACGAGGCGATCTTCGCGCTCCAGGAGGGCATCGCCACCGCCGAGGAGATCGACGCCGGCATGAAGCTCGGCTGCAACCATCCGATCGGGCCGCTGGCGCTGGCCGATCTCGTCGGCCTCGACACCATGCTGTCGGTGATGGAGGTCTTTTATAAGGGCTTCAACGATCCTAAATATCGTCCAGCCCCCTTGCTCAAGGAAATGGTCGACGCCGGCCATCTCGGCCGCAAGACCGGGCAGGGCTTTTACAGTTACAGCGCCTGATGTCGGCGCGGGCGGCGGGCTTCCATACCCGCCGCTCGATCCCGCAATTTGCGCTATGACAAAGATGTCGCGGCGCTTTGGCCCGACAATGTCGAACGGGCGGCTCGCGGGAACAACGAACGGAAAACGAAGGATATGTCGGATCGATTGAAGGCCGAGCGCGAAGCAGCGGCGACGCGGCGGAACCTGCTGGCCCAGGATGCGATCGAGCGCACCGGGATTACGGAGGACATGATCGGGGAACTCGTCACCCGTTTCTACGGACGCGTCCGCGAGGATGCGCTGCTCGGACCGGTCTTCGCGATCGTCCAGAACTGGGACGAGCATCTCGCCAAGCTCAAGGACTTCTGGTCCTCGGTCGTCCTGATGAGCGGCCGTTACCACGGCTCGCCGATGCGGGCGCATGTGCCGCTCAGCCTGGTTGGCGATCATTTCGACCGCTGGCTCGACCTGTTCGAGCAGACCGCCCGCGAAGTCTGCCCGCCGCCGGCGGCGGCATTGTTCATCGACAAGGCGCGTCGCATCGCCGACAGCTTTGAGATGGCATCGGCCACCATTGCCGGCCGCATCGCGGCGCCGCGTCATCTGCTCAGGTCGTCCTGACGACGGCGAAGCTGCCTGCAAAGCGTGCAGTTGTATCGCGTTGCGGTTGGGTTGCCGACGAGACGCTCCCCCAAGTCCCGCATCATCGGTGTGATCTGCAAAATATGATACCGATCGCGCGCCATGACATTGAAATGGCAAAAACGCGTTGAATGCGTTCAATCGTGTTCAATCAAAGCGAGTAAAGCCATATTGATGCACTGCGGCGCCAAATCTGCGCCTTCATTTCGGCAGAGTTCCAGCGCCTGCTATGGTGCATGGCGCACGCATCATTCAGCATCACCCCGTCATCCTCCGATAGCACTGCGGAACCTGAAGCTGATGTGAGCGCGGAGCAAACGCGGCGCACGCTGGTGCTTGGTGCGCTCGCGACCACTGCGTGTCTCGGCTGTTCTGCACCGGTGCGCGCGGGCGAAGATCCGCCCGGCTCCGACGAGCGGCCGCAGAAGGGCGACCTTCTGGTTTTTTCGGAAGGCGACGGCGAAGGAAAGCTCATCAAGGCAGCTGACCTGACGCTTGGCGGTCCGCCGGTGCATGCGTGGCCGCAGGATCCCAGGACGTTGGTGGTGCGCAGCGCCTCGCGGCTCAACGAGCTCCTGATCATCCGGCTCGATCCCGCCGAACTCGACGAGCAGACCAAGGCGCGCGCCGTCGACGGCATCCTCGCCTATTCGGCGATCTGCGCCCATGCCGGCTGTCCCGTCACCGCCTGGGTAAAGAGCGATGTCGGCGACGCCGAGGTGTTCAAGTGCGTGTGCCACAACTCCGAATACGATCCCCGCGCGGGCGCGCAGGTGGTGTTCGGGCCGGCGCCGCGGCGGCTCGCCGCGCTGCCGCTGGCGCTTGCTGACGGCTCGCTCAGCGTAGCGGGTGGTTTCATCGGAAAGGTAGGTGGTGCGCAGCCGGGATGATGGACAACGCGGGATAGGCCCGCGTCACGAGAGGCCGCATCCGCCGAGGGGCGGATTTCGGGACGAACGACAAGAATTCAAAACAAGAATTCAATCGGATCAAAAGGGGAAACGTCCATGAAAAGGTCAATGACCAGGAAGCAATTGCTGCTGTCCGGATTCGTCGCCTTCACGTGTGTTGTCTCGACCGCTGCGATCGCCGGCCCGATCGAGAGCTACGCGCCGGTTACCCAGCAACGCCTGGAGAATCCCGAACCGGGCAACTGGATGCTCTATCGCCGCACTTATGACGGGCAGGGCTACAGCCCGCTCGACCAGATCAACACGTCCAACGTCAAGGATCTCACGCCGGTCTGGACCTTCGCCACCGGCGTGGTCGAAGGCCACGAGGCGCCGCCGATCGTCAACAACGGCGTGATGTTCGTGGCAACCCCGATGGGGCAGGTGATCGCGCTGAACGCGAAGACCGGCGATGAATATTGGCGTTACAAGCGGCAGCTCCCCGACGATCTGTTCCAGCTGCATCCGACCAGCCGCGGCGTCGGCCTGTGGGAGGACAAGCTTTATCTCGCGACCACCGACGACCACGTCGTCGCGCTCGACGCCAAGACCGGCAAGGTGGCGTGGGACACCAAGGTGCAGGATTACAAGAAGGGTCAGTACATGACCCTGATGCCGCTGATCGTCGACGGCAAGGTGATCGTCGGCGGCTCCGGCGGCGAGTTCGGCGTGCGCGGCTACGTTGCCGCCTTCGATGCCAAGGACGGCAAGGAGCTGTGGCGCACCTACACCATTCCCGGCGAGGGCGAGCCCGGCCATGACACCTGGCAGGGTGACGACTGGAAGAACGGCGGCGGCTCGGCCTGGATGACCGGCACTTACGACAAGGACACCAAGACGATCTATTGGGGCGTCGGCAACGCCGCACCATGGCCCGGCGAGATGCATCCAGGCGACAATCTCTACACCTCGTCGGTGCTCGCGCTCGATCCCGGCAACGGCAAGATCAAGACCTATCATCAGTACCACCAGAACGATTCCTGGGACTGGGACGAGGTCGATGCACCGATGCTGATCGATCTCCAGCGTGACGGCCGCAGCATCAAGAGCCTGGTCCATCCCGGCCGCGACGCGATCTTCTGGGTGCTCGAGCGCACGCCGACCAAGATCAACTACATCGCCGGCTGGCCGTTCGTCTCGACCGACGTCTGGAAGGGCATCGACGAGAACGGCAAGCCGATCCTCGATCCCGATCACAAGCCGGTGGTCGGCAAGCGCGTCGAGTTCTGTCCGTCACTGTGGGGCGGCAAGGACTGGCCGTCGGCGGCCTATAGCCAGAAGACGGGCCTCGTTTACGTGCCCGCCAACGAGAACTTCTGCGGCGGCTTCACCGGCGAGAAGGTCCCGCTCAAGCCCGGCGAACTCTGGCTCGGCACCAAGCCGGAGGACATCGGCCTGAAGACCAAGCCCGGCGCCGATCATTTCGGCGAGATCCAGGCCTGGGATCCCGCGACCGGCAAGAAGGTGTGGCAACACAACTTCCCGAAATCGCAGATGTTCGGCTCGGTGACGGCGACAGCGGGAGATCTCGTGTTCGCCGGCGGCACCAACGACCGCAACTTCCGCGCCTTCAATGCCAAGACCGGCGAGCTGTTGTGGCAGCAGAAGACCAACTCCGGAATCATGGGCATGCCGATGTCCTATGAGATCGACGGCACGCAGTACATCGCCATCCAGTCGGGTTGGGGCGTGGACGCGCAGCGCATCCAGGACGCGCTCGTGACCAACAATATCGGCATCGAGGCCAACGTGCCACAAGGCGGCGTGATCTGGGTGTTCGCGCTGAAGAAATAAGCTCCGCAGGCGGATCGAGAGAAGCGGAGCGAGAGGGGGCAAATGCGGCGGACGGCAACGTCCGCCGCATTTTGCGTGCGAGATAAGATCGCTGCCCTCACCACGAACTCGTCATGCCCGGGCTTGTCCCGGGCATCCACGTTCCCAGTTCTGTGGCAAAGCTCGTGGATGGCCGGGACAAGCCCGGCCATGACGGCGAGAGAATCTCAGTCCGCGAACGCCACTACTTCCCCTGCCTGTCCACCTTGTCCTTCTCCTTCTGGTTCATCTCCCGAACCTTCGGATCGGTGCTGCCTTGCCCGGTGGTCTGGGTGGTCGAGGCGGGCGGGGCGGTGGCGTTGGGAAGCGAATTCTGCTCCGGCGCGGTGGGGCGCGTCGCCGTCGTCGGTGGCGTCGTGGTGCTCTGGGCGAACGCGGCTGTAATGGTCAAAAGAAAGGCGCTCGACAGCAGCGAGACTGCGAGCGCCCTGGGAATGTTGGTCATCGATCTGCTCCTGTCAGATCGATGGAAACGGCGCGAGGCCGCCGGATGTTCCGCCTCAAGCCTCCAATTGCTTGCCGATCGGAAGCGCGCGGATGCGCTTGCCGGTCGCGGCGAAGATCGCGTTCATCAGCGCCGGCGCGAAGGGCGGCACGCCGGGCTCGCCGACGCCGCTCGGCGGCGTGTCCGACGCGGGCGGGACGATGTAGACATTTGTCACCAGCGGAGCCTCATCGATCCTGACGACCTGGAAGTCGTCAAAATTCTTCTGCTCCACCTTGCCGTCCTTGAAGCTGATCTCACCATATTTGGCGAGGCTCAGGCCCATGATCGCGGCGCCCTCGATCTGCGAGGCGATGCGCTCGGGGTTGACATAGGTGCCGCAATCGATCGCGGTATCGACCCGCGGCACCGTCAGCTTGCCCTTCTCGTCGACGGCCACCTCGACGATGGTCGCGATGTAGCTGACGAAGCTGCGGTGCACGGCAATGCCGAGTCCGTGGCCCTTGGGCACCTGACGGCCCCATTCGCCCTTCTCGGCGACCAGCTCGACCACCTTGCGCAGGCGCGCGGTGTCGATCGGGTAGCTGTCATAGGGCTCGCCGTAGTTCCAGAGATCCTTGACCGCCGGCTTGACGATACGGGGCGTGCCGATCAGAGCCAGCAGCGTCTCCTTCTGGTCGCGGCCGGTCGCGTTGGCGATCTCGCCCACCATCGACTGCACCGCGAAGGCGCGCGGGATGTTCGAGACCGAACGGAACCAGCCGATGCGGGTGAACGCGGCTGCCTCCGGGTTCTCGCAGGAGATGTTGGCGATCTCGAACGGCATGTCGACGAGACCCATGCCGAGCTCGAACGCCGCCTCGTGCTTGGTGCCCGCCGCGAAGGTCGAGCCGATGCTCGGCGCGACGCTGCGGTGACGCCAGGCCGTGACCTTGCCGTCCTTGTCGAGGCCCGCCTCGATCCGTTCGACCGAGACGGTGTGCAGGAAGTCGTGGCGGACGTCGTCCTCGCGCGTCCACTGCACCTTCACGGGTACGCCGAGCTCCTTCGACAGCAGCGCGGCCTCGAGCGCAAAGTCGCATTTCGACTTGCGGCCGAAACCACCGCCGAGCAGCGTGACGTTGACGGTGACATTGCCCTCGGGAATGCCGAGAGTCTTGGCGACGTCCTCGCGGGTGCCGCCGGGGCTCTGCACCGGTGCCCAGATCTCCGCCTTGTCGCCCTTGACGTCGGCAACCGCCACCGGCGGCTCCATGCTGACATGGGCGAGGTGGGGCAGGTAATATTCGCCGACGACGACCTTGGCGGCGGACTTCAGCGCCGCGTCCGCGTCACCCTCCTGGCGCACGACCAAGCCCGGCTTGCGCGAGGCCTCTTCGAGCTCCTTGCGGTAGGCGACCGAGTCGTATTTGCCGTTGGCGCCGTCGTCCCAGACCAGCTTCAGCGCGTCGCGGCCCTTGATCGCCGCACCTGTGTTGCGTGCGATCACCGCGACGCCGCCGAGCGGCTGGAATTTCGACGGCCAGGGCCAGCCCTGGACCTTCATCACCTTCTCGACGCCCGGCACCTTCAGCGCCGCGTCCGGATCGAACGAAGTCAGCTTGCCGCCGGTCACCGGCGGGCGCGCGATCACGGCGTATTTCATGCCGGGAAGACGCACGTCGGCGCCGTAGCCCGCCTTGCCGGTGGTGATGTCGTGGAGATCGACGATGCCGACCTGGCCCTTGCCGAGATAGCGGAAGTCCTTGGGGTCCTTCAGCTTGAGGCCTTCGATAGCAGGCACCGATTCCTTGGCAGCATCAGCCGCGAGCTCGCCGAAGCCGAGCTTGCGTCCGCTGGCGCTGTGGACGACCTCGTGATTGACGGCCTTCACTTCGGTCGCGGGTACATTCCAGCGTTTCGCTGCGGCCTGCTCCAGCATGGTGCGGGCGGAGGCGCCGATCTGGCGCATCGGGATCAGATAATGCCGCGTGCTGCGCGAGCCGTCGGTGTCCTGGTTGCCGAACTTGACCTCGTCGCCATGGGCCTGCTGCACCTTGACCTTGGACCAGTCGGCCTCCATCTCCTCGGCCACGATCAGCGGCAGGCTGGTGCGCACGCCGGTGCCCATTTCGGAGCGGTGGGCGAGGATGGTGACGGTGCCGTCCGGCGCGACCGCGACGAACACGCGTGGATCGACCACGACGCCATGCGGCATTTTTCCTGCGCCGGTCTCATAGGCAAAGGCCGGGCGCGTCATCACGGGTGCGGCGAGCACGAAGCCGCCGGTGACACCGAGCCCCTTCAGGATGCTGCGGCGTGAGACTTTCTCGACCTTCAGATGCTTTTCGAAGCCGCGGAGCTTGCCGGGTTTGTCGATGAAATTCATGTCACACTCCCGTTGATGCGAGGTGGACGGCATTCTCGATGCGCTGGTAGCAGCCGCAACGGCAGATGTTGCCGGACATCGCCTCGCGGATCTGGTCATGCGACGGCTTTGGATTGTCCATCAGCAGCGCAGCCGCCTGCATGATCTGGCCGGCCTGGCAGAAGCCGCATTGGGGGACATTGACCTGGCGCCAGGCCTTCTGGACAGGATGATCGCCATCCGGGTGCAGCCCCTCGATGGTGGTGACTTCGCGCCCCGCCACGTCGTTGATCGATGTGATGCAGGAGCGGACCGCCTCCTTGTCGACGATGACGGTGCAGGCGCCGCAGAGGGCCTGGCCGCAGCCGAATTTGGTGCCGGTCAGGCCGGCTTCGTCGCGCAGAAACCAGAGTAGCGGGAGATCCGGGTCGCCGTCCCAGCTCTGTTCCTGGCCGTTGATCTTCACCTTGATCATGATCGTCCCTCGCTCTTCATAAGCTTTGCCGATGTTGGAATAGCCGACCTTGGTCGGCGCAATGGTCCGTGGGTGGTGCGACCGCATGTCCGGCCCGTTGTCCTGCGCGGGCAAATCCCGGCAGGGAGGCTGGCATACGAATCGTGATGTCCGGATGTGTTCGATACCTCCCGTTTTGTTCTTATTTGATTGAACTCGCGCGGCATCGTGACGACGCGATCGTAGCAGAGATCGCGGCGGATCGGTGTTCACAGCCGAGTGTTCCTGGTCAGCTGTCCCCGATGTGAACAGGTTGCATCCGGGGTTTGTCAAAAGCGGGGCGCGGTAACAGCTCGCGCGGTCGGCGATCAAAAAAATCGAAGAGATCAAAAAAGCTTCGTCCGCCAGAGGGACTGCGCGGACGAAGCAGTAGTCCTCAGTCGAGGGAGGGAGAATCGCCGGGCCGCGCTGACTTCAAGCGGGAAGGGGGCGGCACTGCGCAGTCATTCAGAGACCAGGACTGAGGGAGCGGAACGCGCTCGCATACGCAGAGTGCACAGGCGGCAAGTATCGCCGCGATCATTCGAGAGTTGCGCCCGGTCAGCTCGCTGGCGAACCAGCGAGCGGACGGGACATCGTCATGCGGCCTTGCTCAGGCGGCCTTCGCCTTCGCGACGTGGGTCGCGATCGCATCCATCAGCGCCGGCGACAGGCAGTCATAGGGCTCGAGCCCGATTTCCTTCAGCCGCGACCGGATGCCGGCCATCTGCTCGGGCTTGACGCCGGATTCGATGATCGAGGAGACGAAGGCGGCGAATTGCGGCGCCTGCGAGCCCTGCTCCTGGAACAGCTCCGGATGGACGAAATCGAGACCGTAGAACGGATGGTTCTTGTTCTCGATGCGGCCGTACATATGGGTGCCGCAGGCCTTGCAGGCGTGACGCTGGATCACCGCGGACGCGTCGACGATCTGGAGCTTGTCGCCGTTCTCGAGCACGGTGACGTTCTGGCGCGGCACCACGGCCACGACGGAGAAGTTCGCGCCCTGCGGCTTCCAGCACTTGGTGCAACCGCAGGCGTGGTTGTGTGCCACGTCGCCCTTGATGCCGATCTTGACCTGATGGTCCTTGCATTTGCAGGCGAGCGTGCCGCCGGCAAAATGGCCGGTGCCTTGTTTGAGGCCGTTGTCGATCGAGGGATGCAGTGAAGTCATGGGTCGATCCTCCTTGGGTGTGACGCTTGCGAGCTAGAACACGACGACTGAACGAATCGATTTTCCCTCATGCATCAGGTCGAAGCCCTTGTTGATGTCTTCGAGCTTGAGCGTGTGGGTGATCATGGGGTCGATCTGGATCTTTCCGTTCATGTACCAGTCGACGATCTTCGGCACGTCGGTGCGACCGCGGGCGCCGCCGAAGGCGGTGCCGCGCCAGTTACGGCCGGTGACGAGCTGGAACGGACGGGTGGCGATCTCCTTGCCGGCTTCGGCAACGCCGATGATGATCGAGGTGCCCCAGCCGCGATGGCAGGCTTCCAGCGCCTGGCGCATCACCGTGGTGTTGCCGGTGCAGTCGAAAGTGTAGTCGGCACCGCCGTCGGTCAGGGTGACGAGATGCGGGACGATGTCGCCGGTGATCTTCTTGGGGTTGACGAAATCGGTCATGCCGAACCGGCGGCCCCATTCCTCCTTGGAGTCGTTGACGTCGACGCCGATGATCTTGTCGGCGCCGGCCATCTTGGCGCCCTGGATCACGTTGAGGCCGATGCCGCCGAGGCCGAACACGACGACGTTGGAGCCCGGCTCGACCTTCGCGGTGTTGACGACGGCGCCGACGCCGGTGGTGACGCCGCAGCCGATATAGCAGCTCTTGTCGAAGGGGGCGTCCTCGCGGATCTTCGCCACCGCGATTTCCGGCAGCACCGTGAAGTTGGAGAAGGTCGAGCAGCCCATGTAGTGATAGATCGGCTTGCCCTTGTAGGAAAAGCGGCTGGTGCCATCGGGCATCACGCCCTTGCCCTGGGTCGCGCGGATCGCAGTGCAAAGATTGGTCTTCTGGCTCAGGCAGCTTTTGCACTGCCGGCATTCAGGCGTGTAGAGCGGAATGACGTGATCGCCCGGCTTCACCGAGGTCACGCCTGCGCCGATCTCGCGGATGATTCCCGCACCCTCATGGCCGAGGATCGAGGGGAAGATCCCTTCGCTGTCGAAGCCGTCGAGAGTATAGGCGTCGGTATGGCAGATGCCCGTCGCCTTGATCTCGACCAGGACTTCGCCGGCCTTCGGCCCTTCCAGATCGACTTCGACGATCTCGAGCGGTTTCTTGGCTTCGAAAGCGACGGCGGCACGTGTCTTCATCGGTAGCTCCTCAAATTCTCGCGGGGATGCCAGGACTCAAGTCTCAGGCGTGCCCTAAACGTTCACTTCTTGCCCATGCACGAGTCTTCATTCTTGGTGTAGGCGTCGTTCTTGTCCTCATGCTTGCCGGGACGGACACGGCCCCAGGCGTCGTTGGAGCGGGCGCGCAGATAAACGTAGAGATCGTCCATGTAGCAGGCGACGTTCGGGTTATCGCCGAAGGCCGGCATCACGTTCTCTGTGGCGGTCGAGATGTTCTTGCGGCCCGAGGCGACGACGCCGAGAAAGTCGGCGTAGCTCATCGTCTTGAGCGAATCCTTCAGTGCGGGCGCATAGCTCGAGCCCATGCCGTCGGGGCCATGACACACATGGCAGTCGGAGTGATAGCGGCGGTATCCCGAATAGGTATACCAGTCGACGGAGTCGCCGTTGATCTTGTAGGTCGGGTTACCGTCCTTATCGAGCCATTCGCCGGTTTCGTTCTGCTTGACGGCAGTCGGGTCGCCCGAGCCGTCAGCGACAGCAATTCCCCCGGACGCAACGAAGATCATCGCAGCAATGACAGAGCAGATTCTACGCAAGAGGTGTTCCTCGAAGGCATCAGGTGGAGACGAGCCGGCGCGTGGATGGAGTTGATCCACGCGCCGGAGCGAGACTGAACGGAGGCTAGTTGGGCAGCGAGAACACGGTCAGCGTGCCGCCGAGTGCCGTGTAGTTGCTGAGGGCCGCGTAGCCGCCGACCGCGCCGAGACCGGCGGTCGGATCAGTCAGACCTGCTGCCAGACCGATACCGGCCCAGCCGCCGACGCCGGAGAGCACTGCGACATATTGCTTGCCGCCGTTCTCATAGGTCGTGACGTTGCCGATGATGCCGGAGGGAGTCTTGAACTTGTAGAGCTCCTTGCCGGTCTTGGCATCGACTGCCTTCAGGTAGCCTTCGAGCGTGCCGTAGAACACCACGCCGCCGGCGGTTGCGAGCGCACCCGACCAGACCGAGAACTGCTCCTTGTTCGACCAGACGATCTTGCCGGTCTTGCCGTCCCAGGCGATGAAGTTACCCATGTTGGTATCGCCCTGCGGCGGATACATCGAGAGCGTCGCACCCACATAGGGCTGGCCCGCGGTGTAGCTCACCTTGAACGGTTCGTAGTCCATGCAGACGTGGTTGGTCGGGACGTAGAACAGCTGCGTGTCGGGCGAGTAGGCCGCCGGCTGCTCGTCCTTGGTGCCGAGCGCGGCCGGGCAGATGCCCTTCACGTTGTGGTCTTCGCCGGCCTTGTCGGTCGAAGCTGCGTCGAGCACCTTCGGACGGCCATAGGTGGCGGAGTTCTTGTCCATGTCGACGCCGGAGGTCCAGTTCACCTTCGGATCGTACTTCTCGGCGACCAGCAGCTCGCCGGTGGCGCGATCGAGCGTATAGCCGAGGCCGTTACGATCGAAATGCGTCAGCAGCTTGCGGGCCTGGCCGTTGATCGACTGGTCCGAGAGGATCATCTCGTTGACGCCGTCATAGTCCCATTCGTCATGGGGCGTCATCTGATAGACCCACTTGGCGACGCCGGTATCCGGGTTACGTGCCCAGATGGTCATCGACCATTTGTTGTCGCCGGGACGCTGCTTCGGATTCCAGGTCGAGGGGTTGCCCGATCCGTAATAGATCAGGTTCAGCTCGGGATCGTAGGAGATCCAGCCCCAGGTGGCGCCGCCGCCGATCTTCCACTGATCGCCCTGCCAGGTCTTGAGGCTCGAATCCTTGCCGATCGGCTTGCCGAGTGCGGTGGTCTTGTCGTCGACCAGGATCTGGTCATCCGGACCTTCCGAATAGCCGCGCCAGGCCAGCTTGCCGGTCTTGATGTCGTAGGCGCTCATGTGAGCCTGAACGCCGAACTCGCCACCGGAGATGCCGATCAGCACCTTGTCCTTGATGACCATCGGCGCCGAGGTGCCGGTCTCGCCCTTGCTCGGATCGCCGTTCTTCGCGGTCCATGCAACCTGACCGGTCTTGGCGTCGAGCGCGACGAGAGTCGTGTCGGCCTGATGCAGGAAGATCTTGCCGTCGCCGAACGCGAGGCCGCGGTTAACCGTATCGCAGCACATCACCGGGATGACGTTCGGATCCTGCTTCGGCTCGTACTTCCAGACGATCTTGTTCTCGTTCGAAAGGTCAATGGCGTAGACCTTGTTCGGGAACGGCGTGTGGACGTACATCATGTTGCCGATGATCAGCGGGCCGCCTTCATGGCCGCGCAGCACGCCGGTCGAGAAGGTCCAGGCAACCTGGAGCTTGCCGACATTTTGGGCGTTGATCTGGGTCAGCTTGGAATAGCGGCTGTTGGCGTAGTCACCGGTCGGCATCACCCAGTCTTTCGGGTTCTGCGACATCTTGATCAGCTCGTCATTGGCTGACGCGGTCCCGACGGCAAGAGCCGCCGCTGAGCCGAGAAAAGTCGCCAGTAGCACCTTGCGCATAGTCATTCCTCCGTTGGTCTCGTTTATTGTTTCCGAAGCATTGCTCAATCACCGGGCTTCTCGTCCGGCGTCTGCTCGTGCAGGGCGGTCACGTTGGGGACCAGAAACGATGCTGTGGTGTTTCCTCCTCCTGATGAGAGCTACGGGTCCACGTGCAGGAGCGGCCCGTTCTTGTTGTTCCTGCTTTAATCCCTAACGACTTCGTCAACGGGAAACTTGCCCAAGAGTGAACCGGCTTTGCTCGACAGCGCACGGAGGCGAAGTTTTTGATTTTGCGGTAGCGAATTCAGCGGCTTCCATGCGGCTTGGCGCCGCGCGCAACGGTCAGGTTCCCCTTGACGGCGCTGCAACTAAGGCGGAGGATTAACTTTCAAGGATGGCGATGGAGCGATGGCGCTCGTTTCAAGAGACCGTCCAAATTTGAGGTAAACGTCACGCAATCATGGCTGAGGGCTCCAGCAGGCGCTGGCCGCGATTCGCGTCGAATCTCCGGGTAACACCAGTGGCTGGATTAATGTCCGACACAATTCATACGCTCTCGACGACAGGACTGACGCCGAAGCGACAGGTCCAGAGCTGGATCGACGGGCTGACGAGTCTGTGCGGACATTTCGATGTCGACCCGCTGGAAGCGTCATCGCTTGAAGGGCGCATCGACTACACCACGGTCTCGCGGTTGAAGCTCTGTCAGATCGAGGTGAGCCAGCATCGCATCGCGCACACGCTTGCGCGCGCCAAGGCCAATGAACATCCGTACATCAAGATTCACTTCCAGACCTACGGCGTGTCCTATTTCGAGCAGGAGGGTCGGCACATCGAGCTGAACCCGGGCGACATCATTGCGTATGACGTCTCATGTCCGCATCTGATCGTCAGCCCCGCGTTCACGCGCCATGATGTGGTGATCGTGCCGAAGGCACTGCTGCGCGATCGCGGCTTCCCGTCGCAGCGCATGCCGGCGTGCAAGCTCTCGGCGAAGACGGGGACAGGGCGGATCGCCCACGACTTCGTCCATGCCACGTTCGACGAGGCGGCCAAACTGTCGGCCAACAGTGCGGTCGGCGTTGCCGATTCCTTGATCGACCTGCTGCTGCTGCCGCTGCGCGAAGCCGACACGATGTTCGATCGGGTCGGGCCCGAGGCGATGTACGTGCGTGCCCAATTCTTCATCCGTGAGCATCTGCGCGATCCCGATCTGTGCATCGACCAGATCTCGGCCGAGCTCGGCTGCTCCAAGCGCTATCTGCACATGCTCTTCTCCGAGCGCGGCACCACGGTGAGCGACTACATCTGGCAGGCGCGCCTTCAGAACTGTCGCCAGGAGCTCGAGGCGCACGCCGGCAAGACCATCACCGACGTTGCGTTCTCCTGGGGCTTCTCCAGCTCATCGCATTTCAGCCGGGTATTCCGGAAATATTTCGGCGTGGTGCCGTCCTCGATCCACAAGGCGCAGCAGGTCGCCGTGGCGACGGACGAGAATTAGGCGCGCTCCGGCCACGCGGCGCTGGGGGCATTCCGCTCCAGACCGCGTCCGCATCACCCGCATCCCTGGCACCGAACTGCGTCCATCTGCTGCACGAACCACGGGCGTCCCCAGATCGGATGCCTTGACCTAACCCGATGTCGGGGCTTTTCGCACCACGCGCTGCCAGACGATATCGGTGAGGGCGACCGCGACGAGTCCGAACGCGCCACCGATCATCACATTGGCGACACGCTCCTCGGCAATGCCGCTGGCGCCGCCGGCAAAGGATGCGGCCAATGCAATGAAGAAACAGCGCAGGCCGAAGCCGACGACATAGCGGGAGAACGAGATCAGCGTCAGCGTCGCGGCGAGAACTGCAAGCGCATATCCGACGCGGTTCTGCGTCAGGGCCAGGCCGGCGAGGAAGCCCAGGGGCACGCCGACGAAGGCGCCGATGGCGCGTTGCTTCAGCTTGTCGGTGGAGGCGGAGAGATCGCCGACCACGACGCTCGCAGCCGACCACATCACCCACTGCCCCTGCGCGAGGTTGAGGATCTCGACCAGCGCCGCCGCGGCGAACACCGCCATGGCGGTGGCGGCCGCGGGCAGCAGCCATTCGGTCGCGGGCGGTCCGAACGAGGTCGCGGCCTTGCCGCGCCGCTGGTCGTAAATCTGGATGCCGCAGACCAGCGCCAGCGCGATCGGTGAGGCGACAATGATGATGCCGGCATGACGCAGCGCTTCCGACGCGTCCACGCCCTCGCGGACCTCGCAGGCGAGATAGACCGCCGCGATGAAGACCCAATTGCCGAGCGTGCGGAAGTGCTCGCCATAGCGTGTTGCCGCCACGGCGAGGAAGCCGGTGAGCGCTGTCAGCACCACGAATAGCGGCTTGATCGGTGCGGCGAGGAAGAGCGCGGCGAAGGTCAGGAGGATCGCAATATAGTGCCCCACGATCACTTTTGGCGGCAGATGCAGCCGCAGCGCCGGGATCAGGAGCGACACGGCGATCAGCCCCAAATTGAGCAGCGCCGCTTCGCGCAAGATGAAATAGGCCGCAATGAACGGACCAACGACGATCAGCGCGCGCAGCAGTTCGCGGCTTTTGATCTCGCGGGAGAGGAGATCGCGGAGGCCGGCAGTGGGCGGGGCGGTCGAGGCGTTCACGGGGCCCCCAAGGCCGGATGATTCCGGGCTCACCCCTTGGGCGCCCCGGAATGACAATGAAATCACCGCTGAAGGATCTTCGTCCAGACGTCACCGAGGACCGCCGGCTCCCGCGGCGGCAGATAGGTCAGGCCGGCCTGCCTGCCGAATTCGGCGATCTTGCCTTCGGCGGCAAGATCCGACAGCGCCTTGTTGACGGCTTCGATCAAGGCGGGATCGCTGCCGAGCCCGACATAGCCGCGATTGGCGCCGATGGGATAATAATAGCCCGAGGCCGTGATCGCCATGTCGGGATGCGCGGCGTGATAGGCGTCGTAGCGGGCGAGGTCGATCAGGGTCGCGTCATAGTCGCCGCGATTGAGCGCGCCCAGGAGATCGTCGCGCGCGGGAACGAGATGGGTGATGTTGTCGATCAGCCGTCCCTTGTCGAAGGTCATCAGGATGGCATCGCCGAGAGAGCCGCTTTCAATCGCGAGGCGAAGTCCGGCGAGGTCGCCGATGTCGGCAATCTTGCGCTCGCGCGCCTTCGGTCCGAGCACGACCGTCATCGGCGAATAGACGTAAGGCCTGGTCGGCGCGAGCACGCCGAGGGCGACGCGGCGGCGGCGATCGTCGCGCGTGGCGCCGGCGAAATCCGGCAGGCGCGCCGTCGGCACGCCGGGCTTGACCAGCGAATCCGTCGTCAGCGCATAACCGCCGATCAGCGCGCAGCGTCCGTCGGAGAGCAGGGCGTTGGCCTCGAGTTGTGGGCTGGAATCCTCGTCCAGCTTGCTCTCGAACCATTGAATTTTGAGCGGCCGTCCCATCCGGTCCGCGATCGCCTGCGCGAGCAGCACGTCGAAGCCCGCATCCGGCTTGCCCTTGTGATGCGCCGAGAGCGGCGGGCGATCCTCGTCGAGACAAATGCCGAGGGGATCAGCTGCCCACGCGGCCGTCGCCGGCGCCGCAAGCATCATGGCGAGACCGATCGCTGCGAGCCTGCCTTTCATGGCTTCCTCCGGCTCGAGATGAAGGCCCAGAGATTGCCGATGTCGTCGTCACTCAAGATATCGCCCCAGGGCGGCATCTTGTTGTTCTTGCCGTTCTTCACGGTGGTGACGAAGCGCGTCTTGTCGTCAGGAAAGGCGCGCAGGTCCGGCGTGATGGTGCCGGAGTTCATCAAATTGGGGCCGTGGCAGTGCGAGCATTTTTCGGCATAGGTCGACTTGCCGTGGTCGATCTGCGCCTGCACGGGATTGCCGCTTGAATCATCCGCGGCACGAACGGTCGCCGCAAGCGCGACCGTCAGCACCGCGACGGTGGCGAGGATCGCCACCGTCTTGTGAGCTGTGTCTCTCAACGTGTGTTGCCGTTTACTGCTTCACCGCAAAGACCCACAGCGAGCCGCCCGGCGGCACCTTGGCCAGCCGTTCGTCGCCGGAGAACAGCGAATAGACGCCGCCATAGCCGGAGGTGACGGCGATGTACTGCACGCCGTCCTGCTGCCAGGTTACCGGCTGTCCCTCGATGCCGGAGCCGGTCTGGAACTGCCAGAGCTTCTTGCCGCTGTCGGCGTCGAAGGCCTCGAACTCGCCGGTCAACGCGCCGGTGAAGACGACGCCACCCGCGGTCGACAGCACGCCGGAGAAGCGTGGGATGTCGCTTGCCGCCTCCCACTTCGCCTTGCCGGTCATCGGATCGATCGCCTTCAGGTGACCGCGCGGACCGTCACCCCATTCCCAGGGATCGGTCAGGTCCATGCCGAGATACCATTCACCCTGCTTGAAGGTGGCCGGCTCCGACTTGTACCTGCCGCCGAAGGCGAGCGTGTTGGCGTAGGCGAGGCCGGTCTGCGGGTTGAACGACATCGGCTCCCAGTTCTTGCCGCCGAGGATCGACGGATAGACCACGACCTTCTTGCCCTCGCGCGCGTCCTTGACGACGTCGGTCTCGATCGGCTTGCCGGTCTTCAGATCGACGCCGGTTGCCCAATTCACCTTCACGTAGGGATTGGCCGCGAGCACTTTTCCATTGGTGCGGTCGAGCACGTAGAAGAACCCGTTGCGGTTGGCATCCATCAGCACCTTGGTCGGCTTGCCCTCGACATTCATGTCGGCGAGGACCATCTCGGCCACCGAGTCATAGTCGAACGGATTGTTCGGCGAGAACTGGTAGTGCCACTTGATCTTGCCGGTCTTGGGATCCATCGCCAGCACGGAGCAGGTGTAGAGGTTGTCGCCGGGACGCACGGCCGCGTTGAACGGGCCAGGGTTGCCGATGCCCCAATAGACGGTGTTCAACTCGGGATCATAGGAACCCGTGATCCAGGTCGAGCCGCCGCCGAGCTTCCAGGTGTCGCCCTTCCAGGTGTCGCCGCCGGGCTCGTCCGGCGAGGGGACCGAGTGGGTGCGCCAGAGATGCTTGCCCGTGGCCGGATCCCAGCCGTCGATGAAGCCGCGGGTGCCGAACTCGGCGCCGGAGATGCCGGTGATGACGACACCGTCGGCGACCAGCGGGGCCACCGTCATCGAATAGCCTTCCTTGATGTCGGCCGCCTTCTGCCGCCACAACTCCTTGCCGTCCTTGGCGTCGATCGCGATCACGTTGGCGTCGAGCGTGGTGCGGAACAGCTTGCCGTCGAACAGTGCGGCACCGCGGTTGATGATGCCGCAACAGACGATGCGCGGGGTCTCCGCCGGATATTCGATCTTGGATTTCCAGATCTGCTTGCCGGTCTTGGCGTCGACCGCCATGGTCGCGTTGTGAGAGGTCACGTAGATCACGCCCTGGTACACCAGTGGCTGCGATTCCTCGCTGCGATCGTCGTTGAAGGAGTAGTTCCAGACCGGGACGAGATTCTTGACGGTGTCTTTGTTGATCTGGTTCAGCGTCGAGAAACGCTGAAGATTGTAGCCCATCCCGTAATTGAGAACGTTCGACGTATCGGTTGCACCCTTGACCAACTGATCGGTCGTTTGTGCGCTCGCAACCGAGCATGCGGATATGACGAGGCTCGCGGCCATCGCAAGGCGTTTCATCCGTTCCTCCCAATATGCGCGTCTTTTGACGCTGCGATTGCAACACTCGGCCCGAATGCAAAACCCGTCAATACGAAAGTCGAAGTTCGCTGCCGATATGTTGGACGTCTGACGCCGGTCACCCGACGGAAACCCGACGATCGGTTCTGACTTGTGTGCAGGCGCTGAAAAAATTCCGCCGCATGAGAGGGCAGCGGAGCGTTGAGCGTCTCGGGCCGCCCGAGCTCCCCGGTTGTACGGGACGCGGGTGGCAATCGCGGACTTGAACCGTAGCCGCCTTGAGCCTTTATATCGTTCGATCCCGATCGAATCGGGGCTCGGGGAGATCACAATGATATCGCGTCGCTCAGTTGCGCTTGCGCTCACGTTCGCTGTGCTGTCCGGTCCGGCCTGGTCGGCATCCGCCAGCGCCGTCAAAATGTTCGACACCGACAATGACGGCACGCTCGATCTGGCCGAGGTGAAGAAGGCCGCCGCCGCGCTGTTCGCAAAGCTCGATCCCGACCATGACGGCACGCTCGACGCGCGCGAATTGCGCGGACGGTTAACGGCGAAAGAACTCGCCACTGCGGACCCCGATCACGACGGCACGCTGACGCTCGACGAATATCTCGCCGTGGTGGAGCAGCGCTTCAACGCCGCAAATCCCGACAAGGACGGCACGCTCGACGCCAAGGAGCTGAACTCGCGTGCAGGCCGGGCATTGCTGCGATTGCTGCGCTGAGATCAGCCGCGCTTGACTGGGAGCGAAGGCGATTTGCCCGAGAGTGAAATTTGCGCGTGTTTCGCGATACTTCGCTGTGTTCGCGGTCCGATTCCAGACTTGCACTGGGCCTGACGCAGCCCTAGGTTTTCGCCGGCGCGATGTCGCGCTCAATACTTGGGGAGACCCGAATGGCCTGGAAAGCTCCGAAGATCGTGGAAGTGCCGGTGGGCATGGAAATCAACATGTACGCCTGCGCTGCGCGCAAGTAAGATTGACGAACCTGCCGCGGCTTCGATGGTCAACGCCATCGAAGCCGTTGCTGTGTTTGGGATCGGCATCGCGGCTTGTGATGTGGCCCGTCCCGCCGTTCATTCAGAAGCACATCTGATCGGGCCCGGGCACGGTCCTCTCCCCGCCAAAGTCCACCCCTTGCTTTTCGCCCACCGTCTGCGCTGAAGCCCGGTCAGCGCTGCGCTTGAAGCTTCGCATCATCGCGCGCCCGCGTGCCTTCGGGATGGTTCTTGAACCGCGCGTATCGAAGCGCCAGGGTCGGCAGGACCAGCAGACTAAGTGCCATCGACGTCATTAACCCGCCGAGGATGACGATCGCCATCGGCCCTTCGATTTCACGTCCCGGCTCTCCCGCGCCGATCGCAAGCGGCAACAACCCCAGGCCTGTCACGAGGGACGTCATCAGAATCGGCACGAGACGGTCAGCCGCGCCTTCGATCGCGGTATCGAGGTTCCACACGCGGCCATCGATCAGGACGAGATGTTCGTAGTGCGAGATGATGAGGATGGAGTTGCGCAGCGTGATGCCGAACAGCGTGACAAAGCCGACCATCGATCCGAGCGAAAGCAGGCCACCCGTCAGCGCCAATGCGAACACACCGCCGACGAAGGCAAAAGGCAGATTGATCATGACCAGCAGCAGATTGCGCCAATGGCCGGTGACCATCGCAAGCAGAACGACGATACCCGTTCCGGCCAACAGGGAGTTGACGATGAGATCGCGGCGAGACCGGGCCTGGGCCTCGGCTGCGCCGGCAAATTCGAGGCGGGCACCCGGCGGGAGCGTGACCTCGCGGGCCAGCTTGCGTTTGGCCGCGGCCACGAAGGATTCGAGGTCGCGTCCGCTGACATTCGACGTGACGGTCTGAACCCGCTGCGCGTTCTGGTGCTGGATTTGATAGCGGCCCGAGGTTTCGTAGACGTCAGCGATTTGCTTGAGCAGAATATAAGCGCCGCTCGGCGTGCGTACCGGCAACTCGCCGATCTGGGTAAGCCGCGCGCGGACATGCGCATCGAGAATCACGATGACATTGAAGACGGCATTACCTTCATATCCCTGGCCGACGATGTCGCCCTGATAGGCGGTGCGTACCAGTTCGAGCACCTCGACCGCATCGAGGCCCCAGCGCTGCAGATCGGTCGGGCGAAGCGTCACATTGACCTGCGGCATTCCCGGCGGAGTTCGGCGCTGCACATCGGCCGCACCTCCGACTTCGTCGAGTTCGCGCGCGACGTCGCGCGCGGCGCGGTCGAGTAGGTCGAGATCTGGCCCGTAGATGTTGATCACCACGGCCGCGCTGAATCCGGAGACGGTTTCCTCCACGCGCTCCGTCAAATAGGTCTTGCTCGAGAAGGAAATTCCCGGAAAGTCGGCCAGGGCGGTCCTGATGCGTGCTTCGGTTTGGGATTGCGCCTGACCCGAGAGCTGCGGCTCCAGATCGACCTCGAACTCGCTGGAGTGCGGGCCGACCGTGTCGACACCAGCCTCGGCGCGCCCTGCATGCTGCGCCACCCTGCGGATGCCCGGGATGTGTTGCAGCGTATCCGTGATCAGTTTGCCGATACGAAGGGATTCGTCGAACGAGGTGCCGGGGATCGCCGAGACGTGCAGGATCAGATGGCCTTCGCGCAGATCCGGCAGGAAAGTTCCGCCGAAGAAGGGCAGCATCGCTGCCCCGGCGATGGTGATGGCCGCGGCGGCTGCCATCACCAGCTTCGGGAAGCGGCCGATCCGACGCAGCAAAGCCTGGTAATGGCGACGGGACCACCGGACCGCGGGCGGTCCATGCAGACGTTCTCCGCCGGTTCTGCCGACGAGGAGCAGCATGGAGAGAGCCGGCGTCACCGTGAGAGCGACCGCGAGCGAGGCGATCACGGCGAGGATGTAAGCGATGCCCAGGGGGCCGAACAGGCGGCCCGCAATGCCGGAAAGGGTCAAGACCGGAAAGAACACCAGCAGCACCGCGAACGTCGCATAGGCAACGGCGGTGCGCACCTCGAGGAAGGCGTCGAGCACGACGCGAGCCTCGGGTCTCGGCACCGTCGCGCGGCGATTTTCGCGCAACCGGCGTACAACGTTTTCGACGCCGATGACGGCGTCATCAACGACTTCGCCGATCGCGATTGCGAGGCCGCCCAGCGTCATCGTGTTCAGCGTCTCGCCCATCCATTGCAGCGCGAGCACGGCCGCGATCAACGACAGGGGGATCGCGGTGCAACTGATGATCGAGGTGCGCCAGTCGAACAGAAACAGAAAAAGCACGACGACCACGAGCGCCCCGCCGATCAGGAGGGCGTTGAGGACGTTCTTCGTTGCGGCGTCGATGAAGTTGGCGGGACGGAATATGTCCGCGTGCAGCTTGACGTCGTCGGCTTCAAGGCCGGGGCGCAACTCCTCGAGCGCGGCTTCCGCGCGAAGGGTGACCTCTCGTGTGTTCGCGCCATATTGCTGGCTGACCATGAGCATGATGCCCGGCACGCCGTCGATGAGGGCGGCCCCGATCGGCGGCTCGGGAGCGGTGACGACGGTGGCGACGTCGCCGAGGACTACGCTGGCACCGCCTTCATGCAGAAGAACGGTGCGCGCAAGTTGGTCGGGCGTCAGCGACTGACCCTGGGTTTGCAGGGTGATGCGCTGATTGGCGGTATCGATGAACCCGGCGCCGCGCACGCCCGTAGCCTTGCGCGCGGCAGCCAATACGTCGTTCAGGCCGACGCGAAAGCGGATCAGATCATCCGGACGGACCTGAACCTGGAGAGACCGGACGTCTTTGCCGTAAATGGAGACTTGCGCCACGCCCTGGACGGCCAGCAGCCGTCTCGCCACGGTCCAGTCCGCAATGGTGCGCAGGTCCATCAGCGATCGCTTGCCGGACGTCAGGCCGATGACCAGCACCGTGCCGGCGAGCGGAGTCAACGGCGTCATCGACGGCGGTTGAACGCCTTGCGGCAATCGCGAGGCGACGGCCGCGAGGCGTTCCGTCACCAATTGCCGCGCGCGGTAGATATCGCTGTGCGGCTGGAACACGACGGTCACGACCGAGAGGCCCTGGATGGATGACGAGCGCAGGCTGTCGACGCCGGCCAGGCCGTTGATCGACGTCTCGACCGGCTGCGTGACCAGGATCTCGACATGTTCAGGGCTGAGACCGGGAGCTTCGGTCTGGATCGTCACCTGAGGCGGCGCGAATTCCGGAAAGACGCCGTATTTGGCGTCGCCGAGTGCGAACAGGCCGTAGCCAAGCAGCGCGAACGAAAGCGCAAGCACGATGCCACGGAAGCGAATGGCGAATGCGATGAGAGCGGCTTGCGGCCCTGGCCTGCCTGAGCCGATGTCATCAATCGTCATCGCCGCCCCGAAGCTCGCTCTTGGCCTCCTCGGACAACAGAACCTGCGCCCCGCGCATGACGATTTCGGACCCGGACGGGATGTCGCGGACGACGTAGTCGTCGTCGGAGACCGGCTGATCCATGCTGATGGGGTGCCGTCGGAAGCTGTCGGGCGTCACGCGCAGGTAAACCCACGATCGCCCCTGCCAGCGCACAATCGCGGTGTCCTCGATGAACACGCCCTCATAGGTATTGCCCGACGGCACGTAAACGGTGGTGTTCATGCCGGGCAGCAGCCCGCTGTCGCCGGGCGCAGAGAAAAAATAGCTCAATCCCTGAATCCGAGGGTCGGTGCGCGTTGCCGGGGAGATGTACTGGAGATCGATATTGGCGTTCCGCGTCGGTGCCTGCGCCAGCGCCGTTCCCGGAGTGCCGGTGACGCTTACGCCGGGAGTCAACGTCACCTGAACCAGAAACTGGTCGCGTTCGATCAGTTTGACAACGGCAGGCGAGCGCTCGACGATTCCCCGGCCGATGACCGGCCCCCATTCCTGCTGCGCCGTTGCGGTGAGAGTTCTGAGCTGGGATTCCGCCGCGGCCAGTGCGGCCTTGTCGATCCGCAACGTTCCTTCGGCGGTCTCGGCTTCTTTCTTCGGGAGCGCGGCGGAGTCGACGAGATTCTTGGTTCGGTCGTATGCGCTCTTGGCGACTTCGAGCTTGGCCTGCGCCGTCTGGAGTTGGGCTTGCGCATTGGCGTAGTTGTTTGTGAGCTCCGTGATGCGGGAGATGTCGAGCACGGCGCCATAGGCGCGGAATTGCTCGGGATGGGGTGCCGCCTCCAGAGCCGCGGTTTCGAGTCCGACCTGTGCCTGCTGGCTCGCCGTCAGCTTGACGACCGGCTGGTCGCTGTCTGCGGTGCGGGAAGGCTCGGTGCGGCCCGAATTCGATTTGTCCGGCGGCGTCTCGGCGGCTGCTTGCCGGACGTAACCCGTGACGGCCCAGCTGCCGGCGATGAGCACCAGCACGCAGACTGCGGCCGCGACGCCGCGGCGGGAGGTTTCCGTAAGAGCCATCAGCCTGTTAGCAGTTGTCGGGAACCAGCTTATTGACGAAATGAACGGGCGGCAAGGCGCCGGTTGCACGGTCGTTACCGCGGTGACGGCCGTTACGTGTGGAGCAAAGCCGTGACCGGTCCGGCATGACTCACACCCGTTTGAAACTTCCGGCTGCCCGAGACGTAGGTTTTTATGGTAGTTTCCTTGCGATCCCTGAAGGATGCCCTGCATGAATCCGATCGACCTGGTGGTGACCGTGTGTGCGTTGCTCTCGCCTGCGACCTGCGAGGAGCAGCATCTGGTGTTCAACTTCGGCGGTTCGCCGGCGCAATGCTCCATGGCAGCGCCGCCCTATATCGCGCAATGGATCGGGGAGCATCCGAAGTGGCAGGCAGTGCGCTGGCGCTGCGAATACCCGCACAGGCACGACAAGGCGTGAGCCGTTACTTCGTGCAGTCCTTCAAATCCTTGTCGGCGATCGAGAACACCGCATCGGCCTTGATCTCGATGTCGCGGACCACGCATTGCCGCGAGCTGGGATAGCTGACCTTGGCGTCATAGCGGCCGGGCTCGACGCCGGTGATGCGCAGCCGCTCGTCGTGGTCGACCTCCTTGTCCTTGTCGTTCAGGCACTGGTTCGGACCCCAGTCGGTCTTGCCTGATGGTGCGAGCTGGAATCCGGAGATCGTCTCGCTCGTCAGATTCCAGAGCCGGACGCCCTTGCCCTTGGTCTGCGCAAGCGCCGCACCCGGCATCGCAACCAACAGGATGCCGATCGCAATCAGTTGACGGCGCATGGTGACCTCCCTCGACAATCTCGTTCGACGCAGTTGATCACGAGTTCTCATTTCGATTCAAGCTGCAACGTCGCAAGCTCCGCCCTGATCCGGGCAAGCTCGGCCTCGCTGCGATCTGCGCGCGGAATCGCGATCGGCACCTCCTGCACGATGCGCGCCGGGCGCGGCGACAGGAAGAACAGCCGATCGCCGAGACGGATGGCATCGTCGAGGCTGTGGGTAACGAGCAGCGTCATGACCGAACGGCTCGCGACCAGGGTCGCGATCTCGTCGCGCAGCCGGCCGGCGAGGGCATCGTCGAGCGAGGCGAGCGGCTCGTCGAGCACCAGCAGATCGGGCTCGACTGCGAAGGCGCGGGCGAGCGCGACGCGACGGGCGAGGCCCAGCGACAGTTCGCCGGGGAAATGGCTGCGATGTGCCTCCAACTCGAGGATCTTGAACAGCTCCGACAGCTTGGCATCGGTCACATCAGGCGCGGCCAGGCGCACGTTCTGCTCGACCGAACGCCACGGCAACAGCCGCGGCTCCTGGAACACCATGCCGATCCGCGCCTCGGGCGGACGCGCGACACGGCCATCGTAATCGCGGTCGAGCCCGAGAATGATGCGCAGCATCGTGCTCTTGCCGCAACCTGAGGGGCCGATGAGGACGCCGACCTCGCCGGATTGAAGCGCGAACTTGACCGGCGCCAGCACCTCGTGCGTTCCGCCCGCCGCGCTCCGGTAGGTCTTGCCTGATATCTCGACCTCAAGCCGCACGGGGCCGCCATCGCGTTGCGCGCGCCTCGAACGGTTGCACCAGCGCCGTCTCGATCACGAGCACGACTGCAGCGAAGGTCAGGGAATAGGCGAGCAGGCGCGGCGTGTCGAACAGCTGGAACGCAACGCCGATCTCGAAGCCGACGCCGTTCGGCCGTCCCAGCAGTTCGGCCACCAGCACGATCTTCCACACCAGCGACAGGCCGGAGCGGGCTGAGGCCGCGATATAGGGCGCAAGCTGCGGCAGCACGACATGGCGGAACGCGCGCCAGCGCGGCATCGCAAACACCGTTGCCATCTCGTCGAGCGAACGGTCGAGCGCGCGTGTGCCCTCGCGCAAGGTGACGACCGCGGTCGGCAGCTTGTTGATGGCGATGGCGGCGATCGCGGCGGCCTCGGTCAGCCCGGCCCAGATATAGGCCAGCACGATCACGACCAGCGCCGGCAGGTTGAGCAACAGGATCAGCCAGGGATCGCCGAGCCGATCGGCGAGCTTCACCCGTCCCATCAGATAACCGATGGCGCTGCCTAGCGACATCGCCAGCACGAAAGCGAGCGCGACGCGTGCCAGCGTCGCGCCGAGATGGAGGAACAGCGCGCCGCTCGCGGCCTCCGCGATGATGACGTTGAGCACGGCGGGCGGGGAGGGCAGCTTGGCGCCGCCGACGAACAGCGCGGCTGTCCACCAGATCGCGAGAAACAGGGCAAAGGAGAGAAGGCGCAGCACCTCAGTCTCCGGGGACAGCGTGATAGAACGTGCCGGGATCGAGCTCGGTCGCCGGCCCGACCAGATCGCGTCCGCCGATCTCGGCCAGCACGCGATAGAGCACGCGCGCGTCAGCCTCCTCGTCATCGATGCTCCGGCGCGGAATGCCGTCGCGATAGCGATCGCGATAGGTCTTGAGCATGGCCGGATCGCTCGCGCCGGTGAGCGGAGCGATCTTGTCCCAGGCTGCGTCCGAGGTGACCAGCAATTGCTTGGCCTTGCGGGTCATGGCGATGAAGCGCGCCACGGCGTCGCGATGTTTCGCGGCCCAGCCCTCGTCGAAGACATAGCCGACGGCGGAGACTGCGCCCTTCGCGCCGAGTTTCGGCAAGATGTCCTCGATTCCGGCGAGGCGCCGAAAACCCTTGGCCTCGAGCTGGGCGCAGAAATTCCAGAAATTCAGGCTCGCATCCATCTCGCCGGCGAGCGACTTGGCCGCGATCAGGGGTGGCGCGCCATAGACGATGGTCGCATCCGACTTCAGGTCGATGCCATCCTGCTTCATCCGCGCCTGCAGCAGCAGCCAGCTCTTGTCGATCGGACCGCCGCCGACGGCGAGCTTGCGGCCCTTGAGGTCGGCAAGCGACTTGATCGGCGAGGCCGCGGGCACCATCACGGCACCAAGCGCACTGGAATAGGGATAGAAGGTGAGCTTGGCGCCGAGCGCACGCTCACGGGACACCCACAGCCAGTCCGACAGGATGAGGTCGGCGCTCCCGGCGCGGAGCGCGATCTTGCCGGCTTCGGGGCTCGCTAGCTCGGTGACCTCCAGCGCCAGATCGGCGTCCTTGTCGAGCCCGGCCTCGCGAATGGTTGCCAGTTCCCAGGAGAACGTTCCGGTCTTCTGCACCGCCAGGCGGATGACATCAGCGGCATGAGCCGTCGTGCCCAGCGCCAGCGCCAGCATCATCGCGAGCGCCAATGGTCGTGCCAAAACTCTCATCACCTTGTGAGCCGTTTCCTCTGACAGAGTGCTTTTCAGGACAATAGGCATAGCATAGCTTCCATCGCAACCAGCGGGAGGATGCTCATGAGTTTTGCGGGACAGGTACGACCGATTGTCGCCGCTGTATTTGTGCTCGCGGCAACCGCGTATGCGGCCCGGGCCGAGGAGGCCAATGACTATCCGACCTCGGCGCGCGCGGAATATGTCTATGGCTGCATGAAAGCCAATGGCGAGACGCGGCAGGCCATCGAGCAGTGCTCCTGCTCCATCGACGTGGTCGCCTCCATCGTTTCCTACGAGCGGTATGTCACCGCCGAGACCGCGCTCAGCATGTCCCAGGTCCGCGGCAACCTCGGCACCCAGTTCCGGACATCAGAGCAGGCGAATTCGGCCGTCAATGATTTGCGGCGCGCGCAGGCCGAGGCCGAGGTGAGGTGTTTCTAGCTGTTGCGGCACAGACGGTGCAATCCCTTCTCCCCTTGTGGGAGAAGGTGGCGCGAAGCGCCGGATGAGGGGTTCTATCGGCAAATTCTGGCGAGAGAAGTGTGTGCGGGACAACCCCTCACCCGTCTCGCCGCTATCGCGGCGATCCACCCTCTCCCACAAGGGGAGAGGGGAAGTGAGCCCTGGCTACGTCCCCGGCTTCCCAACGTCCCACTCATTGCGGAACACGTGTCCGTCCGTGTCCTTGGCTTCCGCGCGGAATCGCTTGGCGCCGTTCGAGACATAGGTGAAGCGCAGATTGGGATCTTCCGAGATCGAGATGCCGCCTTCCATCGACAGCACGGGGCTGTCGTCCTGCGTCAGCTTCAGCTGGTTGATGAAGAAAGCGGGAATATAGAGCTGCGTAACCTGGTCCATCTGCAAGCCGGAATTGTTGGGATGGCCGATCATGATCTGGGCTTCGCGGATGCGGCTTGCCGGCGCGTCCTCGCGTGCGAATTGGCGGTAGCGCATCTGGCCGAGGTGGTTGTTGGCCTCTTCGGCATTCTTGCCGGCCGGTGCCGAACAGCCGCCTGATGCCTTCACATAGACTTTCGAGACGTAGAGCTGGCCGTCGCTGAGCTCGGCCACCGCATGGACGTCAGTGTAATTGTTGACGCGCACGCGCGTGGAGATTTCGGTGACGTTGGCATCCGGACCGAGCTCGAATTTTGCCGCCATCGGCGCCGGGTTGCGGTCAATCACCAGCGTGATCGAGCGGATGCGCCTGCCGTCAGCGGGCGACAGCTTGCTGCGCAGGGTCACCGGCACGATCGCCGCGTCCTCCGCGCGATAGGGCATCTCGATCGCGATGACGTCGTTGCCGTCGTTCATCGGACGGTTGTTGAAGATGTCCTGCACCAGGCCCGGCCATGGGTCGTAGGCCTCTTCGGCGCTCGCAGGCAGCGCAAAGGCGATGCCGAGCAGCGCGGCGATCAGGGGCAGGCGGCGTGTGCATCCCATCATGGTCGTGGTCTCGCACGGGCGAAGCAATCACCTAACGTAGCGCGCCCGCTACTCCCATTCAATTTCAGAAAATGCTGCGGTTGCGTTGCGGGCGTTATAATCATCGAACAGTTCCCAATGCGGCCGCTCCGTGGCCGCGGCCTTGTCGGCGGCGGTCCGGATCGGCTCGCCCTTCTTGTTCGAGGTACGGACGTCCGACAGCAGCGTCGAGAGATAACGCCGCTCATCCGCTAGCGCGGCAGGCCAATCGCTCACAGGGCCGTGACCGGGAACGACGCGAACCGCGGGAATGGCCTCGAGATCCTTCAGCAGAGCAAGCCAGCCGCGGATGCTGCCATCCATCACCGGAATATGGCGGAGAAACACCAGATCGCCGGCGAACAGCGTTTTCGTCGTCTCGTCGAACACCGTCAGATCGTTGTCGCTGTGCGCGGCCGGCCATGCCCGCAAGGTGATCTGGCGCGATCCGAGGTCGAGCGTCATCGTGTCCTTGGCCAGCAGGGTGGGCGGAACGATCTTCACGGGATCGATCAGTTCGGCGCCCATGATGCGCCGGAAATTATCGAGATAATACGGCCCACGCGTCGCCAGCGCCTGCGGCAGCTTGCTGTGGCCGACGAAGCTGGTTCCGTCTGCGACGAAAGCGGCATTGCCGAAGACATGATCGGGATGGCCGTGGGTGTTGATGACATAGCGGATCGGCTTCCTGGTGCGGGCCCGCACCGCCGCCAGCAACGCCTCGCCTTCGCGAAGGCTGCCGCCGGTATCGATCACGGCCACTGCATCCTCGCCGATGATGAAGCCGACATTGGCAATATCGCCCTCGTTCTCGCGGGTCATCAGGGCGATGGTCCCGGAGTGCACGAAGATTCCGCTCGCCACTTCGCTCACAGGCAATTCGGCCGCCCCGGCGCGTGCTAGCGTCGCCATCCCCAGCAGGGACAGGGCTGCGATCTTTGACGTGAGATGCGACACTTTTCCGCCTCAGTTCAGGGTTCGCCGCGTTGCGCTGCAACACAACAAGCCAACGCCAAGTTTGGCAAATAGAATGCGTCCATGCGTTGCATGGATAGCATTCGAATGAAACGAGGAGGAAGCGCGATGGAGGCCGGACGACATCGTCGCTGGTTGATTTCACTGTGTGTGATGGTGGCGTCTTGTGCGATCGGCGACATCGCCCGCGCGCAGACGAATGACAGTGGTGACCTCTCGTTCGAGCTGGTCGACCCAAAGGTGCTGCGCGTCTGCGCCGATCCACGCAACATGCCGTTCTCCAACGAGAAGGGCGAGGGGATCGAGAACAAGCTCGCCGAGCTGTTCGCCGACAAGCTGCAGAAGAAGCTCGACTACGTGTTCTTCCCGCAGGCCACGGGCTTCGTGCGCATGACGCTGGGCGCGCATCGCTGCGACGTCATCATGGGCTTCCCGCAGGGCGACGATATCGTGCAGGGCACCAATCCCTATTACCGCACGACCTATGCGCTGGTCGCCAAGGCAGGCAGCGGGCTCGAGGATGTCGACACGCTCGAGGATCCAAAGCTGAAGGGCAAGCATGTCGGCATCGTCGCCGGCACGCCGCCGGCGACCAACATGGCAATTGCAGGCCTGATGGGTGACGCAAAGCCCTATCCGCTGATGATCGACACGCGCTACGACAATTCGGCGCAGGCGATGATCGACGATCTCACCGCCGGCAAGATCGACGCGGGTGTGCTGTGGGGGCCGATGGCGGGCTATTATGCCAAGAAGGTCGGCTCGATGCACGTGACGCCGCTGGTGAAGGAAACGACAGGGCCAAAGCTGGTCTATCGCATCGGCATGGGCGTGCGCGCCGCTGACCAGAACTGGAAGCGGCAGCTCAACAAGCTGATCCAGGAGAACCAGGGCGAGATCAACAAGATCCTGCTCGACTTCGGCGTGCCGCTGCTGGACGAAAACGACCGGCCGCTTGGCGTGGAGGCGGCCAAGAAAACACCTTGAGAAAACACCATGAGGCGACATCTTGCCGCTGCGCTCGTCGTCGCCGCCCTCGCGGTGCCGGGCTTGGCGCAGCAAGGCTTGGCACAGCAGCAGGAGCCGTTCGAACCCGAGGGCTATCGCACCGACAATTACCGCGCGCCGGTGCCGGCGACGCTGGAAGGCGCGCGCGTGCTGACGACGGCAGAGACTGAGACGATCTGGCGCGCGAAGAGCGGTGCCTTCATCGACGTGCTGCCGCGCGCGCCGAAGCCGAAGAACTTGCCAGCCGGCACGGTGTGGCGAGACGCGCCGCGCAAAAACATTCCCGGCAGCATCTGGCTGCCGGACACCGGCTACGGCGCGCTGCCGCCGGCGATGGACGATTATCTCCGGCGCGGTCTCGCGCAAGCCTCGCACGGCAACAAGTCCGCGCTGCTCGTGATCTACTGCCTCGCCGATTGCTGGATGTCCTGGAACGCCGCCAAGCGCGCGCTGGCTTACGGCTATTCCAACGTCGCCTGGTATCCCGAGGGCACCGACGGCTGGGAGCACGCGCGTTTGCCGACGGAGGAGGCGCAGCCGGAGCCGCGGCCCGAGCAGTAGGCGGGCTCACTCCTCGTGATTGCTTCGTCGCAAGTGCGGCGAGCTACTGCTTCTGCAACTTGGTCAGCGTGCGCGACCCGTCGCTGTCCGTCGCGGTGTAAGTCACCCTGTCGCCGGCATGGACGGCATCCAGCATCGCGGCGTCCTTGGCCTTGTACTGCTGGAGCGCGCCGGCGCCGCCGGCACTGCCGCCGACCGTGCCTTTCTGCGTCTGCTGGATCGAGATCGTGCTGTTGAGCCTGTTGATGCTGGTGACCATTCCGGTCATGTCGTCAGCAAAGGCACTGGATGCGAGCACCGTGATGGCCGCAGCACCTGCGAGGATGAATTTTGCTGTTCCCATCGAGCCCTCCCGTTGCTGGAGATTCACAGGACAAGCCATCCTAGATCGATTTGGTTCCGGCAGATAGCGCGGCAAACATTAACGATCGCGTTGATATCGCGGGAACTTTTATGAAAGTCGTCAGCAGGATTGACGTTATAAGGCTCGCGCTATTCCATTTCCTGCTGGATGACGCGGCCGAGCGCGAACAGGCGTTGGTCGATCGTGGTCGGGACCTCGCACACGAAACGCACCACCTTGCGGCGGTCCTCGAAGATGCGGGTCTCCCAGATCAGCTGGTTGCTCATGCTGTCGACCTTGGCGTCATCGCGCGGCGTTGCGTCCTGCAGCGCCTGGAGCTGGATAGTCTCCTCGCGGATCTTGTCGGCGGCCTCGCGCTGCTTGCGGCTGACACGCTCGAGCCCGCCCATGACCTGGGAGCGCTGGGCGTTCAGCGTGTCGAACAGGCCGGCGAACAGCAGTTTGGCGTTGGCGGTCTTGTCGGCGGCGGAGCCTGCCAGGAACTCCTTTACCGACTTCTCGGCCTCCTCCAGCGGCGTCTTGCGCGCCGCGAGCTTCGAGACCAGCGCGCTGACCTTGCTGTCGTCCTTCCACTTGGTCTCGGCGTCGTCGAGCGCAGGACCGGCCCAGACCGCGGCGAGCGAAATCTCCGGAACCTTGGCCTGCGCACACGGCCAGTTGGGATAGCGCGGATCGGCGGCGTGTACGGCGGTCGCGGAGACCGCGAGCGCAAGAGCCGCCATGGCAAGTGTCCGAACCGTCATCCTTCGCCTCCCGCGGGCCCGCGCCGTGCCAGCCCGCGCGAGGGATCATAGGCATAGATCGCGGCGATCATGAAGACGATTGTGCAGCCGGCGACGACGGCGAGCGAGATCCAGTTGACCTGCCCATACAGTGCAAAGCGGATCAGCTCGACCGCATGGGTGAACGGATTGGCCTGGCAGACATAATAGAGATAGGGGCTGCCTTCCTGCACGCGCCAGAGCGGATACAGCGCGGAGGACGCAAAGAACATCGGGAAGATGACGAAGTTCATCACGCCGGCAAAGTTCTCCAGCTGCTTGATGCCCGAGGAGATCAGCATGCCGAGCGACCCCAGCATCAGCCCAGACAGGATCAGCGCCGGCAGCACGGTGAGGTAGCCGATCGGCGGCGGCGTGATGTCCCAGAACCAGGCAATGATCAGGAACGCATAGACCTGGAGCAGCGACACCGCGGTGCCCGCCAGCAGCTTGCAGAACAGCAGGAAGCCGCGCGGCAGCGGGCTCACCAGCAGCGTGCGCATATTGCCCATCTCGCGGTCGTAGACCATCGAGAGCGAGGACTGCATGCCGTTGAACAGCTGGATCATCGCCATCAGTCCTGGCGCGATGAAGACCTCATAGAGGATGTAGGTCTCGTAAGGCGGGATGATGGAGATGCCGAGCACCTGGCGGAAGCCGGCGGCGAAGATGAACAGCCACACCAGCGGCCGCACCAGCGCCGAGACGAACCGCTCGCGCTGATGCAGGAAACGCAGACCCTCGCGCCAGACGATGCCGGTGAGGCAGGTCATGTACTCCGAAGTCGAGAAGCCGCGCGGCGCGTCGCGCGTGGTGATGCTGCTCATGCGCCGCCTCCTGGCATCATTTGCGCACCGGTCAGGCGCATGAAGGCCGTGTTGACGTCCTGCGCGCCGGCCTCGGCGATGACGCGGGCCATCGGTCCTTGCGCCAGCACCTTGCCTTGATGCAGCACCACGAGATCGTCGCCGGCCATGATCTCGTCGAACAGGTGCGTGGCCCAGAGCACGCCGATGCCTTGCTCGGTGACGAGCTGGCGGACATGGCTGATGATATCGGCACGCGCCTTGACGTCGAGGCCGACGGTCGGCTCGTCCAGCAGCAACAGCCGCGGCCGGTGCAGCAGCGCGCGCGCGATCTCCAGACGCCGCATCTGCCCGCCGGAGAGATCGCGCACCTTGCTGCCGGCGCGATCAGAAAGGCCGATGCGCGCGAGCAGCTCGGCGCTGCGCGCGGCGGCCTCGCGCCGACTGATGCCGTGCAGGGCGGCGTGATAGAGCAGGTTCTGCGTCAGCGAAAGATCGAGATCGAGCGTGCGTGGCTGGAACACGACGCCAAGCAGCCGCAGCGCCTCGCCGGGTGTGCGGCTGACGTCGTGGCCGAAGATGCCGACGCGGCCGGTCTGGATGCCGAACAGGCGGGTGATCAGCGAGAACAGCGTGCTCTTGCCGGCGCCGTTGAGGCCGAGCAGCGCAGTGAAGCTTGCCGGCTGGACGTTGAAGGAGACATCCATCAGCGCGCGGCGCGGGCCGTAGGCATGGCTGACGCCGTCGATCGACAGGGCCGACACCCCGGCCGGATCGGGCCTCGGCATTTCCTGCGGTTTTGCAATGGGGGCGGGGGTGGTCATGGCGCGATCGTGATGCCCCAGGGCAGTTCGCCCACCTGAATGGTCTTGATCACCTTTTGCGCGGCGACGTCGATCACGGAAACGTCGTTGGAGACGCCATTGGTCGCGAGCAGATATTTTTCATCCGGCGTGAACGCCATGTGCCAGACGCGCTGTCCCACCAGCAGATATTTCGTCGCCTTGCGCGTTGCGGTGTCGACCACGGCGATGCGGTTGGCGGGGCCGAGCGCGACGAAGGCGGTCTTGTCGTCCTTGGTCATGCCGATGCCGACCGGCTGGATCGCCTCTTTCCGCAGGCCCGGAATCTCGAACGTGACCTTGCCGATCACCTCATGCTTGTTGGGATCGATGACCGAAACAGTGCCGCCGATCTCGGAGGACACCCATAGTTCGGAGGCGTCATGCTTGAACTCGGCAAAACGCGGGCGCGGGTCGACCAGCACGTTGGCGACGATCTGGCGCGACGAGGTGTCGATGAAATGCGCCATGTTGGTCGTCTCGGAGGTGTTGATCAGAATCTTGCCGTCGGGGCTGATGGTCATGCCCTCGGGCTCGACGCCGACCTGGATGTCGCCGAGGCGGGCGCGCTTCTCCAGATCGATCACCGTCACCGTATTGTCGTTCTCGTTGGCGACATAGAGCGTCTTGCCGGCGGCATCCTGGGTGAACAACTCGGGGTCGGGGCCGGAAGGCAGGCTGTCCACCACGGCTTGGGTCTTGGTGTCGATCACCTGGATGGTGTCGTCGTCGCCGACCGCGACCATCACGAATTTGCCGTCGCGGGTGAACTCGATGCCGCGCGGGCGCTGGCCGACCTTGATGGTCTTGGTCACGGTCCAGCTGTCGGTGTCGATCACCGACACCGTGTTGCCCTTCTCGTTCGAGACGTAGGCGATGAAGGCATGCGCGGGTGCGGCCGCCAGCATCAATCCGGACAGCAATCCCGCGCGCAACATCCGTGTCGTCATTTCAGCTTGCATTTGCTCTCCGGGCGATCGTAGCCGAGCGTGTCGAGCTCGGAGACCTGGTGCAGAAACCCTTCCTGCGGCGACACCGACACCACCATGCGGCCGTCGACCAGCAGGATCGGCTGGCGGAGCTGGAGATTCCAGTCGCGCACGGTCAGCCGCGTGCCCTTGAAGGCGGCGATCTCGAAGTTGGGCCCCTTGATGAAGTCGGTGACCTTCTTGACGTCGCCGGAATTGGTGCGGGACGTCGCTTCGCCGATCATGCGCACCGCGGTCCAGGCCTGCATGTCGAGCGCGGTCATCCGCCGTGAATTGAGCTTCATGAAGCGGTTCTGCATCTGGATCGCGCCCCATTGGTCCTGCGCGGCATCCCAGCTGCGCGGCATCAGGCCGGCCGAGCCGGCGACGGGACGCGGGTCCCAGGTGCGGTAGGGCAGGTAGGCTGCAAAGACCTCGCTCTCGTCGGCGGCGACCAGCACATCGTAGGCGGGCGCCTGCTGCGTGAACACCGGCATCTGCCGCTGGATCAGCGTCACGCCCGAATCCGTGCGACGTGCGCCACCCTTGTCCTCGAAGGTGCGCTCCTGCACGATCTTGGCGCCGAACCGCGTTGCTGCGCGCCGCAGCGCATCGGCGTAGAGCTTGTCCTCGTCATGCGAGCCGACCACCAGCAGCCAGCGCGGCCACTTCTTCCACACCAGATACTGGCCGAGCGCATCCGCAAGCATCGAGCGTGTCGGCGCCGTATGGATGACATTGGCGCGGCAATCGGCCTCGCGCAGCCGCTCGTCGATCGCGCCGGCGTTGAACAGCAGCGTGCCGCGGTCGCGCAAGGCGTCGGAGACTTTCAGCAGCGCATCGGCCGGCAGGTCGGCAATGATGAAGCCGTTCTTCTCGGCAAGCGCGGTCGCGGCCTGGACCGGGTCTTCGCCTTCCCTGATGCGGTGCTCCTCCAGCGTGAAACGCTGGTTGAGGAATCTTCCGGTGGTGTTGTTGTCCTCGATCGCGAGCCTGGCACCGGCGACGCCGTCATTCTCCGCGGGCTGCTCGACCAGCGACAGCGTCGGTCGGGTGCCGGCGACACCGAGATAGCCGACGCCGATCGTGACCGGGTCGGCCGCGAGCGCTTGCATCGCTGCCAGACACAGGCCGATCGGGCCAAGCAACCATCGGATCATGCTTCCTCCAGATATCCTCCCCGGCTTGACCGCCGGTGGAGAATTGTTTCTGCTGGAAGCATGACCGATTTGGCAAGGCTTGCAACCCCGCATTTCGTCCTCGCGCGCACGCGCGCTGGAATCACGATCGTGCGAGCGTTGCTGTGTGTCACCGCATTGCTGTTGACGGCATCGGCCGCATTCGCCGATCCGCCGAAGCTTGCGGTGTTCGACTTCGAACTGATCGACACCAGCCTGCCCGGTGAGTTCTACGGCTCCAGGCCGGAAGAGGTGCGGCTCGCGCATATCGGCGACCAGTTGCGCAAGGAACTGGCTGACTCAGGCCGGTTCCAAATGCTCGATATCGCCCCGATCAGGGATGCCGCCCGTCACGCCAATCTGCAGGCCTGCGGTGACTGCGACCTCAAGCTTGCCGGGCAGCTGGGCGCGGACATCGAGATCACCGGCATGGTGCAGAAGGTCTCGAACCTGATCATCAACCTCAACATCTATTTGCGCGACGTGAAGACAGGAAAGATGATCACGGCGGCGAGCGCCGACATGCGCGGCAACACCGACGAATCCTGGTCGCGCACGATGAGCTATCTGATCCGCAACCGCCTGCTCGCGCCGAATTACGGCAAGCCGGAGTAGGTGGCGTCGCAGCGGCGGTGCCGTTTCACTCTCCCACAAGGGGAGAAGGAAGAAAGCAGCGAGCAGCCGCTAGGCCTTCAATCTCTCTGCATGCCAATGCAGATGATCGCCCATAAACGTCGAGATGAAATAATAGCTGTGATCATAGCCCGGCTGGCGCCGCAGCGTCAGCGGGATGTTGGCTTTGGTGCATGCGGCCTGCAGCAGCTCCGGCTTGAGCTGCTCCTTGAGGAAATTATCGGCCTCGCCGACATCGACCAGGAAGCCTGAATATTTCGCGCCGTCCTCGATCAGCGCCACCGTGTCATGGCTGCGCCAGGTCTCCTTGTCCGGCCCGAGATATCCGGTCAGCGCCTTGATGCCCCAGGGCACCTGCGACGGCGCCACGATCGGGGCAAAGGCGCTGGCGGCGCGATAGCGATGAGGGTTGCGCAACGCCACCGTCAGCGCGCCGTGACCGCCCATGGAATGGCCCATCACCGACTGCCGCCTGGCATCGACGGGAAAATTTCCCGATACCAGTTTGGGCAGTTCGTCGGTGACATAGCTCCACATCCGGTAATTGCGGGCGAACGGCGCTTCGGTCGCATCGACATAGAAGCCGGCGCCGAGGCCGAAATCATAGGCGTTGTTGGCATCGCCAGGCACGTCCGCCCCGCGCGGCGAGGTGTCGGGGGCGACGAAGATCAGGCCGAGTTCGGCGCAGGCTTTGCGGAATTCACCCTTCTCGGTGACATTGGCGTGGGTGCAGGTGAGGCCGGACAGATACCAGACTACAGGCAGCTTGGCGCCTTGCGCATGTGGGGGAACATAGACCGAGAACACCATGTCGGTTCCGGTCGCCGCGCTCGCATGGCGATACACGCCCTGCACGCCGCCATAGGACGTATTGGTCGAGACAGTCTGGATCGTCATGCCTGATAGCTCCGTGGCATCTCGCCACATCGAGGATGCAATGCTTGTGTGACCGAAGTTTGTGGCGAGCTTCTTAGGCCACGCCGCTGTCGATCGCCAGCCGTACCAGCTCGACCGAAGTCTTCACCCCGAGCTTCTGGCGCATGATCGAGGAGGTGTTGGCCACGGTCTTGTATGACGATTGCACCAGCCAGGCGATCTCGGACAGGCTTTTTCCGGCGCTGAGCAGCCGCAAGATCTCCATCTCGCGCGCGTTCAGCTTCGACAGCGGGCTCTGCGTCAGCGCAGGTCCTGCGAAGGCGATGCTGCGCGCGATCGCGCTCGGAAGATAAGTGCCGCCGCCGCCGACGGTGCGGATCGCCTCGACGAGATCGTCGGGATCGCCGGTCTTGGACACGTAGCCCTTGGCGCCGCACTCGATCGCGCGCGCCGCGAAGGCCGGGTCGTCGTTCATGCTGAACATGATGATGCGGGCCTCGGGCGCGCGCTCGAGGATGCGGCGCGCGAGCTCGAAGCCGGAGACGGTCGGCAGGTTGATGTCGATGACGCAGAGGTCGGGGCGCTCGACGATGAAGATGCTCTCGCCATCCTCGGCGTCGGCGGCTTCCAGAATCTCGATCTCGCCCTCATCGGCCAGCACGGCGCGGCAGCCGGAGGCGACAATGGGATGATCGTCCACGATCAGAATGCGCATAGGCGTTCCCCGTGACAGCGCCGGCCTGCATTGTCGCGCCGCATGATGCCGAATGACGAAGCGCGTCGGCTCATGCAACCCGGCCGGGATTGCTGTACGCTTCCGATTAGATATCGGGCGCTTCGGCTCTGTCAACGCTATCGGACGGGCACGAGCGATCCCTGGCGAGGCTTGGGCGAAAGCAATGTGGCAAAATCTATCCTTGCGCGGGCGCATCAACCTTCTGCTGGCGTTGCTGCTGGCACTCGGGCTCGCCGTCAACATCGGCCGTCAGGTCGCGGAGGCCGGGCCGCGCGTGCAGGCCGAGGACCAGAGCGTGATCCGGCTCGCGCGCGAATTCATCGAGATGATCGTTGCCGATCTCAACGAGGCGCCGGATCCGAATGCCCGGCTCAATCAGATCGCGCATGACTTCAACCGCCTGCGCCATGTCAGCATCGCGCTCCGGGACGCCGGCGGGAACCCGCTGACGCCGCCGCGTCCTGATACCGATGACGACACGCCCGGGCCGCCGGCCTGGTTCGTCAGCCTGGTTCATCCCGAGCAGACCGCGGTCAGCGTGCCGGCCTCGGTCCATGGCCAGCCCGGCTCGCTCGTGATCACCTCGCACCCCAATGACGAAATCGCGGAGATCTGGGACGCGATCGTCACCCAGCTCGAAGTCGGCTCAGCGATCGCGCTGGTGCTGTTCCTGGTGATGATGACGGTCGTGGGCCGGGCACTCGCGCCGCTGGAATCCCTGGCGCAGACCATGGGCGAGCTCGAGGACGGGCACTACGACGCGCGAGTCGCACCCGGGGGCGCGCCCGAATTGGCCGCGATCTGCACGAGGCTCAATCATCTGGCGGCGACGCTGGGCGAGGCGGTCGAGGACAAGCGGCGCCTTGCCGAGCGCGCGGTGTCGCTCCAGGACGTCGAGCGCAAGGAGATCGCGCGCGAGCTGCATGACGAGTTCGGGCCGTACCTGTTCTCGCTGCGCGCGCATGCCAGCGCACTGGCAAAGCTGGCGGACGGCCGCGCGCCGAGCGCGGAGGCGGTGCGAAAACACGGCGGCGCGCTTCTTGAGCAGATCAACGCGCTGCAACAGTTCACCCGTCGCGTGCTGGAGCGCTTGAGGCCGGTCGGCCTTGCCGAGCTTGGCCTCGGCAAGGCGCTGGAATCGCTGTCGCGGCTGTGGCGCGAGTCGCATCCTGACGTGACGATCGAGACCACGATCTCGCCGGCGCTCGGGGCCACCGGAGAGACGGCTGATCTCACGATCTACCGCGTCGTGCAGGAGGCGCTGACGAACGCGTTCCGCCATGCCGGTGCGACCGCGATCAACGTCGTGATCGAGCCGGGAGAGCAGCCGGGCCGCGATGGCCGCTTCTGTGCCCGGGTGCGGGTCAGCGACAATGGCCGCGGCATGGAGCCCGGCCAGAAACTGGGCTTCGGCCTCGTCGGCATGCGCGAGCGCATTCTGGCGCTCGGCGGTACGCTCAACGTGGCTTCGGGCGAGGGCGGAGGCGTCACCGTGGAGGCGTTGGTTCCGACCGCCGCGGCCTGATCCTGCTCGGGAAAATTCCCGATCGGGAATAATTCCCGATTTGGTCGGGAAAACGGGTGCGGACAATGCCCGACCTTTTGTAGCTAGTGCTCGAGCCACTGCCGAATACACTCGTCTCAACCAAGCGGCGAAATCGAAAACAGCCGAAGGTGACGGGTGGAGCGTTGGGGATGGGCAAGCTGGGACACGCGCGACGTCTGCTGATGGCCTCGGTCTCGACCGGGCTGCTGTCCGGACTCGCTTTCGTGACCGCGGCAGGCGCTGCGCAGGACGAGGAAACCAACGTCCAGAACCTGCCCGCTGTCGAGGTGGTGGCGCCGCAGCCGACCCCACGGCGCGCGGCCCGGCGGCCGGTCGCACGGGCTGTAGCGAACTCCGGCAAGCCCAGCGGTCGCAGCAGGATCTACGTCTATCCAACCGCGCCCGGCACCGGCCGAGGTCTCGAGGTCGACAAGGTTCCGTCGGCGATCAACGCCGTCGATGCCAACCAGATCAAGCGCACCGGCTCGCTCAACGTCACGGATGCGTTGCGCGACAACATCGCCGGCGTCAGCATCAGCGAGGTCACCGGCAACCCGTTCCAGCCCAATGTCGAGTTTCGCGGCTTTGTCGCCTCGCCCATAACAGGCACGCCGCAAGGACTCGCGGTGTACCAGAACGGCGTGCGCATCAACGAGGCCTTCTCGGACGCCGTCAACTGGGACCTGATCCCGACCGCCGCGATTCGGTCGGTGACACTGGTGACCAACAACCCTGTCTTCGGCCTCAACGCGCTCGGCGGCGCGATCAATCTGCAGATGAAGGACGGCTTCACCTATCAGGGCGCAGAGGTCGATCTCATGGGCGGCTCGTTCGGCCGCATCCAGGGTTCGGCGCAATGGGGCAAGCAGGTCGACCAGAACTACGGCGTCTACGCTGCGCTCGAAGGCCTGCACGACAATGGTTTCCGCAACTTCTCCCAATCGGACGTGCGGCGCTTCTACAGCGACGTCGGCTACAAGGCCGGCGACAGCGAATTCCACGTCAACATGGGAGTCGCCAAGAACGATTTCGGCGCCAGCGCCACCGTTCCGGCCGAGCTCCTGAACAATTACTGGGGCGCGACCTACACCACACCTCAGACCAGCTCCAACCGCGTCGGCTACCTCAACCTGACCGCCAAGGCCGACGCGACGCCGACCTGGACGCTCGAAGGCACCGCGCATCTGCGCAGGTACGAGCAGAAGATCGTCGACGGCAATCCGACCGACGCGCAAGAGTGCACCGATCCGGGACTTGCTGGTCTTCTCTGCTTTGGCGACGGCGCCACGGCCGCAAACGGCGTCAACGGCCTGCCGATTGCCAATCCTTTTCCGACGGGCACGATTCTCGGCGAGATCGATCGCAGCTCCATACGTTCGACCACCTTCGGTGTATCGGGGCAGGCGACCAATACCGACCAGCTGTTCGGGCACGACAACCGCTTCGTGATGGGCACGAGCTATGATGCGAGCGTCACGCGCTACAACGCCACCGCGGAAATCGGCACGATAGGGGAAAATTACGTCGTCAGCGGCAGCGGCATCTTCCTGGGCCCGACGCCCACGACGGACCCCGTTGCCGGCCCCGTCTCGCTGCGGACCGTCAATCAGTATAACGGCTTCTATGCGACGGATACGTTCAACGTCACGGACGCCTTCGCGATCTCGGGCGGAGGCCGCTTCAACGTGGCGCGCATCTCGCTGGAGGACCAGCTCGGCACCGCGCTGAACGGCGATTACACCTACACAAGGTTCAATCCTGTCATCGGCGGCACCTACAAGATCACGCCGGAGCTGACCGCCTATGCCGGCTATTCCGAGGCCAACCGCGTGCCGACGCCGCTCGAGCTCGGCTGCGCCGATCCGAACAACCCCTGTCTGATCGCGGCGTTTCTGGTCTCCGATCCGCCGTTGAAGCAGGTCGTGTCCAAGACCGTGGAAGCGGGCCTGCGCGGCACCAGGGAGCTGAACATCGGCACGCTCGGCTGGAAGATCGGCGGCTTCCGCGCCACCAACTATGACGACATCCTGGCCGTCCCCGTTCCCGGCCGGACCGGTTTTGGCTATTTCACCAACGTGGGCAGGACGAGGCGGCAGGGGCTCGAGGCCGAGGTCAACATCAAATCACCGACGCTTCAGTTCCAGGCGAGCTACACCTTCGTCGATGCCCGCTTCCTCGACGCCGTGACGCTCGGCTCGGACAGCCCGTTCGCGGATGCCGACGGCAACATCCAGGTGCTGCCCGGCAACCAGATCCCCGCTGTCCCGCGCCACCGCGTCAAGCTCGGTGTCGACTACGCCATCACCGATGAGTGGAAAGTCGGCGGCAACGCGCTGTTCGTCTCCAGCCAGTACCTGGTCGGCGATGAATCCAACCAATATTCGAAGCTGCCATCCTACACGGTGTTCAACCTGCACACGTCCTATCAGGTCACCAAGAACGTCCAGCTCTACGGCAAGGTCGACAACATCTTCGACAACAGGTACGCGACCTACGGACAGTTCTTCGACACCACGGCTGTGCCGAACTTCACCAACGGCGGAAACCCCTTCACCGATCCGCGCTCACTGAGCCCGGCAAGGCCGCGCGCGTTTTACGCGGGGATGCGGGTGACGTTCTAGGTCGCAGACCATTGCGAATTGATGCGTACGCTGACGGCGAATGGTTGATTCATTCTCAGGTCCGAGCTTGGGCCCCGGTTTAGCGGCTCGCAACTGAGGCGGTCCGCTTCGCGGGCATCGGAAGATCGTTGCCAAAGTGACACGGTACGGCGCCGTCGTGCCTCATTGCGACATTGTGGCCCACCCGCGGTGTTGACCAGCTTGGCGTCGGATGTCAGTTTTTCGGTCGGTAGTGTCCGCAAGGACTATTCAAGGGAATGCGGTGCGTCCACATCAGTGGACAATTCCGCGGCTGCCCCCGCAACTGTAGGCGGATAGCCGACGACCAACAAAGCCACTGGAGCGCGTTCTGGTCTCTGGGAAGGTGGTCGAAGGCGATAACCCGCGAGCCAGGAAACCTGCTGCCAGCCATGAGTCACGCGCGAACGCATTGGGCGGGGTGCCCTGATGTCTGACAAGTAGCCGGAGTATCTGCCGCCTGGGGCGAAGGTAGATAACGAAGGCAACCGCGGTGGCAGTTTGTTTGCGTCGCCGCAGAGCGTTGTCGTGCAATATCTTCATTTTCATGCTGGCGTTACGCCAGGGTTTTCGCGTGTGTTCTTGATCTCTCTGCTCTCTTCAGCGTCGCTGTCATCGGCGGCGCTCGCGCAGAATGCGGCCCAGAACAAGCCACCGGTCGAAATCGGCCCCGTGACCGTCACCCCATCCACCCCCAAGCCGGCCCTCGCGGTCAGCCCGGGCAATCAGAAGCCTCGCACTGCGCGCCGGGCCACGACGCGGAGACCGACGGCACTGATCGCTGCAAAGCCCATCAACCAGCCCACGAGCGACACGACACCGCTGAACACCGCCCCGGTCACCGGGGTCTCCTCTCGCCTTGGCATTTCGGCACGGGAAACACCCGCGACCGTCGAGGTGATCAGCCAGCAGACCATGCAGGACCGGGGCATCCGGACTACCACTGACGTCGCGAAGGCGGCGGTCGGTGTCACCGGCGGCGATGCGCCAGGCGCGCCCGCGATCTTCTCGATGCGCGGCTTCAGCGGCGATCAGCTCACGACGCTCTATAACGGCATCCCGATCGGGCCGTCGACCATGACCGGCCGCCCTATGGACGTTGCGGGCCTCCAGCAGGTCGAGATTATCAAGGGGCCGGATTCGCTCGTGGCCGGCCTCGGCGCGACCGGCGGCGCAGTCAACTACGTAACCAAGGCGCCGCATACGGGTCCGATCGTGAATGAGGCCTTCACCTCTTACGATTCCTTCAACGGCTATCGCGCCGGCTACGGATCGGGCGGCTCTACGCTGATCAACGGTCTCGACTACCGCTTCGACATCAGTCATTTCAACGACAAGAGCTTTATCGATGACTCCTATTCGAAGCTCAGCAACGTCTCCGGTCAGTTGAATTATCGCGTCAACGACAGCCTGAAGGTTTGGGGGGCGGCGGAGTACAAGCAGGACAAGGACCGCTTCTACTGGGGAACACCGATCGTGCCGGCGAACGGGGCAGGTATCGTGCCGACGAATGGCATCGTCTCCGGGACTTGGAGCAACTATTATCTCGGCGGCGGCACGTCGGTTCCGGCGACCATCGACGCGCGCACGTTGACGACGAATTACAACGTCCTCGACAATCACAGCGGCGCCAACGAACTCTGGCTGCGCAGCGGCTTTCAATGGGACATCACCAACGACATCTCGCTGAAGAGCCAGGTCTACGGCTATGACGCCCACCGGCACTGGTTCAACAACGAGATATCCTCGTTCGACCAGACCGTTGGCGGCCTCGCCGGTGCGCAAAGCATCTATCGCGAACGCCTGGCGCTGGATCACGCGCAACGGCTCTACGGCAACATTACGGATCTCACCGTCAATTCCAGTATCGGCGGCATGGATAATCGCTTCGTTGCAACCGTGGCGGCGAGCAACAACCAGTTCAACGTCTCGCAGGATACGCTGTTCGGCAACGATTACGTCGACCTGCTCAATCCGGATCGTGGGCTCTACGGCAACCGGAGCGACGAGAAGATCTACACCCGTGTCAACACCGCATCGCTGTCGTTCGAGGACCGGCTCAAGCTGACCTCGACCTTCGCGTTGATCGGCGGCATCCGCTTCGAGGACATCAAGCTGGACCGCACCCGGTTCGACCCCAGTGGTGTGCTCGAATCCGCAAAGGGCTATCCCTTCTCGACCACCTTCAATCCCATCACCGGCCGCATCGGCTACACCTGGGACATCGCCTCCGGCGTCATGCTGTAAAGCCAGTACGCAACTGCTGCGGACCCGACGGTGGCCAACATCTTCATCCTGGCGCCGTCGGTGCCGCTGCTGCTGACCACGTCGCGGACCTACGAGACCGGCGTGAAGCTGCAATCGGCCGACAAACGCGCCGAGGCCACGTTCTCGGCCTTCGACATCGAGCGCAAGAACGTCTACGTCCCCGAAAGTGGCATCGTCTTCAACGTCGCTGGCAAGATCGAGTCCAAGGGCATCGAGATCGCGGCGGCGATCAACCCGGTCGACGGGCTGAAACTGTGGGGCAATGCCGCCTTCGTACAATCGCACTTCATCGACTTCACCTATGTCGACGGTGGTGGCGTGTTCCAGTCCTATTCGGGCAAGACGCCGCCCAATGTGCCCAACTTCGTCGCGAATGCCGGCGCGTCCTATCGGTTCGACACGACACTTCCGGTCGAGATCGGCGCCTCGATGCGTCACGTCGGCGACCGCTTCAACTTTCAGGACAATATGGTCGTCATGAACGCCTACACGACGTTCGATGCATTCGCGTTCGTCGACATCCCGAAGACCTATTTCAGCGGCGTCGAGAACACGCGGCTCTCGTTCCGCGTGCGCAATCTGACGAACAAGCTCTACGCGGCCTGGGGCGATCCCGGTTATACCGACCAGATCATCCTGGGCGCGCCGCGAAGCTACGAGGTGGCGGCGTCATTCAAATGGTAAGGCCTGCGTGCATGTCGCCTGCTTGGGCTCAACAGCGTAGCCAGGAGGCGGGACGGCCAAAGGTCGCGATGATGCCACTATGCGCCTGTTTTGCCCGACGGGTCAAGCGATATGCTGTTTTTCAGAAATCATGCGCCTCAACAGCAGGCTCATGCGCGATGACGATTTACCCCGATCTCATCACGTCTTAAGCTTTTGATTTCGCTGTCCTCGCCTACTGTGCATGGGGTTGTTTTCGGGCTTCCTCACTCCGCCTTCACCTGCTCGAGCGGGGCGGCCGCGAGGCTCGGCTGCCCTCGGCCCTTGGCCGCACCCACGCGCTGCCGGCGCTGGACGAGATACTGGTCGGCGAGCACGCCGATCAGGATCACCGCGCCCATCACCGCGAAGTTCAGCGAACTCGGGATGCCCAGCAGATTGACGAGGTTCTGCAGCACCTGGAGCAGCACGGTGCCGAGCACGACGCCGATGATCGAGCCTTCGCCGCCGCGCAGCGAGCAGCCGCCGAGCACGGCCGCTGCAATGGCATAGAGCTCATAGAACGAGCCGTGCACGGCCGGCGAGATCGAGCGGGTGTACATCGCGAACAGGATCGCGGCGAACGCGGTCAGCCCGCCGCAGATGACGTAGGCGGAGATCATCACGCGCTCGGAGCGGATGCCGGAATAGCGCGCGGCCTCCTCGTTCTTGCCGACGGCGTAGAGGTAGCGGCCGAATACCGAGCGGTGCAGCAGCACCCACGCAACGGCGGCGACCACGATCAGCGCCACCACGCTGTGCGGCAGCGGAAAGCCCAGGACGTTGGTGCGGCCGGCCATCAGCCATTCCAGCGTCGGGAAGCTCGCGCCGTAGCCGAAGCCGGCGGTCGCGTCCTCGGTGTAATAGCGCGCCGCGCCGCGATAGATCAAAAGTCCGCACAGCGTCACCACGAACGGCTGGATATGCATCCGCGTCACCAGCGCGCCGTGCACGACGCCGATCACGAGGCCGCTCGCGATGATCGCGGCAAAGGCGAGCATCCAGTTGACGTCGTGATTGACGATGAGGTCGATGAAGAGAACGCCGAGCAGCGCGATCACCGATCCGACCGAGAGCTCGATCCCGCCGATGATGATGACGAAGGCTTCCGCGATCGAGAAGATGCCGAACATCCCGACCTGGTTCAGCGTGTTGGAGAGATTGCCGACGTAGAGGAAACGCGGATTGATGAAGGCCACGACCGCGCCGACGACGAGGATCAGGACCAGCAGGCTCAGATCTTTCTTGTTCAAGGCACCCTCATCTCAACCGCGTGGCCGACGGCCAACTGGAGCACGTTGTGCTCGCTGAACTGGCTGCGATCGAGGAAACCCGAGATCGCACCCTCGTGCATGACGGCGATCCGGTCGCTGACCCCGATCACCTCCTCCATGTCGCTCGAAATCATCAGGATCGCGACGCCCGCGTCCGTCAGCCGGCGCAGCATCTCGTAGATCTCCTGCTTGGCGCCGACGTCGACGCCGCGCGTCGGCTCGTCGAAGATCAGCACCTTGGGCCGCATCGACAGCCATTTGGCCAGCACGACCTTCTGCTGATTGCCGCCGGACAACGAGCCGACCGTGGTCTTGACGTCGGGCGCGCGGATCTTGAGCCGCTCGCGCTGGCTGCGGGCATTCTCGGTCTCCTGCGCCGTGTTCACCAGGAAGAAGCGCAGATAGGACGACAGGTCCGGCAGCGAAATGTTCTCCGCGATCGACACGTCGAGCAGGAGCCCGCAGGCCTTGCGGTCCTCCGGGATCAGGTAGATGCCATGGTCGATCGCCGCGCGCGGGTTCGCGACCCGGATCGGATCGCCCTCGAGCCTGATCACGCCGTCGCGGAGCGGGTCGACACCAAAGATCGCGCGCGCCAGCTCGGTGCGTCCGGAACCGACGAGGCCTGCGAGCCCCAGGATCTCGCCGCGTCGAACCGACAAGCTCACCGCGCGCTCCGGATAGGTTTCGGTCACGGCCTCGACGATGTCGAGCACGGCCTCGCCGGGCGGAGCGGCCGGCGGCACGTAGAGCGATTTGAGGTCACGCCCGATCATCAGGCGGATCATGGCCGCAGGAGACAGCTCGGCGCGGGTCAGCGCGCCGACCATGCGCCCGTCGCGCAACACCACGGCGCGGTCGGCACATTGCATCACCTCGTTGAGGCGATGCGTGATGAAGATGATGCTGACGCCGTCTTCCTTGAGGCCGGCGATGACCCGCATCAGCCGGTCGGTCTCGGCCAGCGTCAGGCTGGAGGTCGGTTCGTCCATGATGACGAGCCGCGCATCGAGCGACAGCGCCTTCATGATCTCGACGAGCTGACGCTGCGCCAGCGACAGCTCGGCGAGCGGCGCGTCCGGCGCGAAATCGGCCCCCAGGCGGTCCAGCAGCGGCTGTGTCCTGGCGTAGAGCGCCTTGCGGTCGATCAGCCGCAGCGGCCCGCCATGCACGGGCTCGCGGCCGATGAATACGTTGCCGGCGACGTCGAGATTGTCGAAGAGATTGAGTTCCTGATGCACGAAGGCGATGCCGGCGGCGATCGCCTCGGCCACGGTGAACGCGCTCCGCTCGGCGCCGTCGACGCGGATGCTGCCGCCGCTCGGCTCGACCACGCCGCCGAGCACCCGCATCAGCGTCGACTTGCCGGCGCCGTTCTCGCCGATCAGGGCGATCACCTCGCCCGGCGACACGGCAAGGCCGACGTGGTCGAGTGCGACCACGCCGGGATAGCTCTTGCTGATGTCGATCAGTTCGAGAAAAGGCTCAGGCATTGACGGTTGCGGGCAACGCCCGCAGGTCTCCTACTTCTTGAGCATCGACTTCATCGAGGCCATGAAGTCGTCGACATTGGCTTTGTCGATGACCTTGCCGGGCACGATGATGATGCCGTTGGCGGGCACGCCGGACTTGTCGCCCTCGATGTACTTCGCCATCAGCTTCATGCCCTGATAGCCCCACTCGAAGGGCTGCTGCACGACAGTGCCGGCAATCGCGCCTTCCTTGACGCCGCCCAGCGTGATCGGATCCTCGTCGAAACCGATGATCTGGATCTTGCCGAGCTTGCCGGCCTCCTTCAGCACTTCATAGATGCGCGGCGTGTTGTAGGAGTAGAAGCCGACCAGGCAGCTCACGTCAGGCATGGCGGCGAGGATGTCCTCGACGTTGCGCTTGGCGCGGGTCTGATCGATCTCGTCGCCGCGAACGTCGACCAGCTCGACTTTCGAGCCCTTGATGGTCTCCTTGACGCCCTCGATGCGCTCGCGCGCGTTGTCGGCGCCGGGCAGACCGACGAAGCCGACGCACTTGCCGCCGTTCGGCAGCGCCTTGAGCATCAGCTTGCCGGCGTCCTTGCCGAGATCGACGTTGGACGAGCCGATATAGGCGATGCGCTTCGAGTTCGGCGCATCGCTGTCGGTGGTGAACAGCAGCGTCTGCGAGGCGATCTTGTTGAGATGCTCGACCTGGTTCTTCGGATCGACCGCGCTCACCATAATGCCGGCGGCACCGGCAGCGACGAGGTCGTCCATCATGCGCTGCTGAACGGCAGCGGCGGCCTGTTCCGGATATTTGAGCTGAAGATTGTAATTGGGCAGCTCGCCCTGGGCCTTCTTGACGCCGGCTTCCGCGATCTTCCAGAAGTCGGACGCGCCGTTGACGACGAAGGCCAGAACCTTCTTGTCGGCCGCGTTCGCCGAACCGAGGCCCAGAGCAATTGTGAATGCGACAGATACACCTGCGATCAAGAGACGCTGCATGTTCATCCTCCCCTTGTGCGGTCAGCCCTTCATGAAGGCCAACTCTGCTTGAGCCCGAATTGGGCGCATGTCTCAATCTCGCGGGCCGCGCAGGTCGGCCGCCGACCGCATCCTTGCGGCAGGCGCGGTCACCCGCCGGCCCGTGAGGTGAAATGAGGCACGTACCTCAGCGTAGCAAAGGCACGCCGAGCGTGCAACAGGGGCTGACGTTCGCGCGAAATCGCCCCGGCGCTCGCCTGGCGGGCGTTCATCATCCTGAACTTGATCAAGGAACTTGAAGTCTCCGAGGCGGCCTACCGGGTTGGTACGGGCCGCGTCGTTAACCGGGCTTTAGCGCTGATCGTGCGGATGATTGGCGTGGCGAGACCAGGGGGAGACTGCTCCCATGCTGAAGGATGGTACCTACGCGGCGTGGTACAACACGCCGCTCGATCAGGGCACCGGCATTGTCCATGTCGCAGACGGCCAGATTTGGGGCCGCGACAGCCTGATGACGTATCACGGCTCGTGCAGGGTTGATGGCGATCGCTTCACCGCGACCGTTTTGACCAAGCGCCATACCGAGGGACGCGTCACGGTCTTCGGCGTCTATGATGAACTCACGCTGGACATCGAAGGGACGTGCCCCGGCAAGATTGCGACCTACACGGCGACAGCAGGGCAGGCGCGGGGAGTCGTCCTGCAGGGAACGCTCATTCTGACGGAACCGCCGGCGGCATCGCCCGAACCAGCCGGGCAGGTCCCAGCGTTCAATCCCGGCAAGCTTCCAAGGTTGCCGAAACGCTCGCGCTGAGCACAGAAGCCATCGCGGCTCGCCGCATTGCCTGCCCCGACATGGTGCGCCCGCGCGGCGCAATTCTGCATCCTGAAATCTCGGTGCGGGCGCTTCTCAAAACGCTTCCGCCCCGCCATGGTGCCGCCGCAGCAATCAGCCGGAGGCAGCATCAATGTCGGACAAGGTCTCGCGTCGCCAGTTCGCGAAAATCGCGGGTCTGTCCGCCGCTGGAATCACGGCTCCTCTTGAGGTCGCGGAGGCCAAGCCGGCAACGGCGCCACGCAGCGCCGGCGGCTTCCCGGCAGGCTTCGTCTGGGGCACCGCGACCTCGTCCTATCAGGTCGAGGGTGCGGTCGAAGAGGACGGGCGAGGAGCCTCGATCTGGGACAAGTTCGTGCGTATCCCCGGCAAGATCGAGGACGGTACCACCGGCGACCGCGCCGTTGAGCACTACCATCGCTACAAGGAAGACATCGCGCTCATCAGGGAACTCGGCTGCAAGGCCTATCGCTTCTCCGTGGCCTGGCCGCGGGTATTTCCTGACGGCGACGGCAAGCCGAACCCGAAAGGACTCGACTTCTATAATCGCCTGGTCGACGAGCTCCTCAAGAACGGCATCGAGCCGTGGCTGACGCTTTATCACTGGGATCTGCCGCAATCGCTGCAGGATCGCTTCGGCGGCTGGCGCTCGACCGAGACCTGCAAGATATTCGGCGACTACGCAGCCTATGTCGCCGAGCACCTGACCGATCGCGTCAAGAACGTGTTCACGCTGAACGAGAGCGGCCGCTTCGTCTATTTCGGTTATGGCATCGGAATCGATGCGCCGGGCCTGACCTTGCCGCAAGCCGAAGTGAACCAGATCAGGCACAACAGCGCGCTTGCGCACGGGCTCGCGGTGCAGGCGGTACGCGCCCATGGCCGCCGCGGCACGCGGGTCGGGCCGGCCGAAAATATTGATGCCTGTATTCCCGCGATCGATACGCCCGAGAACGTCCGCGCCGCCGAGATCGCGCTGCGGGAGATGAACGGCGGCTATCTCAACGTCATCATGACCGGTCGCTACACCGATGCGTTTCTGAAATATGCCGGCGCCGACGCGCCGAAATACACTGATGCGGAGTTGAAGATCATCTCCTCGCCGGTCGATTTCCTCGGCCTCAACATCTACGCGCCGCAACACTACATCGTCGCGTCCGATCAGGGGGCGGGCTTCATGCCGCTGCCGATCCCGAAGGCCTTTCCGCACATGAATTCGGACTGGCTCCGCGTCGGCCCGGAGACGATCTACTGGGTGCCGAGGCTCGCCGCCAAGATCTGGAAGACGAACGCGATCTACATCAGCGAGAACGGCACTTCCGGCGACGACCAGGTGACGCAAGACGGCAAGATCTACGACACCGACCGCATCATGTACCTTCGCAACTATCTCGCCCAGCTCCAGCGCGCTACCGCCGAGGGCGTGCCGGTGCGCGGTTACTTCCTCTGGAGCCTGATGGACAATTTCGAATGGGTATACGGGCTCAACAAGCGGTTTGGGCTGTACCACGTCAATTTCGACACCCAGATGCGAACGCCCAAACTCAGCGCGAGCTTCTACCGCAACGTGATCGCGAAGAACGCCGCGGGGGCGTGAGGCAGGATTTTACGCGCAGCGGAAAATCCGGGAGAGAGGGGCATGTTCGCCGCTCATTGACTCCACTCTCCCCCTGATTCAAAACCGTCCTCAACGCTCACAACAAGAGGACAACGCCCATGACCGACGCGCTGATCATCGACGCCTGCCGTACCCCGCGCGGCGTCGGCAAGGCCGGCAAGGGAGCATTGTCGGGCATTCATCCGCAGCAGCTCGGCGCGACCGTGCTGCGTGCGCTGGCGGACCGCACCGGCATCGACACGGCCGATGTCGACGACATCGTCTGGGGCTGTAGCGCACAGGTCGCAACGCAAGGCGGCGACCTCGGCCGCATGTCGGCGCTCGATGCCGGCTACGACGTGCGCGCCAGCGCCGTGACGCTGGACCGCTTCTGTGGCTCCGGCATCACCAGCGTCAACATGGCGGCATCCTCGATCATGGCGGGCGCGGAAGACCTCGTCATCGCAGGCGGCTGCGAGATGATGTCGATGGAGGGACGTCGTGGCGGCGGTCCGATGATGATGGACTCCGGCAATCTGCGCCTGCGCGCGCGGCATCCGCAGTCTCATCAGGGCGTCTGCGCCGACGCGATCGCGACGCTGGAAGGTATCACGCGGCAGGACGTCGACGCGCTCGGGCTGGAAAGCCAGAAGCGCGCTGCGCAGGCGATTGCCGGCGGTCACTTCAAGAAGAGCCTCGTGCCCGTCCATCGCGAGGACGGCAGCCTCGCGCTCGACCATGAAGAGTACCCGCGGCCGCAGACCACGATGGAGGGGCTTGCTGCGCTGAAGCCGGCATTCCCTGCGGTCGCCGACTATGCGCTGGACGACAAGGGCACGACCTATCGCGGCCTGATCCTGCAGAAATATCCTGACCTCAACATCGACTTCATGCACCACGCCGGCAACTCGTCCGGCGTCGTCGACGGCGCCGCCGCAATCCTGCTGGCCTCGCCGTCCTACGCCAAGGCGCACGGCCTGAAGCCGCGCGCTCGCGTGGTCGCGATGGCCAACATGGGGGACTCGCCGACCCTGATGTTGAATGCACCGGTGCCGGCGACGCGGAAGGTGCTGGCGAAGGCCGGGCTCACCGTCGACGACATTGATCTCTTCGAGATCAATGAGGCCTTTGCGGTCGTTGCGGAAAAATACATCCGCGATCTCAAGCTCGATCGCGCCAAGGTCAACGTCAACGGCGGCTCGATCGCGCTCGGTCATCCCATCGGCGCGACCGGCTCGATCCTGATCGGCACCGTGCTCGACGAGCTCGAACGGCGCGATCTCAAGCGCGGCCTCGTGACCATGTGCGCCGCCGGAGGCATGGCTCCGGCGGTCATCATCGAGCGCATCTAGCTCCCCGCGCCCCGTAAAAGGCAGGGGGAAACGCCTCAGAGCGACGATCCAGCCTTATTTTTCAGGGTGAATCGCGCTCCTCCTCTCACAAAGAGGCCGGTCGTCGCTTGTCGAAAGCATCGAATCAGCTTTAGCAAGGCTGCTTGCGGGCCTTTGAAACAAGGCAAAAACCGCTGCCCAAGGCACCTTCCGCTCTGGAAGCCGCTAAAATGCAGGGGTTTTTGTCGCAGGGGGCCAAAAAAGCCCGTAAAACCGCGACAAAACTGTGCAGAAGGCTATAGGCCTTCGCCGGTTGGTCTAATATGCAACCGGCAACGAATCAGAGGAGACACGATGCCAACCCAAATGTCGAAATCGCAGCTGATCGAAAAGATCGCGACCGCCACCGAGCTCTCCAAGCGCGACGTCAAGAACGTCATGGAGACGCTGACCGACGTCGGCCACAAGGAGCTCAAGAAGAGCGGCCTGTTCCTGGTGCCGGGCTTCGCCAAGTTCGTGGTCATCAAGAAGCCCGCGACCAAGGCGCGCAAGGGCACCAACCCGTTCACGGGTGAAGAGATGATGTTCAAGGCCAAGCCGGCCCGGAAGATCGTCCGCGCCCGCCCGGTCAAGGCCGCCAAGGACGCCGTGGCCTGATAACGCAAAGGCCCCCTCGATGAGAGGGGGCCTTTTGGTTTGAGTGACGCAGGGGCCGATACGGAGGGGATCAGCCCTTGCGGCGCTTCACCCGGACCGGGATCGGCTGAAGCCGCGGCTCCGGTCCTGCAAGTGCATCGCGCACCCGGTCGATGGCACGACCGAGCAGCTGGCGCAGCCGCTGTGCCTTCCGCGAGCGCTTCGCTCCTTCCAGCAATTTCTTCATCGCATCACTCCGCCGCTTCGATCTTGACGTCAGGCTTGGTTTCCGCCGGCTCGAGCGCGGCAGCGATGGCTTCGTCGACGCGCTCCAGCCAGATGAATTCCAAATTGTCCCGCGCGCTCTTCGGGATGTCGTCGTAGTCCCGCTTGTTGCGCGCCGGCAGCATCACCCGCTTCAAGCCGGCAGCGGCCGCAGCCACCACCTTCTCCTTGATACCGCCAACCGGCAGCACCAGACCACGCAGCGAGATCTCGCCGGTCATCGCCGTGTCACTGCGCACCGTGCGATTGGTGAGCAGTGACGTCAGCGCCGTGAACATCGCCACGCCCGCGCTCGGCCCGTCCTTCGGGGTTGCACCCGCCGGGACGTGAACGTGGATGTCGCTCTTCTCGAACACCTGCGGCTCGATGCCGAGCTGGGAGGCTTTGCTTTTCACCAGCGTCATCGCCGCCTGCACGCTCTCGCGCATGACGTCGCCGAGCTGGCCGGTCAGGATCATGCTGCCCCGGCCGGGCACGCGTGAGGCCTCGATGAACAGGATGTCGCCGCCGACCGGCGTCCAGGCGAGGCCTGTGGCCACGCCCGGAATGCTGGTGCGCTGCGCGATCTCGCCTTCGAAGCGCGGCTGTCCCAGCACGTCGCCGATGTCCTTCGCCGTGATCACGACCTTCGTGGCCGTTCCTTCAGCGACTTGCACCGCGGCATGGCGGAACAGCTTGCCGATCTCGCGCTCGAGGTTACGCACACCGGCTTCGCGGGTGTAACCCTTGACCACCAGCCTCAGCGCCTCCGGCTCGATCTCGGCCTGCTCGGCCGTCAAGCCGTTGGCCTCGATCTGCCGCCGCACCAGATAGCGCTTCGCGATCTCCAGCTTCTCCTCTTCGGTGTAGCCAGCGAGGCTGATCAACTCCATGCGGTCCAGCAGCGGACCAGGAATCTGATCCAGCATGTTGGCCGTTGCGATGAAGACCACGCGCGACAGGTCGAAGGGCACGGCCAGGTAATTGTCCCGGAACGTCCCGTTCTGTTCGGGGTCGAGCACCTCCAGCATGGCGGCAGAGGGATCGCCCTGCACGCCACGGCCCATCTTGTCGATCTCGTCCAGCATCATGACGCAGTTGCGGCTGCCCGCCTTCTTGATGCCCTGGATGATGTTGCCGGGCAGCGCGCCGATATAAGTGCGCCGGTGACCGCGGATCTCAGCCTCGTCATGCACACCGCCGAGGCTGACGCGCACGAAGGGGCGATCCATCGCGCGTGCGATGGACTGGCCCAGCGAGGTCTTGCCGACGCCGGGCGGGCCGACGAAGCACAGGATCGGGGCCTTGCCCTGCGGTGCCAGCTTGCGCACCGCCAGATATTCGATGATCCGGCTCTTGATCTTCTCCAGGCCGAAGTGATCCGCATCCAGGATGCGGCGTGCTTCCTTGATGTCGATCGGCTTCTCCGGGGGCAGCGCCCACGGCAGCTCGATCAGCCAGTCCAGATAGGTGCGGACCATGCCGGATTCACCGGCAGCCTCCGGCATGCGCTCGTAGCGACGCAGCTCCTTCTTCGCGTGCGCATCCGCCTCTGGCGGCATGTTGGCCTTGGCGATGGCAGCCGTCAGCTCGGCGACCTCGGCAGCCTTGCCGTCGCCTTCGCCCAGCTGGCGCTGAATGGTGGCCATCTGCTCGCGCAGGATCGCCTCGCGCTGCCGTTCGTCGAACGTCGCGCGGGTCTTCTGGCCGATTTCATTGGAGATGCGCAGCACTTCCAGCCGCTCGGCCAGGTGCTTCGACACCTTCTCGACGCGCAAGGCGAGGTCGATGGTCTCCAGCACCTCCTGCTTGTCCTGCGGCTTGATGTCCATGAACGACGTCGCCAGATCCGCCAGCGCGCCGGGCGCGGTGGTGTTCTGGAACATCGCGACCAGCTCGGGCGGCGCCTGCGGCAGCAGCTCGATCGCCTCGATGGCCTGGCGCTGCAGATTCAGCGCACGCGCCTCGATCTCGGGCGAAGTCGTGGTCGGCTCGGGGATCTGCTGGATGCGCGCAGCCGGGAACGGCGTCCCCGGCAGGAAGTCGACAATGCGCACGCGCTGCACGCCCTGGCAGACGATGTGATGCGTTCCGTCGGGCGCGGTGATGTAGCGCACGATGTTGGCGATGGTCGCGACCTTATAGAGATCGTCCGGGCCAGGCTCCTCGATCTCGGGGCTGCGCTGAAGCACGATGCCGACAGGGCGCTGCTCACGCAGCGCCTGCTGGGCGGCGGCGATGGACTTCGCCCGGCCGATCGCGATCGGTGCGATGGCGCCGGGAAACAGCACCATCTCGCGCACGGGGATGATGATCAGCGCGTCTTCGGGGATATTCACGTCGGAATTGGTCTGTTCGGTGTTCATCTGTTCGGTGGCCATGATCGACCTCAGGATTTGGCGAGGCGCAGTGCGACGCAGCCGTCCATCACGAAGCGGCTGATGGCGTAGCGGCCAAGGGGCAATGCAATGCGACGCTCAAAACGCCCCTGCGGCAGCTCGAGCCGGTGGATGCGGGCGTTGCGAAGCTCCGGCGGAAGCGTGCGCTGGCCCGAGATGACGAGCACGCCGTCCTGGATCACCGTCTCGACATTGTCAGGATTGACGCCGGGAAGCGCGACCAGGATCAGGAGCTCGTGCTCGGTCTCGAGCACGTCGATCGGCGGCTCCCAGCAGGCTTCCTGACGGCCGAACTGCTGCCGCAGCCGTTCGGCGCGGGTCAGCTGGTCGAGGGCCTCGGACAGCATCCAGTCAAAGGGATTTTTAGGTTGCATGGCAAAACTCGGGGAAGGCGCTGCGGTTGGAAGACGGGGATATGGTGATGGTTCCCGCAAATTCCAGCATCGCTCGTCTGGGGCATGCCTGGCCCCTCGATCGGGAGGGGGCCCTTGCGCTCAGACGCATCGACGCCGCGAAAGATGTTCCGCGGCGCCGAAGGCAACAATTGGGCGGGACGTGGATCAGGCGGCTTCGCGGTATTCGGCCTCCGCTTCAAGGTTGATCACTGATGTGGCGAGCTCGGTCAGCGTGTGATCGGTGGCCTCTTCCTCGTCCAGCGTGGCCTGAAGCAACCTTGCCGCCTCGGGCATGCCGAGCTCCTCGGCCCAGGTGCGCAATGTGCCGTAACGGGAGATCTCGTAATGCTCGACGGCCTGCGCCGCCGCGAGCAGGCCGGCGTCGAGGGCAGGGGCGTTCTTGAAATCCTTCATGATCTCGGCGCCTTCGTCGGTAATGCCGTTGATCGCCTCGCATGGCTTGCCGCGCGCGGGCTTGTTCAGCATCCGGAAGATCTGCTCCAGACGTTTGACCTGGCCCTGCGTCTCCCGCAGATGCTTGTTGAAGGCGGCGGCAAGGTCTTTCGAATGGGCGGCCTTGGCCATCTTGGGCAGTGTCTTGATGATCTTGTTCTCCGCGAAATAGATGTCTTTCAGTGTTTCCAGAAACAGATCGCTCAACATCTTAGGCGCCTGGCGCGGGCGGCGCGACGCGGTCTTTTTCTTGGACGCACGTTTCTTTGCTTTCTTAGCCATTGATCCTCCTCATGAGGTGACACGGGAAGGCACGCCCTTCCTCAATCCTCACGCGATCAAGAGCCGGCGTTTGCAAATGTTCCTCGCGAAGGCCCCAGCAAGCCGCTATGGCTGGCCGTCCACGCTCGTCCGAGACGCCCAAGCCATGCTCGACTTCGCCCTGTCCGCCTTCGTCACGCTGTTGCTGGTGATCGATCCCGTCGGCCTTGCGCCTGCGTTTCTGGCCGCGACCGGGGGCATGCCCGACACGATCAAGCGGACGGTGGCACTGCGCGCCCCGTTCATCGCGGCCTCGATCCTGGTCGTGATTGCGCTGGTCGGAAACTGGCTGCTGCGCCAGCTCGGGATCGGCATCCCCGCGTTCCAGATCGCGGGTGGACTGCTGCTGTTCGGCGTGTCCTACCAGATGATCTTCGGTGACCGGCCGCATCGCGAGGCGCGGGAGGCCGACAAGGCGACCGCCGAGCATGCCTCCGATGTCGCGGTATTTCCGCTCGCCATCCCCATGATGGCCGGCCCCGGCGCGATTGCGACCACGCTGCTGCTCGCCGGAGATGCCGGTTATGGGGGCAAGCTCGCGATCATCATCGCGATTATCCTCGCGGTCTGCCTCATCTGCATGCTCTGCTTCATCTCGGCTCAGCTGATCGCGCGGACGCTCGGGCGCACCGGAAATGCCGTGTTGTCGCGCGTGCTCGGCATGCTGCTGGCGGCCTATTCGGTGCAATTCGTGATCAACGGGATCGCGGCGGTGCAGGCCAGCCTGACGTAGGGCTGCGTCAATCTGTTAATAGGTTGATATTACGATCTATTTTCCGGTGTAACGGTACATCCAACAAGACCGCTGCCATCCTGGCCGCTTTCGCTTGCACTGCCACATTGCTTTGACGTACTTCGGGTCTATCAAACGCCCATCGCCAAGAAAACTGGCAAGAAAACTGGCAAGAAAATCGACGAGAAGGTCGAGATGAAATCGAGATGTCGATGACTACGGACGAACTCGACAAGAGACAGGCCATCATCGACGCCTGCCGCCGCATGAACGCGCTCGGCATCAACCAGGGCACCTCTGGCAACATCAGCGTGCGGCATGGCGATGGGCTGCTGATCACCCCGACCAGCGTGCCCTATGACGCCATGACGCCTGACCAGATCGTGTTCATGGCGATGGACGGCTCGCATGCCCCCGGCCAGAAGCCGTCCAGCGAGTGGCGTTTCCATCTGGACATCCTGAAGTCCCGTGCCGACGCCGACGCCGTCGTGCATGCCCATCCGACCTATTGCACCATCCTGGCGATCATGGGCATGGAGATCCCGCCGGTGCATTACATGATCGCGGCGGCCGGCGGCGACAGCATCCGCTGTGCGCCCTACGCCACTTTCGGGACAGTGGAACTGTCCGAGCATGCGGTGCGCGCGCTGGAAGGCCGGCTCGCATGCCTGCTCGACCATCACGGCATGATCGCGATCGGCAAGACGCTCGAGAAGGCGATGTGGCTCGCGGTCGAGGTCGAGACGTTGGCGCGGCAATATCACGGCTGCCTCCAGATCGGCAAACCGCCGCTGCTGTCGAGCGCCGAGATCGAGCGGGTGCGTCAGCGCATGGCCGGCTACGGCCTGTCGGAAGGGTAGGGCTCACAAGCGGTGTTCGCGCGGATCAGATATTTCGTCGACGGCAAGGGGACCAACCGCACCATGGTGCGGTTGCGCGCGCTGTTGCGCAGCAACGAGTTCTACCTGATCCCGCTGTCGCTGGTCATCGGCACGCTGGCCGGCGCGGTGGTGACGCTGATGGCCGAGATCGCGCAGATCGCCCATGTCGTGATCTACGGTATCCCCATCGACGTGCGCCTCTCGGCCAACGCCTACATCAGTCCCTGGGCGGCGATGATCGCGCCTGCGCTCGGCGGCCTCCTGCTCGGCGTCATGGAGTGGTGGCGGCGACGGCTGAAGATCTCGAGCGCGGTCGACCCGATCGAGGCCAATGCGCTGCGCGGCGGCAATCTGTCGATGCGCGACAGCGTGGTGGTATCGAGCCAGACGCTGATCTCGAACGGCTGCGGCGCCTCGGTCGGTCTCGAGGCCGGCTACACCCAGATCGGCTCGGGCATCGCCTCGCTGTTCGGCAAATTCTTCAACCTCCGCCGCAACGACCTCCGCCTGATCGTCGGTTGCGGCGCAGCGGCGGCGATCGCGGCCGCCTTCGGCGCGCCGATCACCGGCGCATTCTATGCCTGCGAACTGATCGTCGGCGTCTATTCGGTCGGCAGCGCCGCGCCGATTCTGGCGGCCTCGCTCGCCGGCGCGCTCACCGCGCAATGGCTCGGCGGCGCGCCTTACTCCCTCGAAATCCCGAAAGTGAGCGCCGTCGGCGTCGAGCAATATCTGGCGCTGATCGGACTCGCGCTCGTCACCAGCGGCGTCGGCATCGCGGTGATGCGCTCGTCCTCGATGTTCGAGCGCCTGTTCAAATGGCTGCCGGTCTGGCTGCGCCCGGTGATCGGCGGCTTCATCGTCGGCGGCTTCGCCCTCGTCACGCCGCAGGTGCTGGCGGCCGGCCACGGCGCCATGGTGCTCGATCTCTTCCACGACATGACGATCGGCCTGATCGCGATCATCATCGCGTTGAAGGTGACGGCGTGCCTGATCTCGCTGGCGTCAGGCTTCCGCGGCGGTCTGTTCTTCGCCTCGCTGTTCGTCGGCAGCCTGATCGGAAAGTTCTTCTCCGCGGTGCTGCTCCTGATCAGTCCGCACTTCGTGATCGACCCGCTGGTGGCGATGCTGACCGGCATGGCAACGCTGGGCGTCGCCATCGTCGGCGGACCCCTGACCATGTCGTTCCTCGTGCTCGAGATGACCCGCAATGTCGACGTCACCGCCGTGGTGCTGGCCGGCTGCATCGTCACCTCGATCTGCGTCCGCTTCATGTTCGGCCATTCCTTCTCGACCTGGCGCCTGCATCTGCGCGGCGAGACCATCCGCAGCGCCAACGATGTCGGCTGGCTGCGCAACCTCACCGTCGAACGGCTGATGCGTTCCGACGTCGGCAAGGTGCCGTCGACCACCACCATCGCCGCGACACGGCGGGAATTCGTGCTGGGATCGCGGCCCGGCATCGTCATCGTCAACAATGCTGACGAATATGTCGGCCTCGTCCTGCTGCCCGACCTGTTCTCGAGCGACCTCGACACCATCGCCGACGAGATCCAGGTCATCGAGCTCGCGCGCCTGACCGACATCGTGCTGATCCCGGAAATGAACGTGAAGAGCGCGATGGCGGTGTTCGACGAGGCAGAGGCCGAAATGCTGGCGGTGGTCGATTCCACCGACAGCCGCAAGGTGGTCGGCTTCCTGAGCGAGACTTTTGCCCGCCGCCGCTATGTCGAGGAGATCGACAAGGCCACGCGCGGCGTGCTGGGCGCACTGTCGTAAAGAACGCGTTCCCGGGCAAGTTGACGCTGGCACGCTGAGCGGACTTGCCAGATCGTTCACAACCTCTAGGCTAGGGATGGACGGCAGGGCTGGTGCCTGGCCGCATTCAGCGACGAGGGACGCGCGATGTCGGACACGCTTCGCCTGTTGCTTGCCTTGCTCGAACTCGGGCCCCGGCTGAAGGATCTGCTGGGCGACAAATGGCCGCCTTACGCCGACGAATTGCAGGCGCTCGCCGGTCGTGCTGGCCAGGGCGAAGATCCGGACAAGCTTCGCCAGGCGCTCGATCTCCTGGTCGTGCGGTTGCTCGCGGAGCCGCCGGCGGTGGAACTGGTCGAGCGCGTGATGGCGGACATGGCAGCACCCGTAGCCTCCCGGGAGACCGTGACCCGTCGCGGGCGGGTATCACCGCCCGTTGTCCCCGATACCGTCCGGCCGACCACGGATGAGGCGACCGGTGTCGTCACGATTCCCGTCTTCTATGGCACCGATCGCGCCCGCGGCGACGACACCCCGGCGACCTATTTCGGCGGCGCGCGCGGGGCGCTGTCTTTTGGCGTGGCAGAGGTCAGCGTGCCCACGCGCGGCCGCGAGCTCGGTGAGCTCCCCAGTCCCAGCTGGTGGCGTCTCGAATTCTCGCCCGATCCGGAGAAGCACGTTATCCTCAAAAGCGTCGGCGCGCTTGGCCGCGAGGGCTTCGTCGCAAGCCTCAAGGATTCGCTCGCGGCTGCGGATTTGCACGACGTCCTGATCTTCGTCCACGGCTACAACGTGACATTCGCGGATGCCGCGCGACGTGCCGCGCAGCTTGCGGTGGATCTGAAGTTCGCCGGCCGGACATTGTTGTATAGTTGGGCGTCGGCGGCGGATACCAAGAAGTACACGGTGGACGAGAGCACGATCGACTGGTCGCGCGACCATTTCGAGGCGTTTCTCCAGCTCGCGCTCGGCGAGGTCGGAGCGGGCAGGGTGCACATCATCGCGCACAGCATGGGCAACCGCGCGGTGATCAACACGCTCGAACGGGTCGCGTCGTGGCCGCTGCCGGCCGGCGCCGCGAAGCTCGGTCAGATCGTCTTTGCCGCGCCAGATATCGACCGCGACCGTTTTGTTCAGCTCGCCGCAAAGTTCAAAGGCTGCGCGTCGCGCGTGACCCTTTATGCGTCGTCGCGCGATGTGGCGCTGCTGGCTTCGAAATTCGTCCACGGCTATCCCCGGGCGGGCGAGGCCGGCGATGCCCTGACGGTCGTCGAGGGCATCGATACGATCGACGCATCGCTGGTCGACACCAGCCTCGTCGGCTTGCACCATTCCTATTTCGGCGAGAAGCGCTCGATCCTGAACGACATGTTCAACCTGATCGTACAGCAACTCGCCCCCGACCAGCGCTTCGACCTCCAGTCCGCAGGCGACACGCTTCGCAAATACTGGAGCTATCGGGTCTAGGGCTTGATCGAGTCTAATTGAACCGGTGAGCAGCGGAGGATGTCGCGACGCGCGACAGGCGCGCGCCCGTTCATTTTCCGCTCAGGTTGACTGGCGCAAGCTGGATCAGGCGGTTTGGTTTACAATCGTTCAAAGCGTGGCAGATTGCCGCGATCACGAAACCATTTCAGTGGTTTGTGCGTTATCGAGCGTTTTCTTATCTCCTTCTTGGTCGAAAGCAGAGGACGTTGAAATGAGTGACAGGACCGTGAATTCGAGATTTGGCCGCAACACTGCGCTTGCCGCGTTCGCCAGTCTCGCCCTGGTCGCGGCATCCGTGTCGCCGTCGGCCGCAGCGTCCCCGGCGAAGGCCGCGGTCGCGCCGGTCGCAGGACAGGGCTCATCCAACGTGACGGATTTCAGCGCTGCGCGGCGTCATCGCTATTATCGCCGCGGACCGAGCGCGGCCGGCCTCGCCTTCATGGGCGTCGCGGCCGGTCTGATCGGAGGCGCGATCGCCGAGAGCCGGCGCCAGGAGTACTACGAAAACAACTACTATTACGGCGGCCCGCACTACTATCGTGATCCGGGCTACGGCTACTATGGCGGCCCGCGCTACTACAATCCGTACTGACCTTTGCCCGACGGGCAAAACACCTGCGGGGTCTGTCAACCTCTCCAGGCAAAAACATTCCGCTTTACCGAAATTCGGAAATGACGTATGTGTCGCCCATCCCGGTTCGACCTGGAGGGGCGATCGTACGTCGTCACTGATCGAGAACCGGGTTTTGCGGTGGACGCGGCAGCGTCGGCGCGAGAGGTGCGGGCAGGGCGGGTAGTCCCTGTGAGCCCGAAACCGCGTGCGAACGAACGGCGCTGTGAAGTTCGTCTCGCCAACATTCTTGCAGTGCGTGTGCACACTGCTGCAAGACCCTGTGGCACCACGGACGTGCGTACGGCAAAACCGTGTGGTCCTGGCCGTCGTCGCTACGGTCAAGCCTGTCGCGGAGATGTCAGCGAGCCCAACCGGGCGGACGGCATCGCCAATCTGCGAGGCGAGGGAGGCCAGAACGAATTCGGCTCCCGGGAGAGCGCGGCATAAGCCGTCAAACCATCGCGCAGGGAAGGCCGTGTGTTGGGCTTCACCTGTATGCCGCTGTGCGGTCTTCTTGCGCTACACATTCGCGCAGCGGACCGTGGGTGCCAAGCCGGCACCCGGCCTTCCCTGCGCCCTCCTGGACAAGAGGGCGGAGTGACGGAGCAAAGCTCGGGCGGATTGCGCCGCGAGGTTGCGAAGGTGTGTCTGCAAGTCAAAATGTGAGTCGGAGGGCGACGCCAATACCCCTCACTCCGTCATTGCGAGCGCACGAAGCAAGCCAGAATCCCTCCGCGGAGAAACTCTGGATTGTTCACTGCGATCGCAATGACGAGGTGGAGAAAGTCATGCAACAGACTCCGCTCTCGCACCGACGCACCGGAGCCGGCTAAATATTCGGCAGTCACTGCCTGCGAGCGCCGATGGACTTGACCCTTGCAATCCGGTTGAATGGGCCCAATCGGGTTTCAGGCGCGACAGCGACGTCGAAATATCTGGCCCCTTGTGATCGCCGCGCCGCCACTTGCGCGAAGCCCGCTGGAATGCTCTTTGCTTGCAAGTTCCCCGTGGGGCGCGATCGCCCCCCGATCCAGAGAGATGAGATGAGCAAACTCGTTATCCGCGCCGGTGATTTCACCTTCGATGCCCGCTTCGAGGAGCAGGCGGCGCCCAAGACCGTTGCGGCGTTCCGGAAGGCGCTGCCGTTCGAGAGCCACATCATCCACGTGCGCTGGAGCGGCGAGGGCGTCTGGATGCCGCTCGGTGACCTCGATTTCGGTGTCGGCTACGAGAACCACACCAGCTATCCCGCGCCCGGGCAGATCATCCTCTATCCCGGCGGAATCAGCGAGACCGAGATCCTGCTTGCCTATGGCGGCGTGCATTTCGCCAGCAAGATGGGCCAGCTCGCCGGCAACCACTTCATCACCGTGACCTCCGGTCTGGAGAATCTGGCGACGCTGGGCAAGAGCGTGCTCTGGAAGGGCGCGCTGCCGATCCGCTTCGAGGAAGTCTGAGTGACCGACAGCAGCTACCCGCGCGATCTCCGCGGTTACGGTCGCAACCCGCCGCATCCGGAGTGGCCCGGCAATGCGCGGGTCGCGGTGCAGTTCGTCGTCAATTTCGAGGAAGGCGGCGAGAACAACATTTTGCACGGCGATCGCGCCTCGGAAGCGTTTCTGTCCGACGTGCTCGGTGCGCAGCCCTGGCCTGGCCAGCGTCACGCCAATATCGAATCCATGTTCGAATACGGCTCGCGCGCCGGCTTCTGGCGGCTGTGGCGAATGTTCAAGGAACGTAACTGGCCGACGACCGTGTTCGGTGTCGCCACCGCGCTGAAGCGCAATCCGGAAATTGTGGCTGCGATGAAGGAGTCCGGTTGGGACATCGCGAGCCACAGTCTGAAATGGATCGAGCACAAGGACATGTCGGAAGCGCAGGAGCGCGCCGAGATCGCCGAGTCGATACGCGTCCATACCGAGGCGACCGGTTCGCGGCCGCTCGGCTGGTACACCGGGCGCTCCTCGACCAACACCCTCAGGCTGCTGATGGAGGAGGGCGGCCTGCTCTATCTCTGCGACTCCTATGCCGACGATCTGCCCTACTGGGTCAAGGGCGCGGGCGGCAAGCAGCTCGTCATACCCTATACGCTCGATGCCAACGACATGCGCTTCATCAACCCGCAAGGCTTTGCCGAGGGCGAGCAGTTCTACACCTATCTGAAGGACACCTTTGACGTGCTCTATGCCGAGGGTGAGGCTGCGCCGAAGATGATGTCTGTGGGGCTGCACTGCCGTCTCGCCGGCCGGCCCGGCCGCGCCGCGGGCCTGATCCGCTTCCTCGATTACATCGGCAAGCACGAGCGCGTCTGGGTACCGACGCGGCTTCAGATCGCGCAGCACTGGCACGACAAGCATGCGGGTCTTGCTGACAACGCTTTCGAGATCGGATAGGGAAGAAATGTCGCGGATCGCCTTGTCAGATCTCAATGTCGCGGGCTTCGACGATTTCGTCGCCGTACTTGAAAACGTGGTCGAATATTCGCCTTGGATCGCCCAACAAGCCGCGGCGCGCCGTCCGTTTGCCGGGATCAATCCACTGCTCGACGCGATCAAGGCGGCGATTGCGAGCGCCGAGCCCGCTGAGCAACTGGCGCTGATACGCGCGCATCCCGACCTCGCCAACAAGGCCCAACGCGCGGCGGGACTGACGCTTGACTCGAGTGCCGAGCAGAACAGCGCCGGCCTCGACCGTCTGTCGGACGCCGAATACGCGGCCTTCGAGCGGGCGAACAAGGCATATCGTGAAAAATTTGGCATCCCCTATATCGTCTGCGCGCGCCGGCACACCAAAGATTCCATCCTGCGGGACTTCGACGCGCGGCTGCAGAACATCGCCAAGACCGAGACGCGCCGCGCGCTCGAGGAAATCTCTCGCATCGCCGCGCTGCGGCTCGATCAGCTCGTCGTCGCCGATGACAAGCTCAAGGTGCACGGCCGGCTTTCGACGCATGTGCTGGACAATTACACGGGCAGGCCCGCAACCGGCATTCCGGTCGAGCTTGTCGAACTCGCTGCGCTCGGCGAGAGCCGCGTCATTGCGCGCGCCGTTACCAATGCGGATGGTCGCACCGACCAGCCGCTGATCGGCGGCCGCCCGCTGCCGATCGGCCGCTACGAGCTCCGCTTCAGTGTCGCCAGATATTACGCCGAGCGCAACGTGCAGCTCCCTGACCCGCCGTTCCTCGACGAGATCCCGTTGCGGTTCGCGATCAGCGAAGCCGAGGGACACTACCACGTGCCACTGCTGGTGACGCCGTGGAGCTATTCGACGTACCGCGGCAGTTAATCGCCGAACTTGTCGTGCAGGGCCGGAAACAGCCGGTCCGGCTTGAACGGCGGCCCGGTGAAACGGATGCCGGTGGCATCGGCGATGGCGTTGCCGAGTGCGGCGGCCACCGGATTGTACGGGCTCTCGCTCATCGACTTCGCGCCAAGTGGTCCGATGGTGTCGGAGGTCTCGGCGAACAACACTTCCGTGCGCGGCACGTCCGCGAAGGACGGCAGATGATAGTCACGGAATGTGGGATTGGTGATGCGGCCTGCCGCGTCGATCACCATCTCCTCATACAGCGCTGCACCGAGCGCCTGTGCGACGCCGCCCTCGACCTGGCCGCGACACTGCATGGGATTGGCGACAACGCCCGCGTCCGCGGCCTGCACGCTCCGGAGAATCCTGACCTCGCCGGTGCCCTTGTTCACGGCAACGCGAAAGCCCTGCACGTTGAATCCGACAGACCGTGGCGTTCCCTGGGAATTGCCTTGGGCCACGAGCGGACGTCCCGTCTCGCGCGCGAGTTTCGCGATCTCAGCAAAGGACATCCGCCGTACGCCGCTGACAACGAACTCGTCCTCGAGCGTGCAACTCCCGACATCGCAAAGCCACGCGCGCGCGGCGGCTGCCTTCAGCTCGGCCGCAAGCTGCATCGCGGCCGCCTGCGCCGCCTTGCCGGCGACGAAAATGCCCGTGCTGCCGTAAGCGCCGGTGTCGTGGCCGCCATGGGCGGTGTCGGATTGGCGCAGCCGGATTCTATCGACGGTGGTCGCCAAAATTGTCGCGGCAATCTGCCGGTGCACGGTGCTGGTGCCGTTACCGAATTCGGCGGTGCCGACGGTGAGATCGAAGCTGCCGTCGTCGTTGAGCGCGATCGTGGCGTCGGCGATGTGGCCTGCGGGCGGCACGGTGTCGATCATGGTCAGCGCGATGCCGTCACCGATCAGCCATTCCGGCGACAGCTCGGGCTGTGGGGCATCTGTCCGCATGGCGCGTTCGACGAGGTCGATGCATTGGTCGAGCCCGTAGGAGCCGTAAAGCACGTCGTGATAGCCGGACTCGGGCGGCGACAGCATGGGATCGCCGGGCCTGACGATGTTGCGGCGGCGCATGTCGTAAGGGCTGATGCCGAGCTGCCTGGCCAGCTCGTCGATCGCGGCTTCCACCGCGATCACGCTCTGCGGCAGGCCATAGCCGCGAAACGCGCCTGCGGGCACCGTATTGGTGTAGACGACGAAGCCGTCGACCCGCTTGTTCAGGCACTTGTAGACAGCGATCGATTCAGACACCGCGTGGAACATCACCGAGGGGCCGTGATTGCCGTAGGCGCCGGTATTGGAGAGAACATCGAGCTGGAGCGCGGTGAGCTTGCCCGCGGCATCCGCGCCGGCCTTGATGTGGACCCGCATCGGGTGCCGCGTCGAGGTCGCGATGAATTGCTCCTCGCGGGTCAGCTCGAGCTTGACGGGACGCCCCGTCTTGAGCGCCGCGAGCGCCAGGATATCCTCGACGAACATCTCCTGCTTGCCGCCGAAGCCGCCGCCGACGCGCTCGCAGAATACCCGGACCTTGTCCATCGGCAGTTGGAAGATGTTCGAGAGCGCGCGCCGGGTCAGGAACGGCACCTGTGTCGAAGTGCGGACATTGAGCACACCTGCTTCATCGAGCCAGGCGAGACCGCCATGGGTCTCCAGCGCTGCGTGCTGCACCCGGTGGCTGTGAAAGGTGGCTTCGTACGTGACGGCGGATGTAGCGAGTGCCGCAGCGGCATCGCCGAACTCGCCATGAATCTCCGCGACGAGATTGCGCTGCGCGTCCGCAACGCGGTTCGCGCCGGTCCGGTCAGGATGGACGAGAGGCGCGCCCGGCGCCATCGCCATTTCAGGATCGATCAACGCGGGCAAAATCTCGTACGCGACCTTCAGCCGCCTGCAGGCCTCCTCGGCCGCGCCCTCGCTCTCGGCGACGACAGCCGCGACTTTCTGGCCGATGAAGCGGACGACGTCGTCGAGGATTCGGGTGTCCTCGGGGTCCATCCAGTCCTTCTCGTGCCGTGCCGTCGAGATCAGCACCGCAGGCGCATCCTCATGCGTCAGGATGGCGTGCACGCCGGGCACGGCCATCGCCGCCGCCCTGTCGATCGAAACGATCCTGGCATGTGCGTGTGGCGAGCGCAGCAGCTTGATGTGCAGAAGGTTGTCGACCTCAGTGTCGAACGTGTAGCGCGCCGTGCCGCGGACGACGTCCGGGCCGGCGGGAGCCGGCAGGCTGCGGCCGAAAGCTCCGCCGGCTTTGACGCCTGTCTCGACATTGTTCTTGCCGTTGATCGCATCCTCGATCGCGCGATAACCGGTGCAGCGGCAGATATTGCCCTTCAACGCGGCGCCGAGATCGGTGCGCTGCGCCTGGTTCAGAGAAACGCAGGTCAGGATCATGCCGGCGGTGCAAAAGCCGCATTGGAAGCCCTGCGCGTCGAGGAAGGCTTGCTGCATCGGATGCGCGCCATGCTCGTCGCCGAGGCCTTCGATCGTGGTGATGGCGCGTCCCTCCGCGCGAAACGCAGGGATCAGGCAGCTATGGACGGGTTCGCCATCCAGCAGCACGGTGCAGGCTCCGCAATCGCCGGCGTCGCAGCCTTTTTTCACCCCGAAATGACCGAGTTCGCGCAAGAACGTGCGCAGGCACTGGCCGGCGCCCGGCGCTTGCGGAAAATTCGTGCCGTTGATGTCGAAGCTCATGGCGGCGTTGCACCCATGAGTTCGGCTCGGATCTCCTCGGCAAGCCGCAGCGTCATGTGCTTGCGCCACAGTGGCTTGCCGTGGATGTCGGTATGATAGAGATCGTCGGCGATCTCCTCGAAGATGGCGGCACGGAGTGCGCTTGCATCGGTCGGCCCAGGAAACGATATCTGGATCGGGCGCACGGTCGATGCCGTCACTGTCAGCCTCAGCGCGTCATTGCTATCGAGGCTTCCGATCAGAACGGCCGCGGACCGGCCGACCGGCGCGAGCGAGATCTGGCGAAATGCGGAGCGGCGTTTCAGCGCGGCGATCGGAATATCGATCTGGCGCAGCAGGTCGCCCGGCGAGAGGCGGTTGCGCTGATTGCCCGTGACAAATTCGGCGACGGGAATCCTCTGCTCGCCGCCGCCGGCCTTCCAGATCGTGCAGACACCGTCGAGCGCGGCGGTGAGCGAGATCATCGGTCCCGCCGGCAGCGACATGCAGAGATTGCCGCCGACGGTCGCTGTCTTCCAGATCTTGAAAGAGGCGAGGAAGGCGCGGCAGCATTGGCCGATCAGCGGTGCTGCGAGCCAGCCAGGCGGGCAGGTGAGCGCATCGAGTTGCGAGATCGTGCAGGTGGCGGCGATGCTGAGGTGACCAGGCGTAATCACCAGCGCCGGCCATTTCAGATCGGTGAGATCGATCAGCCGCGTGAGGTGGATCTGCGGCTCCGAGAACAGCCACGTGCCGCCCGCAAGCCAAGCATCACCTGGTGTCCAAATGGGTAATTCGGCCCGCGTTTGCGGATGGGAGACCGCTGTGATGGTATTCAAGTCCATGGCTGCGACAGCGCCTGCGCCGGGTGATTTGACCTAAGGGAAAGTCTTGCAAGACCAGCGCCAAGTGGCAACAAGAAGTAGCAACGACAAGTCGCGGCAGTCACGCTCTCGGGCCGGCCCTTGCCTTGCCGACCGTCAGCGGATGTGAGGAGAAGCAAGCGCATGAGCGACGCAAAGCCGATCTGGATCAGGGATCCCCTCGCCATCCTCGCCGATGGCGCGAGGCGCGGGATCGTCGTGAGGGATGGCCGCATCATCGAACTCGTACCCGCGGGCGCAACCCCCGCGACCGCGGACGTCGCGGTGTTCGATGCGAACGAGCACGTCGTGTTGCCGGGCCTCATCAACACCCATCATCATTTCTATCAGACACTGACACGGGCGCTGCCGGCGGCGATGGACCGCGAGCTGTTTCCCTGGCTCCGGGCGCTCTATCCGGTGTGGGCGAAGCTGACGCCCGAATCGCTGGAGCTCGGCGTCACCGTGGCGATGTCGGAGCTGCTGCTCTCGGGCTGCACGACCACGACGGATCACCACTATGTCTTTCCGGCGGGGCTCGAAGAGTCCGTCGACATCGAAGTTGGCGTCGCAAGGCGGCTCGGCATGCGCGTGCTGCTGACGCGCGGCTCGATGAATCTGTCGCAGCGCGACGGCGGCCTGCCGCCCGACAGCGTCGTGCAGGACGAGGACACCATCCTCGCCGACAGCGCGCGCGTGGTCGCCAGGTATCACCAGCGCGGGGCGGATGCGATGGTGCAGATCGCGCTCGCGCCGTGCTCGCCGTTCTCGGTGACGACGTCGCTGATGCGCGCCACCGCCGATCTCGCCGGCAAGCTCGACGTGCGCCTGCACACCCACCTTGCCGAGACCGAAGACGAGACTAGATTCTGCCAGCAGATGTATGGCTGCCGTCCGCTCGACTATCTCGAGCAGTGCGGCTGGCTCAACGCGCGGACCTGGCTCGCGCACGGCATCTTTTTCAATGCGGACGAGATGAAGCGCCTCGGCAGGGCCAAGACGACGATCAGCCATTGCGCCTGCAGCAACCAGATTCTGGCCTCCGGATGCTGTCCGGTGTGTGAGATGGAGGAGGCCGGTGTCGGGATCGGGCTCGGTGTCGACGGCTCGGCCTCCAACGATGGATCGAACCTGATGCAGGAGGTGCGAACCGCGTTCCTGGTGCAGCGGGCGCGCTACGGCGTGACCAAGGTCAGTCACAAGGACGCGCTGCGCTGGGCCACCCAGGGTTCGGCGGCCTGCGTCGGCCGTCCGGAACTCGGCGAGATCGCGGTCGGCAAGGCCGCCGACCTCGCGCTGTTCAAGCTCGATGAGTTGCGCTTCTCCGGCCATGGCGATCCCCTGGCCGCGCTGGTGCTGTGCGGGGCGCATCGTGCCGACCGGGTGATGGTGGCGGGGAATTGGGCCGTGGTCGACGGCGCGATCCCGGGGCTGGACGTTCCGGACCTCATTCGCCGCCATGGCGCCGCGGCGCGCGCGATGCGGGCAGGTTGAGACTAAAAGAGGGGGCGGCCAGAAGTGCCGGGTGCTTCTGGCTACCCCCTCCGAACCTCCTCCGGGAGGAGCAGGTGTTTTAGTCAAAGCAAGAAGCGTGCTACTTGCCCGGCAGCTTGTCGTCGATGCCCTTGACGTAGAAATTCATGCCGAGGATCTGGCCGTCGTCGAGGTGATCGCCACCTTTGCACTCGATCGGCTTGCCATCCTGCCCAAGGACCGGGCACTTGAACGGATTCAGCTTGCCCGCGATGATCGCGGCCTGGGCATCCTCGGCGATCTTTTTCACATCGTCGGGCATGTTGGTGTACGGCGCCATCGCGAACATGTGGCTGTCGAGGCCGCCCCAGGTGTCGCCGGACTTCCAGGTGCCGTCGAGTTCGGCCTTGACGCGCTCGATGTAATAGGGGCCCCAGGTGTCGAGGATCGACGTCAATTGAGCCTTCGGGCCGAACTTGATCATCTCGGAGTCCTGGCCGAAAGCCAGCTTGCCGCGTTCGCTGGCGATCTGCATCGCGGCGGGCGAGTCCGTGTGCTGCATGATGATGTCGGCGCCCTGGTCGATCAGCGCCTTGGCGGCGTCGGCCTCCTTGCCCGGATCGAACCAGGTGTTGGCCCAGATGATCTTGACCTTGATGTTCGGATTGATCGTCTGCGCCGCGATCATCGTCGCGTTGATGCCGGAAACGACCTCGGGGATCGGGAACGAACCGATATAGCCGAGCACGCCCGATTTCGACATCTTGGCCGCGATCAGGCCTTGAATGTAGCGGCCTTGCCACCATTTGGCCGAATAGGTCGACAAGTTCGCGTTGCGCTTGTAGCCGGTGGCGTGCTCGAAATGCACGTTCGGATATTTCTTCGCGACTTTCAGCGTCGAGTCCATGTAGCCGAACGACGTCGTGAAGATCAGCTTGTTGCCGGCGCGGACGAGCTGCTCGATGGAGCGCTCGGCATCGGGACCTTCGGAGACGTTTTCGAGATAGGTGGTCTCGATCTTGTCGCCGAGTTCTTTCACCAGCGCCTGACGGGCAAGCTCATGCTGGTAGGTCCAGCCGAGATCGCCGATCGGACCGAGGTAAATGAAGCCGACTTTCAGCTTGTCGGCGGCGGAGGCCGCACTGATGCTCCCGGCAAGCAGGAGGCCGGCAGCCAGTGCAAGAAGTGATTTCCTCATCGTCAATCTCCAAACATCAGGGGAAAGCCACGATCCGGAACGTGTGCGCCCCATCGCGCACGCCACGGAATGAAATCAGCGGTCAGGCACGAACACGGTGCCGAGCGCGGCCGGTGCGGTCGAGCCACCAGTGCGCGCGCGGGAGAGCAGGACCAGCACGATGATGGTCGCGAGGTAAGGCAGTGCTGACATGAATTGCGAGGGAATACCAACGCCCCAGCCTTGCGCATGCAGTTGCAGGATCGTCACCGCGCCGAAGAGATAGGCGCCGACCACGAGCCGGCCCGGCCGCCACGACGAGAACACGACCAGCGCCAGCGCGATCCAGCCGCGGCCCGCGGTCATGCCGGGAACGAAGAAAGGCGTATAGGCGAGCGGCAGGTAAGCACCGGCAAGGCCCGCGCAGGCGCCGCCGAACATCACGGCGAAGGTACGAATGCGCAGCACGGGGTAGCCGAGTGCATGGGCGGAGACATGGTTGTCGCCGCAGGCACGCAGGATCAATCCGGCGCGCGTGCGGTACAGGAACCACCAGACCGCGATGATGAGCGCGATGGAGAAATAGACAAAGGCGTCCTGGCCGAAGAGCACGCGGCCGATTAGCGGAATGTCGGTGAGGCCGGGAATATAAAGATGGATTGCGGGCGCGATGCGCTCGCCGACGAAACCTGCGCCGATCAGGCCGGATAGGCCTATTCCAAAGATGGTCAGCGCGAGCCCGGTTGCGACCTGGTTGACGGCGAGGCCAAGCGCCATCAGCGCGAAGATCAGCGACATCAGCATGCCGGCGATGATGCCGAACAGCGCCCCGATAAAGATCGATCCGGTCAACCACGCGCCGGCAAAGCCGCAGGCCGCGCCGACGATCATCATGCCTTCGACGCCGAGATTGAGGACGCCGGAGCGCTCGGTCACGAGCTCGCCCGTTGCCGCGATCAGGAGCGGCGTCGAGGCTGAAAGCACCGACAGGATGATGGCTTCAACCAGCTCCACGGGCCACCTGTCGGTTCGGGAAGACGAGCTTGAATCGATAGAGGATGAGGGAGTCGCACGCGAGCACGTAGAACAGCAGGATGCCCTGGAAGACCTTGGTGACGTCCAGCGGGATTTTCATTGCGATCTGAGCCTGCTCGCCGCCGATGAAGGTCAGCGCGAGAAAAAGGCCAGCAATCAATATTCCAAGCGGGTTCAACCGGCCGAGGAAGGCGACGATGATCGCGGTAAAGCCGTAGCCGGGCGAGATGCCTGGCTGGAGATGTCCGATGGGACCGGCGACCTCGATGATGCCGGCAAGGCCGGCCAACGCGCCCGACACTGCAAAGGTCAGGATGATCAGCTGGTTGGCGTTGAAGCCGCCGAACCTCGCCGCGCGCGGCGCCGCTCCGACCACGCGGATCTCGAACCCCTTGATGGTGCGCCCGAGCAGGATCGCGGCTGCTGCGACGACCAGCAATGCGATGATCGAGCCGAGATGCAGCCGGCCGCCTTCGATCAGCAGCGGGACGGTCGCAACCGGATCGAAGTCGGCCGTCGTCGGGAAGTTGAAGCCGTTCGGGTCGCGCCAGGGACCGCGGACGAGATAGTCCAGCAGGAGGTCGGCGACATAAACCAGCATCAGGCTGGTGAGGATCTCGCTGGCGCCGAACCTCACCTTGCAGATCGCGGGGATCAGCGCATAGAGCGCGCCTGCAGCGGCGGCCAGCACGAACATCGCCGGCAGCACCCAGGCGCCGGCGTCAGTGCCTTGCGTTTTCACGGCGATCCAGCTTCCGGCGACGGCGCCGACCAGGAATTGTCCCTCGGCGCCGATGTTCCAGGCGTTGGCGAGATAGCATAGCGACAGCCCGATCGCGATCATCACCAGCGGCGTCGCCTTCACCGCGATCTCCTGGAGCGAATAGCCGTCGGTCAGCGGCGCGATGAAATAGGCTTGCAGCGCAAGAAGCGGATTCTTGCCGAGGATTGCGAACAGGATGGTCATGGTCACGATGGTCAGGCCGATCGCGATCATCGGCGAGATCAGGGCGATTGCGTGGGAGCGCTCAGTTCGCTTCTCAAGCACCAATCGCATGCGCGGCCTCCTCCGGCTCCAGGCTACTGCCGCCCATGAGAAGGCCGAGCTTTTCGCGTGTCGCATCGCGCGCGGCGAGCGGCTCCGACAGCCGGCCGTGGAACATCACGGCGATGCGGTCGGCGATCTCGGCGAGTTCGTCGAGATCCTGGCTCGTGACCAGCACCGCTGCGCCTGCGGTCGCGAGATCAAGTAGGGCTTGGCGGATGACGGCGGCTGCTCCAGCGTCGACGCCCCAGGTCGGCTGGCTCACCACCAGCAAAGTCGGATGGCGCAGGATCTCGCGGCCGACGATGAATTTTTGCAGATTACCGCCCGAGAGCGATGCGGCTTCCGGATCGCGCTTGGACTTGCGCACGTCGAACGTTTCGGTGGCCTTGTCCACCGTCTGCAGTGTGGCCGCGGTGTCGATGAAACCGTGATTGACCATGCCGCTGGCGGCGTGTCCGGTGAGCAGCGCGTTTTCCGACAGCTTCATGCGCGGCGCGGCGCCGTGGCCGAGCCGCTCTTCGGGCACGAAGGCGGCACCGAGCTTGCGCCGCCTGGTGATCGAGAGGTGGCCGGCGGCGATGCCCTCGATCACCACCGTTCCGGGATCCTTCGAGAGCCGCTCGCCCGAGAGTGCGGCGAACAGTTCGTCCTGGCCGTTGCCGGCAACGCCGGCGATGCCAAGGATTTCGCCGCCCTTCAGCTCGAACGAGATGTGCTCGAGCCGCACACCATGCGCCTCGGCCGGCGCAAGCGAGAGATCGTTGACGACCAGCCGCGGGATCGTGGTCTGCCGGCCGGCGGGTGCCTTCACCTCCTTGATCTCGCCGCCCACCATCATGCGTGCGAGCGAGGCGGCAGTCTCGAGCCGGGGACTGCAGGTCTGGATTTTTTTGCCGCCGCGCAGGATCGTCGCTGTGTCGCAGAGCCGCTTCACCTCCTCGAGCTTGTGGCTGATGTAGAGGATGGCGCGGCCTTCGGCCTTGAGCCGCTCCAGCACGACGAAGAGCTGGTCGGCTTCCTGCGGCGTCAGCACCGCGGTCGGCTCGTCGAGGATCAGGAACTTCGGATCCTGCATCAGTGCGCGGACGATCTCGATGCGCTGGCGTTCGCCGACCGACAATTGCCAGACCTCGCGCTTGGGATCGAGCGGCAGACCATAGGTTTGCGACACCTGCTCCAGCCGCGCCGACATATCCTTGAAGGATTCCCTGCCGTCGAGACCGAGCGCGACATTCTCGGCGACGGTGAGGTTGTCGAACAGCGAGAAGTGCTGGAACACCATGCCGATGCCGCGGCTGCGGGCCTCAGAGGGACCTGACAGCACGATTGGTTTCCCCTGCCAGCGGATTTCGCCGGCAGAGGGCTGGATCAGCCCATAGATTGCCTTCACCAGCGTCGACTTGCCGGCGCCATTCTCGCCGAGCAGGGCATGGATTTCCTTCGGCCGGATATCGATGTCGATCGCGTCATTGGCGAGGAGGTCGCCATAGCGCTTTGTAAGCCCGATGGTCTGGAGCAGCGGAGGCCCGCCGGTATGCAGGCCGTTGGGAGTCGAATCTAGCATTCGGTGTCACGCACGCCTGTGATCAGCTGAAGTGCCTCAATTGTGGGCCAATTTAGACCGTGGCGTAAGTCGTGAAAAAGACCATAAGGTGGATAAGCGTAGTGTAACCCACCACTTTGGTTCCCCGATCGCTATTTCGTCCATACCCCCTCGTGCAGGGCCTCGGCTTCGTTTTCCAGGACGGGGCCGACGACTTCGGTCGGCCGTTGGCCATGGGCGAAGACCTCGCGGCACGGCAGGTCGAGGGTCGGGTTCTCGGGGTGATTGCCGGTGATGCCGCGCAGGCGGTGCTCGCTAAGGCCGTAGACCACGCGGCCGATGCCGGCCCAGTAGATCGCACCCGAACACATCGCGCAGGGTTCGGCGGAGGAATAGAGCGTTGAGCGCGCCAGCACCGCGCGGCTGAACGTCCGGCAGGCTTGCGTCGCCGCCAGACGCTCCGCATGCGCGGTGCCGTCGTGATCCGGCATGTAGCCGTTCTCGGTCTCGATCAACACGTCGCCGTCGGCATCGACGACGATGCAGCCGAACGGATGGTTGCCATGGGCGAGTGAGCGGCGGGCGACCGCGAAGGACAAACGCAAAAAGTGGTCGTCACGTTCGCTCAGGCCGTTCATCGCGCCTCCGCGGTCAGTGCCCCGCCATGTGCCGGCCAACCTCGGTGAGATCGGCTTCGCTGGTCCGTGCTTCATACACGAATTCGCCATGGAACATCACCACGAGCCGGTCGGACAGTTCGAGCAATTCGTCGAGGTCCTCGCTGACCAGCAGCACCGCGGCGCCGCGGTTGCGGGCGGCCATGATCTCGGCGTGGATCTGTGCCACTGCCGCGAAGTCGAGGCCGAAGCAGGGATTGGCCGCGATCAGCACCTCGACATCGCCGGCAAGCTCGCGGGCGAGCACGGCGCGCTGCACGTTGCCGCCTGATAGCGCCGAAATCGGCGTGTCAGGCGTGCGGGTCTTGATCTTGTATTGCCCGATCTTCCTCGTTGCGTCGTCGCGGAAGGCACCGCGGTTGAGCCACCAGCCGCCGCTGGCGAATGGGGCGCGATCGAACTCGCGGAAGGCGATGTTGTCGGCAACGCTCATGCTGCCGACACAGGCGTTTTTCAGAGGCTCCTCGGGCAGAAGCGACATCTTGTGGCGCCGCATCTCCTCGCGGCTGGCGTGATAGGGATCGCCTGCGACGCGGATTTCACCGCCCTCCGCCTCGCGCTGGCCGGCCAGGACCTCGACAAGCTGGCGCTGGCCGTTGCCGGAGACACCGGCGATGCCGACGATCTCGCCGGCGCGCACGGTGAGGGAAACGTCATGCACGGCCATGGCGCCGGCATCGTCGAGCGCGCGGAGCTTCTCCAGCTTGAGCCGCGCCTTGCCGGCTTCGCCGGTGCGCGGTGGCTGAACGGTCAGCTCCTCGGCGCCGATCATGGTGCGCGCCATCGCATCCGGCGTCAGCTCGGCGACTTTGCCGGCACCGGCGAGCTTGCCGCGGCGCAGGATGGTGACCTCGTCGGCGAACGCCATGACTTCGCGGAACTTGTGGGTGATCATGAGGATGGTCAGTTCGCCCTTCTCGACCATGTCGCGAAGCATGCCGAGCACCTCGTCGGCTTCGGCCGGCGTCAGCACCGAGGTCGGCTCATCCAGGATCAGGAAGCGGCGCTTCAGATAGAGCTGCTTCAGGATCTCGCATTTCTGCCGCTCGCCAGCCGAGATGTCGGAGACCTTTGCGGAGAGCGGTACCTTGAAGGGCATCCGGGCAAGGAACGTTTCGAGCTCCTTTATCTCCTTCGTCCAGTTCACCACCGCCGGCACGTCCTGGCGGGCCAGCACCAGATTTTCGGCAACCGTCATGGCCGGCACCAGCGTAAAGTGCTGGTAGACCATGCCGAGGCCGAGCGCATGGGCATCCTGCGGGTTGGCGATCGCCTGCTCGCGGCCGCCGACGAGGATGTCGCCTTCGGTGGCGTGGTAATAACCCATGATACATTTGACGAGGGTCGACTTGCCGGCGCCGTTCTCGCCGAGCAGCGCGTGGAACGACCCGGGCCGCACTTTCAGCTCGACATTATCCAATGCCAGGAAGTCGCCGAAGCGCATGGTCATGGCGATGGCGTCGACGCCGAAGGCGCCTGACGGTCGAGGCGGTTCGCCAATGATCACGAAATCGCTCCGATGAAAGCGTCCGACGTAGCGACCGCGCCGAACACGCCGCCCTGCATCTTGATCATCTTGAGCGCGTGATCGTGGTTGCCCTTGTCGGTCGCGCCGCAGCAATCGCTTAGCAGGACGCATTCGAAGCCTCGATCGTTGGCTTCGCGCATCGTGGTGTGAACGCAGACGTCGGTGGTGATTCCGGTCAGAACGATGTTCTCTATGCCGCGCACGCGCAGGATCAGTTCGAGATCGGTGGCGCAGAACGAGCCCTTGCCGGGTTTGTCGATGATGGGCTCGCCCGGCAGTGGCGCGAGCTCTTCGATGATGTCCCAGCCGGGCTCGCCGCGCACAAGGATGCGGCCGCACGGGCCGGGATCGCCGATCCCGGCGCCGATCTGCCGCGAGCGCCAGCGCTTGTTGGCGGGCAGGTCCGAGAGATCCGGGCGATGGCCTTCGCGGGTATGGATGACGTGAAACCCCTGCTTGCGCATGACCGCAAGCAGCTTCCTGATCGGCTCGATCGGTGCCCGCGTCAGCGAGAGATCGTAGCCCATCTTGTCGACATAACCACCGATGCCGCAGAAGTCGGTTTGCATGTCGATGACGATGAGCGCAGTGTTTTGGGGGCGCAGATCGCCGTTGTAGGGCCACGCGTATGGTTCGGACTGGATATGACGCTCGGGCATGACTTCGTTCTCTAGCGGGTGATCGACAATTCGGCCGGGGCTCCGGTCAGCGTGCGTTTCGGCGAGCAGGTGATGATCATGATCGCCAGCGTCAGGATGTAAGGCGCGGCGTTGAAGAGGTGATAGCCGGAGGTGACGCCGACCGATTGCAGCGCCGGTCCAAGCGCCGCGGCGCCGCCAAAGGCGAGCGAGGCCCACAGGCAAAGGAGGGGGTCCCAGCGTGCGAAGATCACGAGCGCCACGGCGGTGATGCCCTGGCCGGAGGACAGACCCTCGTTCCAGCTTCCGGGATAGAACAGCGAGAGGAACGAGCCGCCGATGCCGGCGAGGAAGCCGCCGACCATCGTCGCGCGCAGGCGGATCAGCAGCACGGAGTGGCCCATCGCGCGTGCGGCATCGGAGCTCTCGCCCGCGGTGCGGATGAGCAAGCCCCAGCGCGTGGTGCGGAAAGCCCAGTAAAGAATGGGCGCAAGTGCGACGCCGATCAGGAAGAGTACGTTGACGCGTAACGCGGCTCGCACCTGTGGGATGTCGCTCCACCAGCCGAAATCGATTGCCGGCAGCCGCGGCGCGGTGGGCTCAATCAGCGGCTTGCCGAGATAGAAGGCAAGGCCGGTACCGAACAGCATCAAGGCAATGCCGACCGCGACGTCGTTGACGCGGGGCAACGAGCAGATACCGGCATGCAGCGCGCCCAGCAGCGCGCCGGTGATGCCGGCGGCAAACACGCCGAGCCAAGGCGAGCCGGACAGATAGGAAATGCCATAGGCGCTCATCGCGCCCATCACCAGCGTGCCTTCGAGGCCGAGATTGATACGGCCCGAACGCTCGGTGATGCATTCGCCCAGGCTCACGAACAGGAAAGGCGTGGAGACTCGAATGGCGCCACCGAGCACGGCGAGCGGGACGGTCCAGAGTCCGATCGATCCGTCTGCCATCTCAGGATTTTCCCTTCAGGAAACCGATGCGGCCGTAGAGCGCGTCGCTGGCCAGCACGAAGACGAAGATGATGCCCTGAAGCACCAGCACAGATGCATCGGGCAGTCCCAGGCGACGCTGCAACAGGCCGCCGCTCGCGCTGATGCCGCCAAGCAGGATCGCGACGGGAATGATCGCGAGCGGATTTTGTCGCGCGAGGAAGGCGACGAGAATGCCGGTGAAGCCGTAGCCCGCCGCGAGATTGGCATTGGTGCGGCCCTGCACGGCCGCGACTTCGACCATACCGGCAAGACCCGCGGCGCCACCGGCAAGGAAGCAGATGGTGAGGATCAGTTTGCTGACACCGAGGCCGACGATCTTGGCGGCGCGGACATTGCCACCGGCAACGCGCGCGGCAAAGCCGAACACGGTGTGATAGATCAGGATGTAGGCGGCGACCGCGGCGATCAGGCCGAAGACGAGGCCCCAATGCACGTCGGTGCCGGGGATCGAGCCGATCATGTTCGCGGCGCCGATCTCACGCGTCGACGGCTTGTTGAGACTCGCGGGATCCCGCATCATGCCTTCGACGAGGTGATTGAGAATCGCGATCGCGATGTAGACGAGCAACAGGCTCGATATCGTCTCGTTGACACCGCGATATTGCCGTAGCGCGCCCGCCAGCATGATCCACAGCCCACCGCCGATCACGCCAGCGATCACCATGGCGATCTGCACGACGAGTGGTGGCATGCCCTGAAGCAACAATGCAGCGCTGGTCGCCGACAATGCGCCGATCAGCAGCGCGCCTTCGCCACCGATGATGACCATGCCGAGCTGCGCCGGCAGCGCCGTGCAAAGGGCGGTGAGAATGAGCGGCGCTGCACGCGTCAGCGTATTCTGCCAGGAGAACCAGGTGCCGAAGGCGCCGTAATACATGTAGAAATAGAGATCGAGCGGGTTCTTGCCGAACATCGCGACGAATATGCCGAACACCACGAGCGCGCCGGCCAGCGCCGCGCTCGGAATCAGCACATATTCGAACGTGCCGCCGTAGCGTTGGAGGAACCCCGGTTTGGCGGCCGGGGCAACTGTCCCGACCGCCCCGGCGGAATCCGCCGTTTCCGCTGTCACGAAGTGGCTCCGATCACGCCCTCGACGAGGTAGTCCATCTTCTCGAGTTCGGGATCCTTCTGGCCGCGATCAGTGCCGGCCGCGATCACCGTCTTGCCCCTGTTGTCGACCAGGCCGCCCTTGAAGATCGCAAACCCGTCCGCCGACATGAATCTGGCCTTGGCCTCGTCGGCGGCCTTTCGTGCCTCGGTCGAGACGGCTTCGCCATAGGCCGAAACCTTGACGATCTCTTCCTTCAGACCGCCGCGGTAGAAATTCGGGACGCCTTCGCCGGCCGCGATCATCTTGACGAACTTCGGATAGAGCGCTTCCCAGTTCCATTCCGCGCCGGTGAGATATGCCTTGGGCGCCAGCGCGGACTGGTTGGTGTGATAGCCGCAGACGAAGGCACCACGCCGCGCAGCGTTCTCGACTATGGTCTTAGGGCCGTCGACGTGACAGGTCAGCACGTCCACACCCTGGTCGATCAGGCTGTTGGTAGCTTCAGCCTCCTTGACCGGCATCGACCAGTCCCCGGTGAAGATCACTTGCGTGGTGGCCTTCGGATTGACGGACTTGGCACCAAGCGTGAAGGCGTTGATGTTGCGCAGCACTTGGGGAATGGGCTTGGCTGCGACGAAGCCGAGCTTGCCGCTCTTCGACGTCAGGCCCGCGACGATGCCGGAGATGTACTGCGCCTCGTCGATATAGCCGAAATAGCTGCCGGCGTTCTTTGGGTCCTTGTCGGTCCAGAGACCGCCGCAATGCTCGAAGCGCAGCTTCGGGTACTTGGTGGCCATCTTGATCACGTGCGGATTGTAGTAACCGAACGAGGTCGGGAAGAGCAGGGTGGCGCCGTCGAGGTTGATCATGGACTCGACCGTTTTCTCGACCGCGTCAGTCTCCGGCACCTTCTCTTCCTCGACCACTTTGAGGCCGGGAATCTTCTTCAACGCCGCGGCGCCAAGGGCATGGGCCTGGTTGTAACCGTAGTCGTCCCGCGAGCCGACATAGATGAAGCCGATGGTGGTCTCGGCCGCGAAAACCGGGCGCGCGCCGGCCGCAGCGCCGAGGGTGAGGGCAGCACCGCCCTGCAACAAATGCCGTCGTGAAATCCTGCCAAAATCCATTGGTTGCTCCCTTGGCGGATGCACCGCCTTAATCTCGAGGCCGCGCCGGTCTGGCGGAACCTGGAACAGAGAGTGGCAAGCTTCGTGCCAGAGATTAGTGAGAGGGCATATTCAGATAACGGATTGAAAAATATAATGTATGCGGGTCAAAGAAATTTTGGCCAAGAAATGATCAGATGAATTTTTGGGCAATATCTCCTGATTGTATGCAATGTCGTTAAGCAGTCTTAACCGGTTCTCATGGGCCCGTGAGGGCCGGCCGCCCCCAGTCGTGCTAACCAGATGCCGGCTTAAGATGGCGTTGGCCGGCTGATTTTGTTGGTCGCGACTGTTGAAGGGTCTCCAGGAGGGCAAGCTTGACCGACATGGGTGCTGGTACGGCCTTTCAACATGCATCGCTCGGGGAGGCGATCGCGCGTCGCGTGCATCAACTCGCGACGATCTCGGAAGAGGGCGACAAGCTCACCCGCATCTATCTGACGAAGGAGCTGCGCGCGGCATCGGACGTCCTCCTCGGGTGGATGCGGGAGGCCGGCATGAACGCGCATCTCGATCCGATCGGCAATGTGTGCGGCCGCTACGAAGGTGAGCAGCCGGGTGCGCCCTGCCTGATGCTCGGCTCGCATTACGACACGGTGCGCGACGCCGGCAAATGGGATGGGCCGCTGGGCGTGATCACGGCGATCGCTTGCGTTGCCGAGCTCAACCGCCGCGGCAAGCGCCTGCAGTTTGCGATCGAGGTGGTCGCCTTTGCCGACGAGGAGGGCGTGCGCTTCGCCTCGACCTTGCTGGGAAGCCGGGCGTTGGCCGGCACGTTCGATGAGAGCGTCCTGGGCACACGCGACCGCGACGGCGTGTCGATGCGCGATGCGCTCGTCACCTTTGGGCTCGACCCGGATCGTATCGGCACGGCGGCGCGGCTCCGACAGGAGTTGCTGGCCTATCTCGAACTGCACATCGAGCAGGGGCCGGTGCTGGAAAACCGGAATCTGCCCGTCGGCGTCGTGACCGCGATTGCGGGGGCGACCCGGCTGGCAGCGCGGCTGACCGGCATGGCTGGTCACGCCGGCACCGTGCCGATGGCGTTGCGCCGCGACGCGCTCACGGGTGCGGCCGAATGCATCGGCGCGATCGAACAGTTTTGCCGTGCTGACGAGAGCAGTCTCGTCGGCACCGTCGGCGACATCCAGGCGAGGCCCGGCGCGACCAACGTCATTCCGGGCGAGGTATCGTTCACCATCGACATCCGCGCGCCGACCGACATGCATCGCAAATGTGCAGTGGCCGACGTCGTCCGCCAGATCGAGGCGATCGCAAGGCGCCGGCATTTGGCGCTTCAACTCGATGTCACCCATGAAAACCGCACCGCGCCTTGCGCACCGTGGCTGACGGATCAGATCGCGCAGGCGATCGCAGCGGAGGGTTTTCCCGTCTTCGAATTGCCGAGCGGAGCGGGGCACGACGGTATGGCGATGATCGACATTGCCGATGTCGGCATGATCTTCGTCCGCTGCCGTGGCGGCATCAGCCATCATCCGGACGAGCATGTGGAGCTGGCAGATGCCGACGCCGGCGCACGGGTGCTGCTGCGGGTGATCGAGAATTTCAGGCCCCGGGAAGACCGCGCCGGCGCGCGCTGACCGAAGGCCCCTGCGTCATCAGGGCGAGACACGAATCAGTCATGGTTGGAATGGTGACCGGCCATCGCCGGGGATCGCCAGATACCAGGCGCATATGAGCAGCGATATTTTCTTGCCGTCACGTCGTGGAAACCGATTTTACCAAGGCGCGGCTGCGACCTTCGTCGCCAACGCTCTCCAGACGGTCAACTTTCTCGGCGATCGGTTCCTGAGACAATCGCCACATTCGCTGTCGGCCATCGAGGATCTCTACCGGCACTCGATGGATAAGGCCTTTTCGGTGACCGAGGCTTTCCTCGTCACGGGCGCACCGCATGCCTCGGCCTATTATCCGCGTGACTTCGCCTGGTTCTATCCTGATGTACTCGACCCCGAGACCATCATCGATGCGCAGGATGCGGTGCGGCGAGCGCGGCTGCTCGAAAAGAGCGTGCGCCTGCTGCTGGAGGCAGTCCGCGCCGACGTCGTCACCACGACCATTGTCCCGGCAGGAGCCGGCCGGTATCTCGGCGTGAACTATTTCTCGCGGCCCTCGGACACGTTGCTCGGCATCCTCGCCGGGCTCCAGCAGATGCTCTCCGCAGAGGAGCGGGCGTCGTCCTACGTGGCGATGTCACAATGCGCCGACGCCGGCCGCATGTTGCTGGCGGAGTATGGCGACGATCTGAAGCGCGCGACCCTGAAGCTTGCAAGCGAGCTGGAGCCGTTCGACGCTGACGGCACCAGATATCTGCTCTGTGACGCCAGCGGGCCTCGCTCTGCAGCGACGGACACCCGCGCCGAGCGCCGGCGTTTTGTCACCAATGCCTGTGTCTACACGACCTTCGCGTGGGGCGTGCAGCTCGGCTTCGTCGAAGAGAATGAACTGAAGCGGCTGCTTGGGCGCGACCTTGCAGAGTATAAGACCGGACTGCTCAGCCTGTTTGGCAAGGACGGTTATGTCAGGCATTCGCTGGACGGCCCGGCGGGCACGCCGGTCTCCATGGTCGCGCTGGATTTCGTCGGCGTGCATCGCGGCTTCTGGGACATGAACGATGCGAGCGAGCGCGCGCTGTTTGCGGCCACGACGGATCTGATCATCGCCGAACCTCGTTTTCGCATCCCCAACACGTTCCACTTCCTCGTCTCGATGGATAATCCGCGCAACAAGACGATCCACAAGATTGCGGCGCCAGCCTACCAGGGGCGGACGTCCTGGCCGACGTTCAACGTCGAGTTCGCGGATCGCATGCTGGACTTCGACGAGCTCGCGGGGAGCGAGACCTACCGGACCTGCGCGCAAGCGATCTTGAAGGACATTCGCACGGCGACCGAGATCCACGGCGGGTATCAGGAACTGATCTCGGAGCAGGGTCTGAAATATCGCACCTGGGCCTATAAGGGCGCGGTTGCCCATTCCTGGTTTCCGCGCTTCCTGTCGGTCTGGAAGAGAGCATACGGAACGCCGCTCCTGCGGTGGAACGACTGATCCGCGACCCGCGCCGATATTTTGACGCGGGCGTTACGCCACCAAGTCCAGCAATCGGCACGATCCGCGCACCAGCGCTTTGCGCCCGATCAGGGTTATCGCCGGGACGCCGTCAGTGATGACGACGAGACCAAGCTTGACGAGGCTTTCGACGAGATAGGCCTTCGAGAGACGATCGTTTGCTACAGGGTTACGAAGTGTGCGCAGCGCTGCCCATTGATCCGGCGAAAGTTCGAAGTCGAAATCGTCGTTCATGTTGCCTCGATCGATGTCACGTTCGCGCGCCCCTGTTAGCGGCGCTGCATGAAAACCATGCGACGACAATGAGTCGGGAATTCGGTGAGCTGTTTAGAACTTCTCTTCACGAATTGCCGCAGTCCGTCGTGCCACAATGGTTAAGATCGTTCGGACGCGATAATCGTCCCGATCATTGATCACTAATTGATGATGTTGCGCTGCGACGGCCGCACTGCACAGGAAGCGCTGCTGTCTCATTCTGCGTCGCGATATGCACGGAAACGGTGAGACGCTGCGTTCGCGACTCTGCTAAGCTGTTTCGTGGGGAATGGCTTCACACGACAAGGAGTGTGAGTGCATGAACAGGCTGGTGGAAATTCGCAGTCAGGAATCCCTGTGCCGGGAGCGCGCCGCACTCGATTTCGAGCGTCGTGTTTTCTGGCTCGCGCAAGCCCAGGAATGGGAACAGCGCGCGCTTGATGAAATCGCCTATCACTTTCGCGAGTGCAATGTCGCTCACGCAGAGCTTGCGCCGAGCTGACGTCTGTCGCGCACCTGAGACTTACTGATAAGTCGCAACGATATCCGAGACCGCGCGCTCGAGCTGCTGCGCGGTAGCGCATTGCCGCACGACGCTGCAAAAGGTCGCATAGCGCGGCATCTCGGAATCGCCAAAACCCCAGGCGAGCCGTCCCTCGGGATTGAGCCAGACCAGCCGCTTTGAGCGCTCGGAGACCCGACGCAGGATATCGGCGCGCGGATCGAGATTGTTGCTGCGGGCATCGCCGAGCACGATCACTGTGGTCTGCGGCGTCAGCGCGCTCATGAAATCGTGCTCGAAATCGACCAGGGAGGAACCGTAGTCCGACGAGCCGAAGCCGACCTTGGACATGATCTCGGCCATCGCTTCCTCGGGCGACTTCTTCTCCAGGATCTCGCTGACCTCGATCAGATGTGACGAGAATGCGAAGGAGCGGACGTCGTCCACCACTTCATGCAGCGAGTGGATCAGGAGCAGGAAGAAATCCGAGACCTGTGCGACCGAGCCGGAGACGTCGCACAGCGCCACGATCTTCGGCCGGTCGCGGTGCTTGCGCTTCCAAGCGGTGAGGAATGGCACGCCGCCCCAGGCGGCGTTACGGCGGAGCGTCCGGCGGACGTCGAGATGGCCGCGGCGCTGGCGCTTACGCGGCTTCGAATAGCGTTCGCGTAGGCGGCGCGCGATCTGGCGGATGAGGGCGCGCATCTCCGCCACCTGGCGCCGCTCGATGCGCGCGAGCGGTGCATTGCGCAGGATCTCGTTGCGGAGGTTTTCGGCCTCTTCGCGTGCATAGAGCGCAAGTCCCTGCGAGACGGTGTCACGCACCGCTTCACGCAGGGCGTCAAGCGCACCGCGGAGGCGCTCAGCCAGCGCCGGGTTCGTCGCAGTCAGCTCGTCGAGGTCATCGCGCAGGCGCTGAAGGCCCATCGCGTCGAGGATACGGCTGGAGAAGATGCCGCGCTGGGTCGAATAGCGGATGTCGGAGAGCGAAGCCGCACCGGATGCGCTGGCGATGGCGGCCTGGATCGCGTTGCGGTCCTGCGACAGCAGCATCTGCGCGAGCGGACCCAATCCTTCCTGAGGCTGACCTCCGCCCGCTTCGCTGGCCGAGCTCGCGGAAGGCGATTGATCGGAGTTTTGCGAGGCCTCGTCATTGTCATTGTCATTGGCCTCGGCTTGATCCTGCGGTGGCTCCGGCGGGCTGAAGAACAGGTCAAAGCAATCGCCGAGCGCGAGCTTCTCGTCCTGCGACTTGGCGAGCGTCAGGAGCAGCGTGTCGCGCAGGATGGCGCGGTCGGTGAGGCCGACCTGTCCGACCGCGCGCATCGCATCAATGCTTTCGGCGGGCGAGACATGGACGCCCGCGCCCCGCGCCGCCCGAAAGAAACGATGAAGGTTCTCGCGCATCGGGATCAACCGAAGACGTTGGACCGGGTCGCCTTGGCAATGAAGGTCGTGATCTGCGGCGACGCAGCCTCGATGTCCGCTTCGTATTTCAGGAGAACGTTGAGCGTGTCCTTGACGATCTCGGTATCGAGCTCAGAGGCCTGAAGCAGCACCAGAACCCGCGCCCAGTCGATGGTTTCGCTGACAGAGGGCAGCTTCTTCAAATCGAGCGAACGGATCTCGTGGATGAAACCGACCATCTGCCGGCGCAGCGTCTGCGAGATGCCGGGCACGCGGCTCTCGACGATGCGTTCCTCGAGCCGCTGCTCGGGGAAGCCGATATGGAGATGCAGGCAGCGTCGCTTCAAGGCGTCGCCAAGGTCGCGCTCGCTGTTGGAGGTGAGGATCACCGTCGGCGGCGTGATCGCCGAAACGGTGCCGAGCTCAGGGATGGTCACCTGGAAGTCGGAGAGAATTTCCAGCAGCAGCGATTCGAATTCCGCATCCGATTTGTCGATCTCGTCGATCAGCAGCACGCACCCGCCCGGCTGCTCCAGCGCCTGGAGCAGAGGGCGCGGCTCGACGAATTCCTTCGAGAAGAACACGTCACCGAAATCGTGAAGCTGATCGAGCGCAGCGTGCAGCGTCTGCGCTCCGCCAAGGACTTCGCCGAGCTTGTCCTTGAGGATCTGGGTGTACAGCAGCTGTTTCGCGTACTTCCACTCGTAGAGTGCCTTGGCCTCGTCGAGGCCTTCGTAGCATTGCAGGCGGATCATCTTCTTGCCGCGCCAGGCGGCGATCGCCTTGGCAAGCTCGGTCTTGCCAACGCCCGCGGGTCCCTCGACCAGGATCGGCTTCTCGATCTGTTGCGACAAATAGACGGCGGTCGCGATCTGCCGGCTCGCGATGTAGCCCTGTGCGGCGAGGCCGCTCTCCACTGCCTCGATCGCGGTCGAGGCCTTCTGTTCAGCCACGAAAGGGCGCTCCCAAAGGTCTTGCTTGGGCTTGTTCTGCCTGCGTTCCCGGCAAAGAACAAGCCTCGTTTGGGACGGGCCTGATCCGCGCTGACGGCCGCTTTTTCCGTTCAGCGCAAATACTTAACAAGCGGGCCGATCGTGCGATCAGTGCCGCAGCAGCTCCGGCTTGCGGATGGTTTGCCTGACTTCCGCGCCGCAATCGGCGCATTCATAGACGAAGTCGATCTTGGCAAGGCTCCAGTGCGGCTCGACCTCACGCACGTACATCGGCAGGAACCCCATGCATGTCGGGCAAATCACAGGCGCGATTTCGATATCCTGATGATGCAGTACATAAGCTGGCATCTCGGCTCTCCTTCGCAGGCGACCACCAAACCCCGCGCAAAGGCTACTGCCGGTCGCGAGGATGCCGTCATCAACTCTTTCGAACAGAGACGGAACGGCGAGGGTTTGTCGTTCGCTGTGACATTCTTGTTACGTCTCTGTACTGTAACGGGCCGACAAAATGCCTATTTCTCCGGCCGATCCGCTTTTTCTCGGACCGTCAACGCAACGATAAGGGAGCAACGCCCATGACCCACGCCATTCGTTTTCACAAGACCGGCGGTCCGGAAGTTCTGGTCTGGGAGGAAGTCAGTGTCGGCAAGCCTGGACCGGGTGAAGCACGCATTCGCCACACGGCCGTCGGTCTCAACTTCGTCGACATCTACAATCGCTCGGGTGTGTATCCCGCGCAATTGCCGAGCGGGCTTGGCAGCGAGGCTGCTGGCGTTGTCGAGGAGGTCGGGCCGGGCGTCACCGATCTAAAGCCGGGCGATCGCGTCGCCTATGGTGCATCGCCTCTCGGCGCCTATTCCGAGGCGCGGCTGATCCCGGCAGATCGGCTGTTGAAGCTGCCTGACGGCGTCGACGACAAGACCGCGGCAGCCATGATGCTGAAGGGGCTGACCACGCAGTACCTGATCCGGCAAACCTATCGCGTGAAGGCCGGCGACACCATCCTGCTGCATGCGGCTGCCGGCGGCGTCGGCCTGATCCTGAGCCAGTGGGCGAAGCATCTCGGTGCGACCGTGATCGGCACGGTCAGCAGCGACGAGAAGGCAAAACTCGCCAAGGCCCATGGTTGCGACCATGTCATCATCTACAGCCGCGAGGATTTCGTGAAGCGCGTCGACGAGATCACCGGCGGCAAGAAGGTGCCGGTGGTCTATGATTCCGTCGGCAGGGACACGTTCCTGAAGTCGCTCGATTGCCTTGCGCCGCTTGGCGTCGCTGCGCTGTTCGGCGCGTCCTCCGGTGCGGTCGAGCCGCTCAATCTCGGTCTGCTCGCGCAGAAGGGCTCGCTCTACGTGACCCGGCCGACATTGTTCACCTACGCGGCCAAGCGCGAAAACCTGGTCGCGATGGCGAACGAACTGTTCGACGTCGTCAAGTCAGGCGCGGTCAAGATCGAGGTGCATCAGACCTACGCGCTGAAGGACGCCGCCAAGGCGCATGCCGATCTCGCTGCGCGCAAGACCACGGGATCGACCGTCCTCACGGTGTGAGTCTGGATTGGACAATGACGCAGGCTGCTCCAGCCTGCGTCACGCTTTCTCGTGCTTGCGCATGTCGCGAGCGTGATCATGTCGGATCGCCTGAAGGTCAACGTCCTCAGGCGGGATTTCGGGGAGGACGGCCTCAGCCAAAATGGCTTCGGTCACGTCCTCGACGGAGTTCTCCGCGATTTCATGGATGAACGAGATGTTCTGGTATTCGCCGGAACTGACGCGGGAGATAACTTCGCGCCTTGTGATCTCGGGGTCGACGATGGCCTCGCGACCGCGTCGCCCATAGTCGATCATCACGACGAAATACTGCATCAAACGATCCTGCCGCGCGCCCGGTAACCCGACGCGCGGCAGATTATTTCCGAAAAACGGAATCAAGTCAAGGTGGATTTCCAAAAATCGGAAATCGGCGCCTATCGCCCTTTCTTGCGGGGCCGGGCCGACTTGGCGCGCAGCCGCTCGAGCTGACCCTTCGGCATGGAGAGGCAGATCTCTCCGACCCAGTCGAGCTTGACGCCGACGATCGGCTTCGCGTTGAAGCTGTTGAGGTTGACGACGGAGGGAGATTTGCCTCGCTCGATGGTCTTCAGATAGCGTTCGCCGGTCTTGAGCCGGACCACGGCCTCTTCGCCGTAGAAACTGGACAGCGGGTGACGCTGGTCCTTGTAGACCACAATCACGTCCCCGCTTTCATATTTGGGCAGCATCGAATCGCCGACGATCTCGAAGGCGACGGTTTCTTCCATGATCGGGAAGGGCAGCGCGATGTCGCCGAGCCCCTCCGGCGGAACTTGCTCGAAATCCGGCTCGATCACCGCGCCGGCGCCGACGCGGCCCATGATCGGCGCGAGATTGAGCTCAAGATATTCCATGATCGGAATGATTTCCGAGGCCTTGACCAGCCGTTCGCCACCGAGGATTTCCGAAACCGCGCCCGGGCGTACGCCCATCGCAGCGGCCAGTCCGCCCTTGCTCTTGCCTGTCTTTTCCAGGCCCCGCTCGATCATCGCAACGTCCAACATGGTGATTCCCTCGATTGCCCCCGGCTTCGTCCGTTGTAATCCGAAATTCGGAATTAATGCAATTATGAATATCAGAATTTTGGCTTGACTTAGTGTTCGGAATAACGGAATGTGTGTCTCGCCTCCGGATCGTGGAATCGGGGCGCACCACAGGACAGCAGCATGGAACCGGGCCACTGGCCGTCGGAGCATTCCGACGCGCTTCGCGACTATTTTTTCAAAGGACTGTCATATGCGGAGATCGGAAAACGGATTAACGCAAGGTTTGGAACGGTTTACACACGCAATGCAGTGGCCGGTCGCGCCAAGCGGCTCCGGCTCGGCGCGCTTGAACGTCTGGCGAGTCCATCGATCGTGCCGTCCTTGCCGGGCGAACCCAGTACGCTCTCGCCGCCTCGTGTGGCAATCCCCGGCCTGAACCTGCCGCCGCCATCGGCACTGAAACCGGCCCGTCTGCTCAAACTGCGTTGCGTGGGCGTCCGGCCGCGCCTGGTCCCGCTGATCGAGCTCGAGCGAGGCGATTGTCGCTATCCCTATGGCGGCGACAAGGAAGGAGAGGCGATCAGCTTTTGCGGTCATCCGCGTCTGCACGGGTCAAGCTATTGCGCGCCGCATGCGAAGCTGACCCGCGGTCCCGGCACCGCGTCCGATCGCACGGCCGGTGCCGTCGTATTGAGGCTGGTCTTCGCTGCCTGACCGGTGGGAGCAGCAGCCCTTCTTACGTCAATTCGCAAGGAGTTTTCGAGTGGCACGTGCCAGACGCAACATGTCCTACAAATTGACCGGCCCTCACGACCGGCGATCGCGTGACCAGCCGCTCAACGCGGAATTGGCCGAAGTCGAGGTCGATAATCCGCTCGCGCTCGATCTGGACGAGAAGATCGTCGCCATGCGATCGATCCGCCATGATCCGCTCGGTCGGCTGCACGCGCATCATCAGATCGACGAGGCGCAGTATCGGGGCGGCCGCGCCTATCAGAATGACTGGGAGAGGGCGGAGCGGGGACCCCAGGCCATGGATCCAACCCGGGAGCATGTCGACGGGGCGCGCTCCCGCGAGCCCGTGATCGAGAGCCAGCGCCAGGCGGTGCTGCGGCTGAACCGGGTCGAGCGCGAGCTTGGCACCGACGGTGCGGCACTGGTGCATGACGTGCTGGTGCTCGGCCTGACCATGGATCAGATCGGGCAGCGACGTGCCGTACGCACGCAGCGCTGGAACGACTATTTTGCCCGGCGATTTCGCGAATGCCTCGACCGACTGGCGCTGGTCTACGGCTTTGCGACTGATGCATCGACGCGACGCCGCTGAATGTAGCTGCCGGCGGTGTTCGCCGCCGGCAGTTCTCCGTTGCGTCTTACGGATGCGGCATGATCTGGTAGGGCGTGGTGTAGGGCTCGACGCGGAGCGAGGCGTTGGCGAGCAGGCCGATCTTGGCCGTTGGCGCATGCTGCATTTCGCCATTCTGTCCGCGATGTACGTTGTATTGCCAGACGGTCAGATCGCCCTTCTGCGCCAGTGCATGCGCGACCGCGCTGGCGTCGTTGCCGCCGAGGGCTTTGAGCTCCTCGGGCGACAGCCCGATGATGATCTCGTCCCTGATGGTTACGATCTTGAACAGGTTCATTTTGGTTTCCTGCGCCCATGCGCCCTGCGTCGAGAGCGTGAGAAGCGCGACCGCGGCGCCCTTGATGAGATCGCAGCGAGAAAGCATGCCGTCGTCCTTTGCTGACGTGCGCCCGAATCAAAACAGTCCATCAGCCATGGCGCCCGTGATCTGCGTGGCCGTTTTCGCAATTGCTTGGTCGCATCATCTTGAACGACGGTTCATGGCGCGAGAAATATCGGGCAATCGTGAACCGTGACGCGGAGCGGCGAGTCCAAAGGCGAGATCAAGGGGACTCGTTAGATGAAATGGACGCGCGCTGTTTGTTTGTTCGCATCTCTTTGCCTCGCCGGCCCCGCCACGGCCGCCGATCCGTTTTATGTCGGAGGCTGGACATTGACGACGGCTGCACTGGCGCCATGGGCTGATCGGCATCGCAAACCTGACGATGCGGAGCGCGCGCGGCTGATCGGCAAGACGGTCGTCCTGAAGACCAGGGAAATCTCCGGTCCGCGCCCGTTTGCCTGCGCGAAGCCGCAATACAAAGTGACCGACTATGGTCCCGACATGATCTTCCAGGGAGCATTCGACGAGATGCAGCGTGCCGACAAGAGGGCCGATCCCAAGGCGCTTGCCGCTTCGCTCGGCCTCACAGGATCGCACATCAGGACGCTGGAGACCGGCTGCGAGATCGACATTCATTTCGTCGACGATACAACCGCCGAAATCGGGCTCAACGATTACGTGTATACGCTGAAGAAGCGCTAGTCCGCGGTTGCCAGTTTCCGAGCATGCCGGAAACAGCCCGAAACGTTGGTCGAATTGACAACTATTAGAACGGCGTGATGACTGATGCTGCTTCTTGACGCAGGTGGGTGACGATGGCTCGAATTCCTGTTATCCGGAATTGCCGTGGCGCGATGCCGGCGAAGCATCGCTAAGTTGCACGGTTTGGCTTGCCCGACGGGTTGTTCCTTGTCATAATTGCAACTTCTCGGGCCGAGCCTGTTCAGATCTGTAGCTCAGCGTACTAGCCTGCTGGGTGCTCCGACCTCGAGTTTGTCGTCGCCATGGCGTTCGGTGTCGGCATCTGGTCCTTGATCGGGCTCCCGCCTCCGACCCGAAGGGCCGATCCTGTCATAGGTGCGAGATGAAAAACCTCAATTTCGCGGCTGAACTGCATCTCAAGCTCGGCGCACCCGCGACCGGCACGGTAGAGAGTCTCCGCCTGCTGCGCGCCTTTCTCAAGCTCGCTCCCCGACAGCGCTTTGAGGTCATCAGGCTCGTCGAAGACCTCGCCACCGACGAAACACTCCCCGAACATCCCCTGTCCTAGGCTCCGCGGCGGGCCGAGATTACGTTTTGTCCATCTTCCCGGCCGAAACGGACCGCAAAGTTGCGGCCGTTGCGGCTGCACGCCGCTGGAAGGTGGTGCGGCAGATGTGATAATCAGTGGGTAAAAAGAGGGAGGAGTGCGACCATGATCGAACCGAAGCTCGAAGTTCCGGCTGAACTGCGTGACCTAGCCGAGAAAACGATCGACCAGGCGGAGAAGGCGTTCGGCATGTTTTTCGATGCCGCCACCAAGTCGATGTCGTCTGTTCCCGGTGCGGGCGCGGACGTCTCCAAGCAGGCGCTCGCCTTCACCGAGCAGAACATGAAGGCGGCGTTCGAGCATGCCCGCAAACTGGTTCACGCAACCGACGTTCAGGAGGCGATGCGAATCCAGTCCGAGTTCCTGCGAAGCCAGTTCACCAATGCCGGTGACCACATGCGCCAGATGACCGGCAATTTCATGCAGCCGGGCAAGGGCAAATCCTGACGCGGGAGCAGTCCATCATCCTTTCTGCTGGTCCCTGGCGGTTCACCCGGCAGGGATTTGCAGTTAGAGGGATTGGCGCAAAGCTCAGTGGTGAGCCGCAGCACGATCCCGGAAATTGCAAGAGGTCGATGCGCGCGACGATCGACCGCAACAGCGTGCGGACCGAACGATAGACGTGGCGTAAGAGCCCGCGCCGCCTTGCAGGGGCCAGACCAAGGCTCTCCGTACCAAGCTTCTCGATATCGATATGGTGCGACACGTGCCTCTCCGATGCCGTGCGGCCTCTCTATCGTGGCCGGCATGGAGTTGCGTTGATCTGCCGCGAAGCTTCCGGCTAAAAATCGCCGGGGTTCATGATCATCGGGGTGGTTGTGTCGGCCGGCGCAAGCGTGCTGCTGGCGCTGTCGCGCAGGAAGTGGTCGAGCGTCGCCTGGATTTTTTCCTTGACGGCATCGGGACCGCGATCGCTCATCTCGGTGTGCTGCGCGCCTGTATGGATGATGTCGATGCCGCGCGCCTTGGCCTCTTCCGGCGTCGGTAGCACGCCGGGATCGGTCTGGAAATGCGGGTCCTTGGAACGGAACGAAAGGATCTTCATGCGGTCGTTGATGACGAAGGGGACCCTGAGATTGTCGAGCGTGATCACCTTCGACACGAGTTCGGGATGCTGCTGGGCGACATACATCGAGACATCGCCGCCGTTGGAATGGCCGACCAGCGTGATGTGGTCGTAGTCGGCATTCTGCTGTCGCCCCTTCAACGTGTTCAGCACGTAGAGGATGTTGGCCTCGCAACGCATATAGACCTCGCGCCGGCCGACATATTGCTGGCCGACATGGGTCATCAGCGGAGGATCGCTCGGCAGGTCCTGCTGGACGCTGGCAACCAGATAGCCGCGCGCCGCGAGCACGTTGGCGAGGAATGAATATTCGGTGGCCTTGACGGTGTTGCCGTTGCTGATGACGGCGACCGGAAGCTTCCAGAGGCCGAGATTGGCCTTGGTCTCGTAGTCGCGCCGCACGGCGATCTCGACCGAGATCGGCCGCTGACGCGAAGCGTCGAACAAGGACAGCATCTCGTGCCGGATAGCGAATTTGCTGACGAGGATATATTGGCCCGCCGCCAGGACGCAAAGAAAGGCCAGAATTCCAAAAACCTTCTTCATGGTTCCGTCTCAATCACTTTTGACTGAACATGGCTATAGAAAACCCCCGGATCGAGCGATCGTGAGCACGTTACGGGATTAAATTTAGGCAAGTCTGTGAGGATGGTCCCAAAAGGGCCGTATCGGGGTAAAGGTGCACCCACCTAGCGGCAGCCGCCCTTGGCCGCGTTCGGGGCAAAGCCTGAAGACGCTCGACAGGGTGAGGAGGACGCGCAGGCTGGTAGCTCAATGGCACGGCCACGCCGAAATCGGCCTGAAAATCATGCGGCAGGAAAAACCGAACTCCGGCGCCAGCCGACGTCAGCAATGCTTGAATCCGATTGCCTTGGTCCGAGGCTAGTGTCGACGCGCGACGGCAACACCAAAGAGAAACGCGATGAACAGGCTGGCCAAGGGAGCCTCGCGCGTAATCGCCGCGACCGTGGAGAGCGGTCGACCCGGCTTTCTCGCTTCGTTGATCGTATAGGTGAGGCGGTCGACAGCCGCGCGCAAACCTCCGGCAACTTCGCCGATGGTGTGTGAGACATCAGTCGCCGCGTCGATGGCGCGCTCGGCCATGCCTGGCTGGGGATTGTGCTGCGGGATGTCCGTGCTCAAGCTCGCGATCTCCGGATCTGAGGACGCAACTGAGGCCGGCACCTTTGGCTATCCGCGCGTGCGCTCGTTTTGAACAGCGGGCCCGAAGGCCTTTGGCTATCCGCGACAGGCGCCGTTTAGAACGGCGGGTGCCGGCCTTGCTGGGAAAATGCGGCGCGCTGGAATTTGTTCCGGTTTCCCCGTGAAACGACGGGTGCGAATCTCTGTTACGCTGGTGCATCCTTGCGGATCTCAGGAGATTGCCGTGACCGATCGAACCATCGCGGATCGAGCCCGGCGCATCGCATTGCTGGGCGCGCCCATCGACATGGGCGCTTCACAGCGGGGCACCCTGATGGGTCCTGCGGCGCTGCGAACGGCCGGCCTCGCAACGCTGCTCGAAAGCCTGGATTTTGAAGTCGTTGACTACGGCGATCTTTCTACGACCGAAATTGCGGATCTCGCCGATAGGCCGCCCGAGAAGGCCAATCATTACCGCGAAATCCAGCGCTGGACGCGCCTGCTCAGCTCTCGCGGTTATGAGATCGCGCAAACCGGTGCGCTACCGATCTTCCTCGGCGGTGACCACACGCTGTCAATGGGCTCGGTCAATGCGATGGCGCGGCATTGGCGGGAGCGCGGACGCGAACTGTTCGTGCTCTGGCTTGATGCCCACGCCGACTACAACACACCGCAGACGACCATCACCGCCAACATGCATGGGATGTCAGCCGCGTTCCTCTGCGGTGAGGCGGGCCTTGATGGGCTCTTGGGCGACGATCCGCGCGCCTCTATTGATCCTGACAAGCTCGACCTGTTCGGTGCGCGTTCGATCGACAAGCTCGAAAAGGAACTGATGCGCGCGCGACGGATCAGGGTCGTCGATATGCGTCAGATCGACGAGTTCGGTGTTGCCGTGTTGATCCGGCGCGTCATCGAGCGAGTCAAGGCGAGCAACGGCGTGCTGCACGTCAGCTTCGACGTCGATTTTCTCGACCCTTGCGTAGCGCCGGGCGTCGGTACCACGGTGCCGGGCGGCGCAACCTATCGTGAAGCGCATCTGATCATGGAGTTGCTCCACGATTCCGGTGTGGTCGGATCGGTCGACATCGTTGAGCTCAATCCGTTCCTGGATGAGCGTGGCCGCACAGCGCGCACCGCGGTCGAACTGATCGGCAGTTTGTTCGGCCAGCAGATCACCGATCGGCCGACGCCCAGCAACGCGATCGCGCCGGGTGAGTGACGCGCGGGCCGATTGTGCATTGCGAAGAATGGAACTGCTGCCGCAGCCGGCGGATTTAGGTCAGTCCTGATCGAGATCGCCGGCTTTTGAAATGCGCGCGAATTGCAAAAGCGCTTCGCAAAAGGTTTCATGCGGACCACGCTTCAGCCGAGGTCCCCGCCATGAGCAGCACGATCGAAAGCCGCGATAAATCCGCGAGAGCCACACGCCGTCGCTTCCTGCAAGGTGGCGGCGCCGTGGCAGGCGTCGTCCTCGGGGCCGGTGCGTCGACAGCGGCAGAGACGGAAAACCTTCCACCCAACATTCCGGATTGGATGAAGGCGCCCGGCGATCCCATGGGAAGCCAGCCCTACGGTGCACCGTCGCCGTTCGAGAAGGGCGTCGTCAAGAATGTTTCGAAGACCCTCAAACAGTACATCTCCGCATCCGGCCGTACGCCATTGCAGGAGCTCGACGGCATCATCACCCCAAATGGGCTGTTCTACGAGCGCCATCACGGCGGCGTTCCGACCATCGATCCGGCGCAGCATAGGCTGATGCTTCACGGCCTCGTCGAACGGCCCCTGATCTTCACCGTTGACGATATCAGGCGCTTCCCGTCGGAGTCGCGCATCCACTTTCTCGAATGTTCCGGCAACCCCGGTTACACCAAGCCTTATGGCAAGACCGCGTCCGACCTCGTCGGCCTGTTGAGCTGTGCTGAATGGACAGGCGTCAGCCTGAAGCTGGTGCTTCAGGAGGCCGGACTGAAGCCGGAAGCCAAATGGATCATCGCTGAAGGCGCCGACGCCGCCGCGTTGACCCGAAGTATCCCCATCGAGAAGTGCCTCGAGGATGCCATGCTCGTCTATAGCCAGAACGGCGAGCGGCTTCGTCCGCAGCAGGGTTACCCGTTGCGGCTGCTTCTGCCGGGCTTCGAAGGCAACATGAACGTGAAGTGGCTGCGACGCCTGCACGCGACGGCGGAGCCTGCTTATTCGCGTGAGGAGACCTCGAAATACACCGATCTTCTGCCTGATGGCACCGCGCGTGAATTCTCCTTCTACATGGAAGCGAAGTCGATCATCACGCGCCCCTCGGGCGGACAGCATTTGAGCGGACCCGGCTTCCACGAAATCACCGGCATCGCCTGGAGTGGCCACGGCAAGATCAGGCGCGTCGAAGTATCCGTCGATGATGGCAAGAGCTGGCAGGACGCGCGATTGCAGGAGCCGGTGCTGACGCGTGCCCTGACGCGCTTCCGCTTGCCCTGGCAATGGGACGGCAAGCCTGCAGTGATCCAGAGCCGCGCGATCGACGAAACCGGCTATGTGCAGCCGACGTTCGCTGAGCTGCTCGCAATACGCGGCGAGAATTATTTCTACCACAACAATGCGATCTGGCCCTGGCGCATCGCGAGCGGCGGGGAGGTGACCAATGCGCTGGCGTGAGATTTTTGGCCGCACCATCATTGCTTTGCTCTGCGCTTCAGCGAATGGCGCGCAGGCGCAAAGCCTCTATGGCATCGGGCGGCCCGCGACGGCGGCCGAGATTGCGGGCTGGAATATCGATATCGGGCGCGATGGCAGCAATCTGCCGAAGGGAAGCGGTTCGGTCAGTCACGGACGCGAGGTATTCGCCCAGCAATGTGCGTCGTGCCACGGGGACAAGGGCGAGGGCGGTATCGGCGATCGCCTTGTTGGCGGGCAAGGCACGATCGGGACGGCCAAGCCGATCCGCACCGTCGGAAGCTACTGGCCGTATGCACCAACCTTGTTCGACTACATCCGTCGTGCCATGCCGCAGAACGCGCCACAGTCGCTGAGCGATGACGATGTTTACGCGGTTTCTGCCTATGTCTTGAACCTGAATGGGCTGGTCGGAGCGGATGCGACGCTCGATGCCAAATCGCTTGCGGAGATCAAGATGCCGAATCGCGACAAATTCGTCGGCGATGCGCGACCCGACGTGAAGTGAACGAGGCGGAATCGCCAGGTTCCGGGCATTGGCTTGGAACTCGCCTCGCTCAGGCCCGGAACTCGCAGGCTGGATTCGAATTAACCTGTGAGAGGAAATTGTATGGGTCTTTCGATGACAACCGGCCGCTTCGCAAACTCCATGTCCTCAGCGCTTCGCCATCCCGGCGTGATCGCGATGATTGTAGCCGCCTTGACGATTGCTGCGATGTTGGTCGTCGATCATGGTCCTTGGAGCCGCGCCAAGACCCAGCCGGCTCATGTCGCGATGTTTGCAACCACAGGCGAAGCCGCCCGCGCGGTAGGCGCCAAGGTGCTTCCGACCGAACCAAAGTCGCTGGTCGAGCCGGTGCCCCCGGGGCCCAAGACGTCTCCGACCGTCAATCCGGTGCAGCCGTAAGAGTCAGTTTTTGAGCGTCAATTCTTACGGCCGTAGCTGAGCAAGCCGCCCGTCGTCTTCGGCGGATGGGCGCGGAGAGCTTCTTCGTTCGGCTCCGTACCCCAGCCTGGACGGTCAGGGATGATCAGATGGCCGTTCTGGATTTCCGGCTCATGCGTGAAGAGTTCGCGGTCCCAGGCGAGGCGATCGATGTCGATCTCCATGATCCGCAGGTTCGGTACCGCTGCGCAGAAATGAGCGTTCATCATCGAGCAGAGATGGCCGTAGAAATTATGCGGCGCGACGTTGACCTCGAAGGCTTCCGCGGCTGAGGCGACCTTCATCGACTGCCACACGCCATTCCAGGGCGTGTCGATGATCGCGACGTCCATGGCCTGCTCATGGAAATAGGGCAGGAATTCGCGCAGGCCGAGCAGCGTCTCGCAGGACGAGATCGGGTGCGGGCTCTGCCTCCGGATATAGCCGAGGGCTTGCGGATTGAAGCTGTCGATCTCGATCCAGAACATGTCGAGATCGGCGATCTCGCGCAGGATCTTCAAATAGCCCTCGGTCTTGGCGTTGAAGTTGCAATCGAGCAAGATATCGACATCAGGACCCGCGCCGTCGCGGATCGCTTCCAGATGCGTGCGCAGGTCCCGCAGGATCTTGCGGTCGACATTGATCTCGGGCGAGAAGGGCGAGCCGAAGCCGGGCCGCCAGCCGGTCGGTTTGCCGTCGTCGTAAGAGAAGATGTTGGTCTTGAGTGCAGTGAATTTCTTCTCACGGACTTCGCGGCCCATCGCCTTGACGCCGTCGAAGTTCTCGATCGGCGGCTTGTACCAGGAGGGATGATTGATCCGCCACGTCGCACAATGCGACCAGTAGACCCTGACTTGGTCGCGGATCTTGCCGCCGAGAAGCTCGTAGCAGGGAACGCCGAGGCACTTTGCCTTGGCATCGAGTAACGCATTTTCGATCGCGCCGAGCGCCTGCGCGACGACGCCGCCGGCGGCCGGGCGGGTGGCGGCGAACAGCTCGGCGTGGATGCGTTCGTGCTGGAAGACGTTCTGGCCGATCACGCGGGCGGAGAGACGCTGGATCGCAGCACCGACGCCGGGCGAGCCGAATCCTTCGTCAAACTCGCTCCAGCCGACGACGCCGTCCTCCGTTGTCACCTTGACGAAGTGGTAGTTTCTCCAGCCGGCATCGCAGGCAAGGATCTCGAGACTTGTTGCTTTTGATGATTGTGTCATGTCGCTCCCTGTCGCCCGGCCGGGCGTTATTTTTCTTATCAGCCCGGTCACAAGCCCGGCTCAAGCCCCAATTGTTAGGCTAACGACCGGCCGTCGTGAAGCCTGCCAAGATCGCGGCCTGAGGCGCCTTCCGCGCCGTTTTGAGGGAGGGCCCGTAGATTCCGGTGGGGATAGCCACGAGTTTTCCCGGGATCGTCCCGAAATTGCGCCAAGTCCCGAGCTTTTTGGCCACAATCGGAATCGATCAAGGACGCATGCAGTTTTTAGCCATGATTTCCGTTCTGGCGCTCCTCACGATGAGCGGGGCCGCCATTTCCGATCGGTTTCTGACGGCCGATCAGCACGTCGCGCAAGGGGTGGAGTAGTGCGCGCGCGGGGCGCTTTGTGTTTGGGGGGACAACAATGCGTTCGGTCGACCAGTTCTTGCGGTTCATCAGCGTGCCTGCGGTGATTGCAACCTTCATCATCGCCTCGCAGATTTCCGCGGCGCTGTCGCCGCTCTAGCCGATCACCGACGAGCCGAGCAGGGCGAGGACGGCGAGTGCCATCAGCGCGGTGCCGAGCCAGCCCAGCGCGACCAGCCATGACCGGGCCCTGAAGCGCCCCATGATGGTCCCGTTCGAGACGATCAGCATCATCATCGCCATGATCGGCACCGCGACGATGCCGTTGAGCACAGCGCTCCACACCAGCATGTGGATGGAGTCGATCCCGGTGAAGCCGAGACCGAAGCCGATGATGGTTGCGGCGGCGATGATGGTGTAGAAGCCGACCGCCTTCTCCGGCTTCGCCTCCAGCGTGGCGCGCCAGCCGAAAATCTCCGCAACACCATAAGCCGCCGAGCCTGCCAGCACTGGAATGGCCAGAAGGCCCGTGCCGATGATCCCGATCGCGAACAGCGCAAAGGTAAAGTCGCCCGCAAGCGGCCGCAGCGCCTCGGCCGCCTCCGTCGCCGAGTTGATGTTGGTGACGCCGTTGGCGTTCAGCACCGAAGCCGTGGTCAGGATGATGAAGAAGGCGATGCTGTTCGACAGCAGCATGCCGACGGCGGTGTCGGCCCTGATGCGCGCGATTTCAGGGTCGCCCCCGCTGGGCAGATCGCGCAGCGGCTTGTCGCGCTTGCCCTGGTTCATCTCCTCGACCTCTTGCGAGGCCTGCCAGAAGAAGAGGTAGGGGCTGATGGTGGTGCCGAGGACGGCGACCACCATCATGAAATAGTCGGCGCTGATATTAGTCTTCGGCCATACCGCGGCAAGCAGCGCGGTGCTCCACGGGATCTTCACCGTGAAGGCGGTGGCGACATAGGCAAACAGCGTCAGCGTCAGGAATTTCAGCACCGGCGAATAGCGGCGATAGGGCACGAACACCTGGAGCAGTGTCGAGCCTGCGGCGAAGATCAGCGCGTGCTCGTGATTGAGCCCGCCGATGACCAGCGAGAGCGCCTCCGCCATCGCGGCGATGTCGGCGGCGATGTTGAAGGTGTTGGCGATGACAAGCAGTGCCACCAGCCCCATCACGATCCAGCGCGGTGCGAGCTGCATGACGTTGGCCGCGAGCCCCTTGCCAGTCACCCGGCCGATCTGCGCGCTGACGAGCTGGATCGCGATCATGAACGGCAGGGTGAGAAAGATCGTCCAGAGCAATCCGTAACCGAATTGCGCGCCGGCCTGCGAATAGGTTGCGATGCCGGACGGATCGTCGTCGGCCGCGCCGGTAATGAGGCCCGGACCCAGCCGTCGCAGCAGCATCGGTGTGGACTTCGTCGGCGCGGAGCCGCCGCCGTGGTTGGACATGCGATGGTTGGATCGGTTCGACAGGGCTGACCTTCCGGAAATTACGAAGTCAGAGCCTAAGCGCGATCCTGGCCGGAAAGTTCCAGGATTGGCCGGCGGTATGCGATGTCCGTGAACGCCTACTGGCGCAGCCGGTCTGTCTAGGACAGCGGCGACAAATGCAGATAGCGGCCGTCGAACTGGGCAAGCTCCTGGAGCTTGTGCTCGTTGAGGATTTTCACGGTGCCGCGCTGAAGCTCCAGAACGCCGTCGATGCGGAGTTCACGCAGGATGCGGTTGGTGTGAACGCTGGTCACGCCCATGGCTTCGCCGAATTGCTCCTGCGTCAGCGGGATCGCGAACGTGTTGTCGATCACGCGGCCGATCAGGCGCAGCCGCTCGCGCAACTCGACGATCAGATGCGCAAGCCGGTTGTAAGTCGAGCGCTGGCCGACATTGACGATCCATTCCCGGGAGACCGCGGCGTCCACCAGCGTGTCGCGCCAGAACACGTCGCCGACACCGGGGCGCTGGCGGATGAGATCGTTCAACGCCTTGTGGGCGATGAAGGCCAGCGTGCAATCGGACAGCGCGATCAGGTCATGATCCGCGGTCGGGAAGTGGAGGTTTTGCAGGTTGGGCAGGTCGCCGGGAATGTGGATCGACAGGATCTGGCGCCGGCCGTCCGGGATGGTCTTGGAGCGGACGCAGAATCCGTCGGCGATCAGGCAACATTCGCCCGGCTGTTCGCCGTCGCGCAGCACGGACTCGTTCTCGCGAAAGTCGCGGAGCGTGAACGGCAGTGCCGCGAGGGCTTGCAGATCCCGGTCATCCGCGCCGGTCGTCGTTTTCAGGCGCTGAAACAGCGGCGCCCAGATCATGTCGCTTGCCACGTCTTCCCATCCCCCACGCGCCTGGGCACGTGTGGGCCAAAAAGCACAGACCCCGGCTTGCTGTTGACAACAAAGGTTAGATAACGCCGCCCCGGCTTCTTAACACTGTGGACGATGCGTTAGTGAAATGGAGGAACACAACAAATGTTAGGTGTCGCGCGCACGGCAAAGCGAACGAAACTTAACATTTGTCAAGTCGGCGTGTCGTTCGTTCCCTGCCTCGCGACGGGTCTTGCTGTCGCACCGATTTTCCGAATCGCAATTCCTGCGAGGAGATTCACCATGATCCGCCTCGGAACGGCGAAGGCACGGTGGCGTTCTTCTGTCGAGGGAGGACGTAGCGATGGACCATCTGACGAAGCGCGAACAGCCGGATCGCAGCAAGATCAACATGCACGAGGCGTGGGAGGTCAAGTACTGGACCCATGCGCTCGGCATCTCCAGGGAGGAGTTGCAGCAGGCCGTCGACAAGGTCGGCAATTCGGCGGCCGCTGTTCGCAAGGAGCTCGCGCTCTAAGGCGCGACGTTCAGATCCAGCGTCCGATCGACGCGGGTTGCCTTACTTGATGCTGACGAACATGCCCCACGCCGCGGCGAGCGCCGCGCCGGTGAAGACGATCACCGGGCTGTCGCAGAAGGTGCCGCCATAGCTGCACACGTCCGCGCCGAACGAGCCGAGCTCGTGACGGCCCGCTGAATAGAACAGTCCCGAAAGTCCGAGCAGTCCAGCGGCGACGTAGTACATGGCTCCCTCACGCGCGAGAACGGACATGTGCCAACATGGCGCGAACCGATTGCAGTCTGCCGAATCCGGCTCATCGCATTCTATTAAAGTTTGCGCCATCTGCCCGGACGAAGGTGGACTGAACGGCGCCGCCATCCGGAACGACCTCTCGCGTTGCGTATTTCCCTGAATGACCGAACAGATCCCTGCCTTCATCGAAGATTGCATTCAGATCATCTGGGATGTTCTCGAACGCGCGGGCGAAATCCACGATCCCGATGAAGCCGGTCGTATTCTTGTGGAAGTGGTGACCAAGATCGTCGCGAAAGGCGAGCACCGCCGGCTGATGGTCATCAATCGCGCCATCGATCAATATCGGGCACGAAAGCAGGCGAGAGCCGCTTGAGCTAACATTTGTTGTGTTCGAATTTGCCAGGCATGCCCTAAAATCGGGAAAAACAGGCAATGTGACGCGGCATGCAGGACTACCAGACTCAACTCGAAAAGCTGCGTAAGGACGCCGCCGAGTGCGCCCTCATCCGCGACCTTGCGACCGACACGGCAAAGCAGGAATTGTTCGCGCGCCTTGCCGCGCATCTGACCGTCCTGGCCGATCAGGTGGAAGCGGCCATGCATGAGCGGGAGGCTGGCTAGCGGGAGGGCTGAAACGGCCAAGACGGGAATCAGTGCTAGTTTGACCGCACGATCGGTGCCCGCTGATCGTCAACGATCTCAGTTTCGACTTCCCGCCGGCCACAGGGTCGGCGGCTTTTTCGTTGCCGGACTGTCGGCGCAGCGAAAAAGGCCCCAGCTCTTTAGAGGAGGGGTGAACTGGGGCACAAGTCACTTCCCATGCGCCCGTTGGATGATGACCGGACGTATCGGGAAAACTTGACAATTTCTCCCTCGCTCCTGCGTGCTGATCCGTTGTGGACTTCTTCCTTGTCTGAAGTCGTAACGGCGTCTATCGCGCCATCTCATCGGGAAATCAGGCTTCCGAATAGAAGAAAGCCGCCGGGTTCTTCACCCTGGCGGCTTCGAAAGTCCGTAGCTGTTGATCGCCTCCCAGCCTGGTGCGTACCGCCGTTACCTTGTTTGCGGCCATGCGCGACCTTTCTAGGCAATGCTGCTTGATTCTGCTGTGATCCAAAGCACACACCGTGAAGACATGTCGAAATGGCCGTGTCGCAGCATGGCCTGACCGCGATTTCAGAACGGCCCCGGTGTCGGCTTCGGATTAGAACGAGCCATCAAGGCAAAGCCAATGATCGCCTGGATTTAGTCCACAAGCGGAAACTCGGCGGTTTGCTCGCTTCCGACATCTAATGCCGGGGATTCAGCGCGCTGTTCAACCCATCGCCAATGAGGTTGAAGCCGATGACAAGGGCGATGATCGCGAGGCCCGGCCAGAATGCCATCCATGGTGCTTCGCCGAGGAATTGCCTGGCGACATCCAGCATGGATCCCCAGGAGGGAGCCGGCGGCAATTGACCAAGACCGAGAAAGGCGAGACTCGCCTCGGCCAGAACGGCGATCGCCATCGTGAGGGTCGCCTGGACGATCGTCGGCGCGAGCACATTCGGCAAGACCTGCCCGGTCAGGATAGCGAAATGGCCAAGCCCCTGAGCGCGCGCTGCCGCGATATAGTCCTCGGTGCGGACAACCAGTGTCTCGGCGCGTGCAACGCGGACGAAGACTGGAACCGCGGAAATGCCGATTGCAATCATCGCATTCTGCAGGCTCGGACCCAGGAATGCGGCCAGCGCAATCGCAAGGACGAGAAACGGGCAGGCGAGAAGGGCATCTGCAATGCGCGAGATCGCCATGTCGGTGACACCGCCGAAATAGCCGGCAACGAGACCGAACGGAAGGCCAATCAGCACCGCGACAGTCACGGAAATCAAACCGGCCGCGAGAGATGCCTGCGTTCCGAAGATCACCCGGGACAGAACATCGCGGCCGAGATCGTCCGTGCCGAACCAATGCGCGGCATTGGGCGCAGCACGAATCGCCATCCAATCCGGCGTATTCGGATCGTAGGGTGAGATCCATGTCGCGAACACCGCCAGCACGACGAAGAACAAGATGACGGTGCCGCCGATCATTGCGGACGGCTCGCGCAGCAGGCGACGAATTTCAGAGCGCCCGCCTGCGCGCATCTGAGCGGAGACCGGCGCCGCCTCGATCGCGCTCATGCCCTGAGCCTCGGATTGAGGAGCACATAGGCCACATCGGCAATCAGGCTCATCAGCAGAAAGACCGCCGCCGTACAGAGCACGACGGCCTGAACCACCGCGTAATCGCGACTGAATACGCCATCGACGACCATCTTGCCGAAACCGGGGATCGAAAAGACCTGCTCGGTCAACACCGCTCCAGCCAGCAACTCGCCAAATTGCAGCGTGCCCAGGGTGACAACCGGGATCAGCGCATTCGGCAGGGCATGGCGCAGCACGATGGTACGTTCGCGGACGCCCTTGGCACGGGCGGTACGCACATAGTCCTGCTTCATCGCCTCGATCATCGCGCTGCGGACATGGCGCATCATGATCGCGGCTGTCCCCGTGCCGAGCACCAGCGCAGGCATGAGCATCGAGATCAGGTTGCGGCCGATACTTTCGGATGGCGGAACAAAGCCTCCCGCCGGCAGCCAGCCGAGGTTCACCGAGAACAGGAGGATCAACATGATCCCCAGCCAAAAATGCGGAATCGAAAGTCCGGCGAGCCCGAAAAGACTGGCACCGTAGTCCAGCGGCGTTCCGCGTCGCAACGCCGCGAAGATCCCGATCGGCAGCCCGACGAGCAGCGCGACCAGCATCGACAGGATCGCGAGCTCGATGGTCACCGGCAGCTTCTCGACAAGCATGGTGCCGATCGGCAGTCGGGTGCGGACCGATGTGCCGAAATCGCCGTGCGCCACGGCCTTTAGCCAGATGCCGTATTGCACCGGAATCGGATCGTTGAAGCGATATTTCTGCCGAAGATATTCGATGACCTCGGGATTGCGCTCTTCTCCGGCGAGCGCCAGCGCCGGGTCGCCGGGTAGCAGCTTCTGCAGACCGAACACCATCATCGACACGAGCAACAAGGTCGGCAGCAAGACGGCAAGGCGGCGCAGAAGCAGGGTCTTCATTGGAGCAGACTAGTCCTCATCCCAGGGAAAACGCGCGACGTTGCGCGTCAATTCACTGGCTTGACACCCACCAATCGCAAGAGCCCGTCTGGCACCATGACGATGCCGCCGACCGATTTGCGAGCGGCGAAGAACCAGTTGGGGTGATAGAGAGGAATCGACGAGAGCGCCGTCAGGTAAATGTCAGTCGCCTTCGCGTAGAGGGCCTTGCGCTTGGCCTCGTCGGCTTCGCCTCGTGCTTGAGTCAGGATCGCATCGAGATCCTTGTTGCAATATTTGTTGACGTTCTGGGAGCCTGCGCAACTGAAGAATGCGACCAGTGTCGGATCCGGATCAGGGCGGCCGCTCCAGTTGCCGATATAGGCTTCGAAATTGCCGTTCAGGTAGCGCTCGATGGCGGTGGTCGTTTCCATGGGCAACAGTTTCACGTCAAAGCCGGCCTCGGCCGCCATTGACTGCATGATCTGTGCGACGCGGGAGTCACCGGCCGTATTCTCGTACGAAATTTCGACCGGGACTCGGGTCATTCCGGCCGCTGCAATCAATGCCTTGGCTTTGGCAACGTCGCGAGCCGGCGCCTTGTGTGCGCTATCGTAGAATGGAGACGACGGCGGAATCATCTGGTTGTCCGCCAGAAACTCGCCGTTGAAGGCGACGCGGTTGATGACGTTGCGATCGATCGCAAGCTCAAAGGCCTGCCGCAGCGTCGCGTTCTTGCCGAGTGGCGTATCGGCCTTCGCGCCTGCGCCGACATTGAACATCAGATGCGAAACCGCGAGTCCCTTGCCGGAATGAAGCGTGAGATTGGGGTCGTCGCGAACGGTCTTGAGATCGGTGGGTGCCACGCGTTCCGCGAGCTCGAGATCGCCCGCTCGTACCCGCGACAACCGCACGGTCGAGTCGGGGACGTAGTAATAGACGACCTCGTCGTAGCCGACGGCGCCAGCGTTCCAGTAGCCGGGATACTTCTTGAGGCGAATGAGGTCACGCGACTTGCGCTCGACGAATTGGTACGGACCCGCACAGACCGGCGCAGCTGCAAATTCGCCGGCTTTCTCCGTTGCCGCCTTCGGCGATACCATCATGCCGGCGCGATCGCTGAGATTGGCAAGCAGCGGCACGAACGGTTCCGACAGGTTGAACTTGACCTTGTCCGCCGCAAGGGCCTCGACGCTCATGATCGGCGCAAGCTCGGCTTTGCGCTTCGAATCCGGCATCGTCTTCATGCGCTCGATATTGAACTTGACCGCAGCGCCATCGAACGCGGTGCCATCATGGAACGTGACATTCTTGCGCAGGGTGAAGGTGATCGACTTGCCATCCGCGGCCCACTCCCAGGACTCTGCCAGCTGTGGCAAGATCTTGAGGTCAGGGGAGATATCGACAAGCTTGTCGCACAGCGCAGCAAACACGAACCGGCCGGAATAAGTGCCGCTGAGTGCCGGGTCGAGCGCATCGGGATCGTCCTGAATGCCGACCCGCAGCGTCGCAGCATGCGCCGAGATGAGGCCCGACCCGATCATCAAGATTGTCGCCAACGCTGTGCCGATCCGCTTCATACGGAATTCCTTTCATCCAAGGATTCTTTGCCAAGGCTCTGCTGTCGAAGGTCAAGACAAGCACGCCGACTTCAATTTGTAAATGTCTAGAACAAATCGACTTAGGGCGTAGAATGATGGCGTATTATAACACCTCTTACGAGAAGAAATGCGTTCTCGTATCCCCCTTGACGGCGGCGCCCGGTCAGCATTAGTTCGGTATATTGACGAATTGGATTGAGCCTCCATGCCAGATGCCCCCTCGTCGCCAATTGCGCGACAACAATCCGTGCGCCTCGTCGTCGAGTGCCTGTTGCGCGATCGCGCGGTATCGCGGGCGGAGCTCTCTCGCAGCACCGGCTTGTCGAAGCAGACCATCTCCGAAGTCATGCGCGACCTCGAACGCGACGGCTGGGTGCGCGAGGACGGGCAAATCCAGGGCAGCGTGGGTAGAAGTGCAGTCACCTATGCCTTGCGGCCGGACGCCGCTTTCGTGCTGGGCATCGACCTTGGCGGCACAAAATTGCACGTTGCGCTTGCCGACCTGCACGGAGAGATCGTCGCCGAGAGCATCGAAGCGACGTCCGTCGACGGTGGTGCTGCTGTGGTCGCTCAGATCGGGCGCATGCAAGAGTCTCTGCTCCAGCGAGCATCCGTACCTGCGCAACGCCTGCGCGGCGGCGTGATGGGAAGTCCGGGGATCATCGATCCGGCGTCAGGCGCGATCGTCTTCGCCCCGAATATTCCCGGGCTCGATAGTCTGGATGTGCGGGCTGCATTGCGCGAGCGCCTCGGTATCGACGTCGCGATCGAGAACGACGTCAATCTCGCGGCGATCGGCGAACACTGGCGCGGCAACAGCCGCAAGGCCCGCAGCTTCGCTTTCATCGCCCTGGGCACCGGTATCGGCATGGGCATCTTTTCGGACGGCTATCTTGTGCGCGGCGCGCGTGGTGCGGCCGGCGAGATCGCCTACCTGCCACTTGGAGGCGATCCCTACGATACGCGCGGTCTTCGGCTGGGTACGCTGGAAACCGCCGTCGGCAGCGTCGGGATTGTCGAGCGCTATCTCGGCCTTGGTGGCGTCCCGGGCGGCACGGTGCGCGATGTCTTCGACCGGCTCGAGACCGATGAGGCGGCACGAATCACAATCGACGAAGTCAGCCGGATCCTCGCGAGCGCGATCCTGGCCGTGCACAGCATCCTCGATTCAGAGATCATCATCATGGGTGGCAGCATCGGCGCGCGGCCCGAGTTGAAGCTGCGGGTCGATGAGCATCTCGGGCGCTGCATGCGCCAGCCCGTTCGTATCGAGCTGAGCGCGCTCGGCAATCGTGCCACGCTGATCGGCGCGATCGGCAGCGCGATAGACCTCGTGCATCGCTCGCTGTTTGGCATCGGCAGGGACGCGGGCCCTCTTGCCCTTCCCGCCATGGCGGCAGATGTCGCCGCATGAAACAATATCCGCCGAGAATTGAGGTTGTCGGCAACGCGGATGCAGTCGCGGAGCGCGCGGCCGCAACGATCATCGGCCAGTTGCGCGATCGACAGCCGGTTACCCTCGGTCTTGCCACCGGCGCAACAATGACGCCGCTCTATGCCCGTCTTGTCACGGCAACACGCGCCGGCCTGATCTCCTTCCGCGCTGCATCGAGCTTCAACCTCGACGAATATGTCGGGGTTGCGCCGCAATCGCCGGGGAGTTTCCGGGCCTACATGCAGGAGCATTTGTTTCGGCACGTGGACATGCCGGCGGAGCGAGCCAGAATCCCTGACGGCATGGCCGCCGACGTCGCCGCCGAGGCGGCACGCTACGAGGCGCAGATCGCGGCAGCCGGTGGTATCGATCTGCTGTTGCTCGGTATCGGCACCAACGGCCATATCGGCTTCAATGAGCCGGGGTCGGATTTCGCCTCGCGCACCCGCGAGATCAGGCTTGACGAAGCGACCCGCACTGCCAATGCCGGGAGTTTTCCTGATCGCGCATCAGTTCCTCGACGTGCCATTACGATGGGTGTCGCGACAATCCTGGACGCGAAACGGATTCTTCTTGTTGCAACAGGACCGGAGAAGGCAGCCGCGGTCGCGGCAGCAATCGAGGGCCCTGTTGGGACGGCTTGCCCTGCGTCAGCCCTTCGGCTGCATGGCAACGTCGACGTTCTCTGCGATGAATCGGCGGCCGCTGCGCTTGTCAATCGGCCTTACACCAACGATCGGAGAAGGGCATGAGCTGGCGACAGCGCGATTTCATGGTGCCGGGACGGTCCCTGGCGGTCGGCGATCGGGGTATGGTCGCGGCCTCTCACCCCGCTGTCACGCTGGCTGCGGTCGAAATCCTGCGGAGCGGCGGTAACGCCGTCGACGCCGCGATCGGTGCCATTGCTCTTCAGGGCGTCATCGATCCGCACATGACCGGCATCGGTGGCGATTGCTTTGCGATTTATGCGCCCGCCTCAGGCAAACCCGTCGCCATCAACGGTTCGGGTCGAGCGCCGGCGAAGGCAGAGCTTGGCTGGTTCCGGCAGTCGGGATTGACGTCGATCCCGGACGACTCGCCCCATGCGGTGACAATTCCAGGCGCTGTCGATGCCTGGTGCCGGCTCTCTGCCGATTATGGTTCAAAAGCGCTGGACGAGGTTTTGGCGCCTGCGATCCAGGCGGCCGAGAATGGTTTCGTGGTGACTCCACGTGCCGCCCTGGACTGGGCACGCTACGCCAATCGCATCGAACGGCATCGGACCGGTGTGCCGGTGTATCTGCCCGGTGGAGCTGCGCCCGACGTCGGCGGCAGGCTCGGCCATCCTGCCCTCGGCGCAACGTTGCGCCGGATCGCGCGTGAAGGACGGGCCGCGTTCTACGAAGGCGCTGTTGCCGAAGAAATCGTCGCAGTTCTGCAGGCGATGGGCGGACTGATGACGCTCGAGGATCTGGCGAGTGCCCGGCCTGAATACGTGGAGCCGATCAGTGCCGACTATCGTGATCATCAGATCTGGCAATGCCCGCCGAACGGCCAGGGCGTCGCGGCACTGTTGATCGCCCGAATCCTTGCCGGCTTCGATATGGCCGATCCGGCGCTCGGCGAGGCAGACCGCATCCATCTTTTGGCCGAGGCGACCAAGGCGGCCTACCGGCAGCGCGATGCGCTCATCGCGGATCCCTTGTTCCGTCCGTTCGATATCGACGCGCTGCTCTCGGAGGCATCAGTCGGGGCCCTGCGCTCCCGCATCAGCCGCGGGCGCGCGAGCGCACCAACGGACTTCGACATGCCTGTGCATCGTGATACCGCCTACGTCGCGGTCGTCGATCGCGACGGCAACATGGTGTCTCTCATCAATTCGCTGTTCTTCGCTTTCGGGAGCGGCATCTACGCTCCTCGCTCTGGCGTGTTGCTGCAGAACAGAGGTTCGGGGTTCTCACTCGTCGACGGGCACCCCAATGCCATCGCGCCACGAAAACGTCCGTTCCACACCATTATTCCAGGTCTGTTGGCCAGGCATGGCAAGCCGGTCATGGCTTTTGGCGTGATGGGCGGTCAATATCAGGCGACAGGGCATGTGCAGATCCTGAGCGGCATGCTTGATCGCGGTTGGGATGTTCAGCAGTCCTCGGACGCGCCACGCAGCTTTGCATTCGACGGCGTGCTGACGCTCGAACCTACGATTTCCTCCTCGGTGGCTGATGATTTGATCGGTCGCGGCCATCGTGTGATCTGGGCCGACGAACCGCTGGGAGGTTGCCAGGCCGTGCACATCGATGTTCGCAGGGGCGTCATGTTTGGCGCGTCGGATCATCGCAAGGACGGCATCGCATTGGCGGCGTGATCGGGACGAGGGAGAAGCGCGATGTTGGATCGGGTCAAATGAACGACATGGCCGAACCGATCCTGTCAATTGAGCTGCTGACGCTGGCGCTGCCCGGCGGTGCTGATCGTGCCTTCGCCGTGGAAGGCGTCTCCCTTGCCCTGCACGCGCGGGAGATCCTCTGCGTGGTCGGCGAGTCCGGCTCCGGCAAATCGGTCTGCGCCTCGGCCGCTATGGGGTTGCTTCCGAAAGCCATTCGTCCGGTTGCAGGAGCAATCCGCTTCGAAGGGCGCGATTTGCTGAGACTGGCGCCCGCAGAATGGCGAGGATTGCGTGGGCGGCGCATCGCGATGATCTTCCAGGAGCCGATGACGGCACTCAATCCTGTGATCAGGATCGGTGATCAGATCATGGAGGCATTCGAGGCGCACGAGCAGCTCACCCCGCCCGAGCGGAAGCTGCGCATGCGCGCACTCCTCGAGGAAGTGGGCCTGCGCGACCTGGAGCGGATTGTCCGCAGCTATCCGCATCAGTTGTCGGGCGGCCAGCGTCAGCGCGCCATGATCGCCATGGCGCTGGCGCTCGAGCCGTCGGTCCTGGTGGCGGACGAACCAACCACGGCGCTTGACGTCACCACGCAAGCGCAAATCCTTCGGCTCATCCGCGACATCCAGCAGCGGCGCGGCATGGCGGTGCTTTTCATCACACATGATTTCGGCGTCGTCGCCGACATCGCGGACCGCGTCGCGGTCATGGAGAAGGGGCGGGTGGTTGAACAGGGGCCGGTCGAAGATGTTCTTAGGCGCCCACAAGATCCCTATACACGCCGGCTGCTCGCTGCCGTACCGGGGGGAACCCCGCCGGATCGGGCGCAAGTCAAGGACGAGCCGATTGCCTGTGCGGCGACCGGGCTTGCAAAGACTTATCGGGGAAGCGGATGGTTTGGAGCGCAGACCGAGGTCGCGGCGGTCAAGGACGTAAGCTTCGAGATCCGGCGCGGCGAGACGCTCGGCCTGGTCGGCGAGTCGGGCTCGGGCAAGAGCACGATCGGACGATTGGTGATGCGTCTCACCGACGCAGATGCCGGCGTGGTCCGCATCGGCGAACTTGATTTCTCCGAGGCTCGCGGAGCGCGTCTACGGGCCGCCCGCAAACATATGCAGATGGTTTTCCAGGATCCGTTTGCCTCGCTCAATCCGCGCCGCCGCGTCGGACGGATCATCGCCGACGGTCCAATCGCGCACGGAGTTCCGGCGGCACAGGCCTTCGCGCGCGCCGAGGAGCTTTTGACACTCGTTGGTCTCGATCCGGCCGCTGTGCGACGCTTTCCGCATGAGTTTTCCGGTGGGCAGCGCCAGCGGATCGGCATTGCGCGCGCGCTGGCGCTCGACCCGGAGGTCCTGGTCGCGGACGAACCTGTGTCGGCGCTCGACGTCTCGGTCCAGGCGCAGGTGCTCGCGCTGCTCGAGACGCTGAAGCAGAAGCTGCGGCTCGCGGTGCTGTTCATCACCCACGATCTCAACGTTGCGGCGCAGGTCTGCGATCGAATTGCCGTCATGCGTCTTGGTGAGATCGTCGAGATCAGGCCGACCGCAGACCTGCTCAATCGGCCTGAGCATCCCTATACGCAGGCCTTGCTGGCCGCGATTCCGGGGCGGCAACGGAAAGCGCCGAACTGATCCAAGCCCATGCCATCATCCAAAGGAGGCCTGATATGCAGAAGCTCACCGAACTTCCGATACTGCGTGTCGGGCTCATCGGCAGCGGCTTTATCGCCGCGTTCCATCTGCAGTCCATGCTCGGCGTACGCAATGTCAGCGTCGGCGGCGTGTACAGCCGCTCTGCTGAGCGTCGTGCGCGGATCGGGGACAAGGCGCGCAGTCTCGGCCTTGGACAGGCGCGCGAGTTCGACAGCATCGAGGCCATGGCCATGTCCGGCGAGGTCGATGCGCTCTGGCTGCTGACGCCGAACGACACGCGTCTCGACATCATGCGCGAGATTCACCGCGTGACCAAGGCTGGAGCTCCCCTGCGTGCCGTTGCTTGCGAAAAGCCGTTGGCTCGGACCCTTGCCGAAGCGCGGGAAATGCGCAGGCTTGCCGAGGATGCGGGCCTGCTCCACGGCTATCTGGAGAACCAGATATTTTCGACTGCGGTGATGCGCGGCAAGGACATCATCTGGCGGCGGGCCGTGCCCGGGAGCGGTCGCCCCTATCTTGCTCGCGCGGCGGAGGAGCATTCCGGACCCCACGAGCCGTGGTTCTGGGAGGGCGAAAAGCAGGGAGGCGGCGTGCTGTCCGACATGATGTGCCATTCGGTCGAGGTCGCACGCTTCATGCTGACCGCGCCTGGTGCAAAGCGCGATTCGTTGCGGCTGGTCAGCGCCAGTGCCACGACGGCCAATCTCAAATGGACGCGGCCTCGTTATGCCGCCGACCTCAAGGCGCGAATGGGCGTCGACTTTGCCAAGCGTCCCGTCGAGGACTTCGCGCGCGGCATCCTCACGATGGAAGATGTCGAGGGGCATCAACTGATGATCGAGGCGACGACATCGTGGGCTTACGTTGGGGCGGGGCTGCGTATCCAGCTCGAATTGCTTGGTCCCGAATATTCGATGGAGTTCTCGTCGCTTTCGACCGGGCTCAAGGTCTTCCTGTCACGCACGCTCACCGGCTCGGAGGGCGAGGATCTGGTCGAGAAGCAGAACGCCGAACAGGGCCTGATGCCCGTGATCGAGGATGAAGCCGGCATCTACGGTTACACGGACGAAAACCGTCATATGGTCGAAGCGTTCAGGCTTGGTACGAGCCCCAGTGAGACCTTTGATGATGGAGTAGGGGTCATGGAAATGCTCATGGGACTCTATCGCTCTGCGGAGCTCGGCCAAACCGTGCACTTCCCGGATCCTGAGCTCGAACAATACGTCCCGCTGGTGGCGCGATGATAGCAGGGCATCACCTTGATACTTGAGCGAGGTGCGATCATCAGCGAGCGGTCGGGCGGACTTTCTTGCCCGGTCGATTGAACCTGCATCCTCTCCGGCGACACCAAGACAGGCAGAGCTGTTGCCCTGGCCGGAGCCCGGGCTGGAGAACGGATGCTTGCATGAACCCCGCGCTGGATCTGCTCTATCGGTTTGTCACGATCGGGTTCAGCATCTACTGGGCCCGCAAGGCCTGGTATGGCTACGTCGAGCGCAAGATCCTGTTCGTCAATGACGACTGGCTGGACTGGTCGAGATGGTCGCGGCAGGAATTTTACCGGGACACCATGCCGATCCGGTACTGGATGCAGATGGGCGGCACGGCCTTCGGCTCGCTGCTGTGCCTGGTCGGCGCGATCATCGGATGGGCGCCCAATAGCTGAGCGTCCCGGGCTCGCGCGACGCGACCTTGCCTTCGACGAAACAATTGAAACATAGCTGAAACCAGATCGTTCTGAACTCCTTCGCTGCAGGGCCCGACCAACGGAGCGAAAAGGAGATCATCATGATCCAGGTCGGTTCGAAGGAAGAAGTTGCGTTGCTGCTGGCGCTGTTCGGGACGCATTCCCAGCCCATCAGGAAGCCGAAGCCGAAATCCCCGCGCAGCTAAGGCCAAATCCATGGCGGGGTTGGCCGATTGCCTGAGCTTTCTGCGTTTGCTGATCGCGAGGGGAGATCCGAAAGGCATCCCGCTGGCGACGGGCGCGATCGACGACTATCTGGCGATGGCCCCGGTCAGCGCGCGAAGTCGCGGCTTGCGCGCGCTGCAGCAGGACGCGCTCGAGCTGCATGTGACCTCGGTCGGCGTGCAGCGCTCGTTCGCCGAGACGGTTGACGCCTATATCCAGCGCAAGCTGGCGGAGGAGTAGGGCGCTCAGGGCTCTTACTGATTGTCCCGGAAAGAGTTGGCATCGCTCTTGCTGCATGAGGTCTTAATTCCAACCCGGCCGATCGTGCCGTTTCAGATTGAGGCGATCCCATGCAGTCCACGTCCCGTTTCGAAGCGACAGCGTCCTTGCAGCTCCACGCTCTGATCTCCGACCTGCACTGGCGGATCCAGATGCTCGAGAGCGACATTGCCGAGGAAGAGCGCAATTCCGGCAATGCCGACCCCGGCAGCCCCATGTATTCCACGCTGGCCCAGGCATTGCGTGCGCGCCGGGACAATCTGCGGACCTCGGTTGCCCTGCTGGAGGCGCGGGTGGAGCGGCCGGCGGAGTTGCAGCGAGCAGCGTAGCCGTCCCGGAACATGACGGACCGCAATCGACCCGAAGTGCCATGCCGCAGAGGCTGTGGTCTCCTGTCCTGAATTTAAGGAACGGATGCCTCCCGCTGCTCTTTCATCCCAAGGCAAAGGGATGCTCGCCATGGCACGCTATTTCTTCGATCTGCTCGAGGGCGATCTCCTCGCCGTCGACGAGGAGGGCCTGGAGCTTTCCAGCCTCCGCGCGGTGCAGGCCGAGGCTGCCAAGTCGCTCGCCGACATGGCACGGGATGCGGTGCACAGCTTTCCGCCCGCGACGGGCCGCCAGAACATGGCGATCGAGGTCCGCGACGCAGCGGGGCCCGTGATGCAGGTCAAGTTCACCTTCGAGGTCGAAAACCTCAGGTCCTAGCGCTCAGCCCGCGAGTCCTGCGCCTCGGGCGGCCACGCCCCCTTCAGCAAACCGATCTTGCGGCCGAGCTGCCAGACCTCGACGTCGCCGCGGCGTGCAAACCGCCGCGCAAAGGCAAGGGCGGACGTGTCGCTGGAAGCCTCGAACGCCTCGGCGGCGCGAAAGACGCCGTCTTCACCGACGAGATAGGCACGGTATTGCTGGGTCATGTCGGCGCCCTCAGGCCCGGCGAATGCAGCCAGGCGTCGATCTGCATCGCCATCTCGTCCTGCCGCGCGCGGCGCAGCAGCGTCTCGCGGCGATGTCCCGGCGCAAGCCCGCGCGCCTGCTCGCGCAATTGCACGGCTTCCTCTGCGAGCCTCTGGTGGAGTGTCCTGGTCTGCTTGAAACGACGCCGCTTCAACATGGCGCTGCTCCCATGTTCGAGAAGGCGGGAGCGCGATCGGGCGTTCTCATCACCGATGGATACCACGGGTCTTGCGGTGATAATTGATTGTACGTCTCGTACCGGGAGCGTCCTCATCATTTGATAGGTCCGCGGAAAAAACTCTGTGATGATTCGAGTGCAACGTTTGGGCCTTTTGAGATACTTACTCATTTTGCACTGCGGCCAAAGTTCACTGTTGAACCAAGTCAGCCTGAGGTAGTTTACCCGGCATCACCGGCCAAGGTTCTGCCGTAGGCGTCGGTGGCTGAGAGACCGATTGCGCTCCCGCCTGCATCGCGAGGAGCATGGTCATGCCGGACAAGCGCGCGCCGATCCATCACGTCCACAACGAGACAGCCGCAATCGCGACCCAGAATGAGCGGGTGCGCAGCGAGATCGCAAGGGCGCTCGAGGTCTTGAAGACCCCAAGGCCGGACACCTTTCTTGGCCGCAGGACGCAGGATCCGTTTCCGAGCGAAGAGGAAGATTTCTGACTGCAGGCGCAGCCGCTTGCGCCGTTAGGAACTTAAGTTCCGGATTCGACTTTGTCAGCTGGCCGGCCTACCGCCGATTGACCGGCCTGGAATGGCGGCTCCGGCGCCCAAGCCCCCCGTCAGCGCCGGGGCCGTTTTCGGGATTTGCCAAGTCTTCGGGATCTACCAAGTCGCAAAAACACCGGCCATGCCTCCGCTGATCGCCAGAGCTCAGCGCGCCGCGCCGAACCATCTCGTCAGAGCCTCCGCAAGTCCGCCTTCGCTCCCATCACTCACCCACGCCACGTGCCCGTCGGGCCTCACCAGCACGGCCGCGGGCGCGTCGATCGCGCCGATGGCCGGAAGCGCCCATGCGCCCCCATAGCGGGCATCGACGCGCGTGACGCGACCGGCCCAAAGCGCGGTGTCCGGGATGTCCGGCACGTCGAGCCCGCCGAAATCGAGCAGCACGCCGCGCGCATCGTGCAGCAGCGTGAACAGCTGCATGGGGCGGCCCTCGACGGTCAAGGCGAGATCCGGCATGCGGCGGCCGAGCAGCGGATGCCCTTGGCCGAGATCATAGTGGATGTCGAGCCCGCTCATCATCGCGCCATAGCGCTTGCGCGGCTCGTCCATCGCCAGCAGCTCGGACACGACCTCGCGCGCGGCCTTGCGGCCGTCGTCATTGCGGCGGAGCAGGGCGATCTGCGCCCTGGTGTTGCGCAACACGCGCGCGGCCACAGGGTGGCGTTCGGCATGGTAGGTGTCGAGCAGGCTGTCGGGCGACTGGCGATGGACCGCCTGCGCCAGCTTCCAGCCGAGATTGACGGCATCCTGCAGGCCGGTGTTGAGGCCCTGTCCGCCGACGGAGTGATGGATATGCGCGGCGTCGCCGGCGAGCAGCACGCGTCCCCGGCGATACGCCACCGCCTGCCGTGCCGCATCGGTGAAGCGGGAGATCCAGGATGGGCTGTGGACGGCGAAATCGGTGCCGTACACGGCGATCAGCGCCGCGCTGAGATCGCGCAGGGTCGCTTCGCCGCGCCGTCCCAGCGTCGCTTCCGTCATCACCACCAGCACGCGCCCGCTCTCGGTCTTGCTGAGGCCGTGAAAGCCGAGTGCGTCGTGACGCAGGCCCCATTCCGGCGCCTCGCGCATCTCGACGTCTGCCATGAGGTTGCTCAGCGTCGGCTCGGAGCCGGCAAAATCGATGCCGGCCATCTTGCGCACCAGGCTGCGCCCGCCGTCACAGCCGACCAGATAATCTGCGCGCAACCTCTTGCCGCCCGCGAGCGTCACGTCGACGCAAGTGTCGCCCTGCACGACATCGCTCACCTCGCTGTTGCGATAGAAGGGGACGCCGAGCTCGGCGACCCAATCGGCCAAAATGCGTTCGATGTGGCCCTGCCGCAGCGCAAGCCCGTAAGGGTGCCGCGTGGGCAGGTCGCGGATGTCGAGCCGCGTCCAGGCAAAGCCCGCGAGCTGGGTGATTGTCCCTTCGCGCAGGAAGCGATCCGCAACGCCGCGCTGATCGAGGATCTCGATGCTGCGCGCGTGCAGGCCTCCGGCGCGCGTGCCGGTGAGATCCTGGCTGGCGCGGCGCTCGACGATGGCGACATCGGCTTTTGCGAGCGCCAGCTCCGCCGCCAGCATCAATCCGGTCGGCCCGCCGCCGGCGATCAACACGGCATGGTCGGCCGGCTTCTCGGCGCGGGTCGGCGAGGTGCGGGCGCGCGGGCGTGACGTCGGAAGCAGGACCGGCATGGTGACCCCTCTCGTTGCTGTGAGGCGCGGGGGTGTACACCGGGGGCGGGAGCTTGAAGCAAGCCCCTTGCGCACCACATATAGAGCTGGGAGGACGAGCGTTGTCCCCTTCGGCCGGGGTCTCCGCGGCATCGGGCATACACCCGCGATGCGCGCTGCCTTTGCGGCCTAATCATCCTTCGACAGATCGCCTGGCTTGGTGGGCAGGTCGATGGTTCCGCCGTCGCCGTGAACGAGATCGCGGTTGTTGTCTTCAGTCTCGCCGGCGTCTTCGATGACAGCCTCTTGCGTCTCCCGCTCCCTGTCGATGCGGGGCCTCTGCCCCGGCAGATCTCGTGACGTTTTGGGTGCAATCCTCGATGTCATGGCCGGTCCTCCCGTCGACCAACGCGCGAGGCCGTCAGATCGTTCGTTTGACACGTCGGGCAAAACACTGGCACAATGGCATCATCGAAAAAGTTGGTTCAGCCCGCGCGGAGAAATTCGCCGCGGGCTTTTTGATGCCGCTCAATCGGAGTGCATGCATGAGCCCGTCCGGAGCCCTGATCGCGATCCTGCCGTGCAACGACCTCGATGCGTCGGAGCGGTTCTACGCCAGGCTGGGCTTTGCGCGCCCGGACAGCGAAAGGCCGGCGCGAGGCGAGGCGGACACCTATCGCATGCTGTCGAACGGGCACGGCGGATATCTGCATCTGACCGACGCGGTCGAGGGATGGCTGACGCCGGGTCGTAACCCCTTCGGGCTCTATCTTTATCTCGAGGACGTCGACACTGCCGCGCGCGAGTTTCAGCAATCGGCGGAAGACAAGCCGTGGGGGATGTACGAATTTGCGATCTCTGATCCGGATGAGACGTTGGTGCGGGTGGGGTGGCCGACACGGCTGCGCGGTGGGGGACGATAAATCGTCGGCGACCGGGTCAAAGTCGGTCGTTTGACACGTCGGGCAAAACACTGGCATGATGGCATCATCGAAAGAGTTTGGTTCAGCCCGCGCGGAATAATCCGTTGCGGGATTTTTTATGCCGGCGCGGTGCGCCCGGACAATCGTATCGTCGCGATTGTGACGACGCGCGGCTCGATCTCAGTCGAGGTTTGACACGTCGGGCAAAACACCGGCATAGTGGCATCATCGAAACGAGTTTGTCAGGCCCGCGCGGGAGCATCCGCTGCGGGCTTTTTCGTTTCGATCTCAGCAATCGGACGGCGTCCCGCGCATCGCGGCCTCGCACTTGCTTGATACGCGTTGAGGGAGCGCCGATCAGCGCGCCGCCGTCCGAACCAGTTTATTGGCCGTGCACGCGCGAACGTGCCGGCCTGCGGCGCGAGCCTGTGTTTGCGCCGCCGCGGTCCCCGGAGGGGATAAGGTTCGCGCCGAAACGATCGCGCGTCGTGCCGCGATCTGCCGCACTGTTGTTCGCCTTGTTTTCTCCTGGAGGAACGATGACGGCCTATCTGATATCGCTCGCGCTCGCGGGCCTGATCGCAATTGTGATGTGGGAGATGTTTGCTTGAGTGACGGTCTATTATACGAGCCAAAGATCGCGAACGTTTACCGGCCTGTCGCGAAGAAGCCATCGAAGGCGCGTACGCTGACCGAGATCCGATCGCTCGCGCGCAGTCATACCAGGACGGCGGTCAATGTGCTCGTCGGCATCATGCGCAACGCCGATGCGACGCCGGCCGCCCGCGTCTCCGCGGCCAACGCGATCCTCGATCGCGGCTGGGGGCGGGCGACGCAGCCGATCGAGAACGGCGAAGACGGCGTGCTGGAATTGATCCATCGGATCGAGCGCATCATCGTGCATCCGGAGAATTCCGGCGGCGAGGAGTCCTAGCGCCGTCGCTGGAGAAGAGGCGCTCGCCATGTCGACCCTGAAAATCCCAACAGCCAAGATCTTCGCGCCGCTGCTGAAACCCGCGCGCTACAAGGGCGGTTACGGCGGGCGCGGCTCGGGGAAATCACATTTCTTCGGCGAACTGCTCGTTGAGACCTGCCAGGCCGAGCGCGGCACGCTCGCGGTCTGCATCCGCGAGGCGCAGCGGACGCTGGCGCAATCGTCGAAGCGGCTGATCGAGGGCAAGATCGCGAGCCTCGGGCTCGGTCACGGTTTCAAGCTTTTCAGCGACAAGATCGAGACGCCCGGCGACGGGCTGATCATCTTCCGCGGACTTCAGGATCACACGGCGGATTCGATCAAATCCCTGGAGGGATTCCGCATCGCCTGGATCGACGAGGCGCAGTCGCTGAGCGCGCGCAGCCTGGCGCTGCTGCGGCCGACCATCCGCGCCAGGGATTCCGAGCTATGGGCAAGCTGGAATCCGCGCCGCAAGAGCGATGCGATCGACGATTTTCTGCGTGGGCGAAAGCCGGAAGGCGCGGTGCTGGTGAAAGCCAACTGGCGCGACAATCCGTGGTTTCCGGACGTGCTGGATGAGGAGCGTCGGCTCGACCAGAAGCTCTATCCGGAGCGCTACGACCACATCTGGGAAGGCGACTATGCGCGTGCCTTCGAGGGGGCGTATTTCGCTTCGCTGTTGTCGGAGGCGCGCGTCCAGGGGCGAATCGGCAAAGTGTCGGCCGATCCACTGTTGCCGCTGCGTGCCTTCATCGATATCGGCGGCGCGGGCGCGGCCGCGGATGCCTTCACGATCTGGGTGGTGCAGTGGGTGGGCAACGAAATTCGCGCCGACTTCATCCATCTCAGGAAGTGGCGCAAGAGTGTAGAACAGGCGCAGAGCTATACGTTCAAAGCTGTAATCACGGTGATTGCCACCGGCCTGATGGGTGCCGTCTGGCTCGGCGTGAAGGTCGTGCTGAGCAAGTGAACATCTCGTGGCCGCGACGCCGGGAGACGGCCGATCTCCGTTCGATGAGTCAATGCCATGTACACCATTCGTATGGCCGATGCGTCAGATGAGGATGTTGCCGACACATTGGCTGAATTGCATCGGTTGACATTCTTCGACGCTGCGCCGATGCCGGAGTTCGATTTCGGAACGTGGTGGCTTGCTTATCAAGGAGACGATGCGGTCGCTTTTGCGGGCGTCGTGCCGTCCACCTATGCGCGAAATAGCGGCTACTTTTCCAGGGTCGGCGTCTTGGAGCGTCACTGGGGCGGGGGACTTCAGCTCAGGCTGATGCGAGCGATCGAGGCGCGAGGACGGCGTGTCGGGTGGGACGGCATTGTATCCGATACGACCGACAATCTCGCCTCTGCGAATAATTTCATCAAGGCGGGCTATCAGCTCTACGAGCCCGAGGTGCCGTGGGCCTGGTCGCACACCCTCTACTGGCGAAGGCAGCTTCGCTAAGTACTCCCGTGGTGCGGAAGGTGCTTTTGGTATCGTCAGATATGGCGCGCCGACGCGGGTGCGGCATTGCTGACCTGGCATGCACAAGGACCCGGCAGCTTGACCGCTGCCGGGTCCTTTTTGCGTATTGGAGGGCGTTTATTGAAGCACTTGCGAAGCCGGCTCCGCCGGGCTTTAAGTTTGCTTGCAGAAAATTCGGCGAGCACAAGCCGATGTAAGGGAGCGCCAGGGATGTCCACCAAGCCTCAATTGCCGGAGCGGCCGTCGCGAGCGGCCGAAAGACCGACCGCGCTCGATGGTCTGCTGGTTGTCGATTTCACGCGCGTGGTCGCAGGTCCCGCCTGCACCCAAACGCTCGCCGATTTCGGTGCGCGCGTCGTCAAGATCGAAAACCCTGATGGTGGCGACGACACGCGCGCCTATGAGCATGCCGAGATCGGCGGGGAAAGCGCGGCCTATCTCAGCCTTAACCGCAACAAAGCCGGTATCGCGCTCGATCTCGCCGTGCCTGAGGCGCGTGAGGTCGCGCTGGATCTGATCCGCAAGGCGGACGTCGTCGTTGAGAATTTCTCCAGTGGGGTCATGAAGAAGTTCGGCCTCGACTATGAGTCCGTCGCGCCACTCAACCCGCGGCTGATCTATTGCTCGATTTCGGCCTACGGGCGAACCGGGCCGTTCGCCTCACGTCCGGGCTTTGATCCCATCACGCAAGCCGAGAGCGGATTCATGTCGCTGAACGGATTTGCGGATGGTCCTGCGGTTCGGACCGGACCACCAATCGTCGACATGGCAACGGGGATGTCGGCCTGCAATGCCATTCTGCTGGCGCTGTTGGCGCGGGACCGACTCGGCCGCGGCCAGCATGTCGAGGTCGCGCTCTTCGACGTTGCCATGGGAATGACCGGCTTTTACGGGATGGCCTATCTGATCAACGGCGAGAACCCCGGACGGTTCGGCAATTCGCCGAGCGGGTCGCCGACCGTCGGCGTCTATGAGGCATCGGATGGTCCGCTTTACATGGCCTGCGCCAATGACCGGCTATATCGACGGTTGGTTATCGAGGTGCTGAATCGTCCGGATCTCATTAACGACGCACAATTCGCGACGCGCAAGGCGCGCTCCGAGAACAAGGAGCTCCTCCGTGCGGCCATTGCGGAGGTCTTCGCCGGCGACACGCTCGAGAACTGGATGGCGAAGATGAAGCTCGCCAATATTCCGGTCGGCTATCTCCGCACGGTCGAAGAAGGTTTCAATGCACCCGAAGCACGGGAACGCGCGCGCCTGAGCCGGATCCCGCATCGCACGGCGCAGTGGGTGCCGAACATCGAGCCGGCGATCAGCATGAGCCTGACGGCGGCAATTGACCCCGTGGCGGCGCCGCTGCTGGGCGAGCACACCGAAGGCGTCTTGCGCGAGACGCTCGGTTACGACGAGAAGCGGATTGCGGCCTTGGCCCAAAAAGGGGTGTTCGGGCTGCGCAAGACCGCAGCATCGGATTGAGCGCGGCACCAGCTTGATTTGGCAAGGTTCCCGCCGCATAAATATGTGAGAGTGAGGAACACGAATGGTGCCTGGTCAGGAGCCGAGCATGGGTCGGCCGGAAGCGACAGTCTCCGGCGAACGAGCCTATGAGACGATGATCGCCAAGGCCCGGTCCCTCGTGCCCCAATTGCGGGAGCGCGCTGCCCGCACTGAGGAGCTGCGGCGCCTGCCGCCGGAGACCGAGCGGGACCTGCACGATGCCGGCCTATTCCGGATGCTCCAGCCGAAGCGCGTCGGCGGCGCCGAACTCGAATACGTCGCCCTGATCGACTGCGCCGAGCTGCTGGGACGAGCCGACGCATCGGTGGCCTGGAATCTTACCAATCTGGCGAGCCATCACTGGATGCTCGGCATGTTCGAGCAGCGCGCACAGGATCTCGTTTGGGGCAAGGACCCGGACGTGCTGATCGCATCGTCCTTCATCTTCCCCGCCGGTCGCGCCAGTAAGATTGAGGGCGGATACCGGCTGCGCGGAAGCTGGCCGTTCTCATCGGGCGTCGGCTCGTGCGCGTGGAACATGCTCGCAAGCGTCGTCTCGTCCGACGATGAAGCCGACGGCATCGAATACCGTATCTTTCTGTTGCCGAAGACTGACTACAATATCCTCGACACCTGGAACGTCGCGGGGCTGCGCGGCACCGGGTCGTCGGATGTCGAAGTCAGGGATGCGTTCGTGCCCGATCATATGACGGTCGCGGTGGGGGATCTTGCGGGCGGCGCGACGCCCGGCAGCAAAGTAAACCCCAACCCGCTGTACGCGCTGCCGGTGTTTTCGCTGTTTCCCTATGTTCTTTCCGGTGTCGCGCTCGGGAATGCACAGGCATGCCTGGACGACTATGCAGAAGTCGCACGTCACCGCATCTCGACATACAACCGTGCCAAGTTGAGCGACTTCCAGAGCACGCAAATCAAGATCGCGGAAGCTTCCGCCAAGATCGATGCTGCGCGCCTCATCATGCGCTCCGCCTGCACCGAGGCGATGGAGGACGCTCGGCGCAGCCACACACCCGATATGATCACCAAGACCAAATACCGACGTGATGGGGCATTCGCCGTCAATCTATGCACGGATGCCGTCTCGATGCTGTTCGCGGCGAGTGGTGCACGCGGCCTGTTCACGACGGGCGTGTTGCAGCGGCAGTTCCGCGATGCGCACGCGATCAATTCGCACCTCGCATTCAATTTCGATGCGGCCGGAACCAACTATGGACGCGTGGCTCTCGGCCTGCCGTCCGAGAATCTCACCTTGTGAGGCCGGCCGATGAATGATCTGCCAAAGCAGCCGCCTGCTCCTGATCCAGCCAATGAACTCGCGAGCGACAGCTCGCAGATTGACCCGCGTGACTTTCGCAAGGCGCTGGGCACCTACGGAACGGGCGTCACGATCATTACAGCCGCAGGCGCTGATGGAAAGCCGTATGGTATCACCTGCAACTCGTTTGCGTCGGTCTCCCTGAATCCTCCTCTGGTTCTCTGGAGCCTCGGAGCCTACTCATCGAGCCTGACCGTGTTTCAGAACGCCACCCATTTCACGGTGCACGTGTTGGGAACCTCGCAGCAGGCGCTTGCAAACAAATTCGCGAAATCGTCCGAAGACAAGTTTGCCGGCGTGGATTGGACGCCGGGCCTCGGCAACGCGCCGGTGCTTGCCGAGAGTGTGGCGAATTTTCAGTGCCGCTCGGTCAATCGGTACTATGGCGGCGATCACGTGATCTTTCTCGGCGCAGTCGAGGCCTATGCCTACAACGCCAGAGAGCCGCTGCTGTTTGCGCTGGGGACGTATGGCCGGTTTGTGGTCGACGACGAGAGCAAGAAATCTCGTTAGGCCGGTTCAGCGGTTTGTGGCCGAAAGCTTGTAGATTTCGAGGGCGTCCGCGTCTGCGCCCCGTGCAGCCTTGGCCAGCCTGAAGATCTGTCCGGCGAGGGTTGCCATCGGCACCGGCGTTGACGTCGCTTGGGCGACATCGGCGACCGTGTCGAGATCCTTCAGCATCGTCGCGATGTGGCCGAGCGGCGGCGAGTGGATTCCTTGGACCATGCGGGGCACGAAGAGCTGGAGCGGGATCGAGTCCGCAAAGCCGCCGGCAAGCGCTTCAGGCAGCCGGCTCGCGTCAATTCCCGCATTCGCAGCAAGGCGCGTGGCTTCCGCAAGCACGGCCATTGCGCATCCGACGATCACCTGGTTGCAGAGCTTCGTGGTCTGGCCAGCGCCGGTCGGGCCCATGTGGGTGAACCTGCGGGCCATGCTCAGCACATAGGGCCGAGCGCGCTCAATGTCGGCCGTCTCTCCGCCGGCCATGATGGCGAGCGTACCTTCTTCGGCGCCCTTGGTCCCGCCAGACACCGGGGCATCGATCCAGCTTGCGCCATTTGCAGCGTTCAATCGCGCCGCCAATTCGCGTGCAGCGTCGGGATGAATCGACGAGAAATCGACAACGAGCTTGCCCGCGCCTGGAGCGGCTGCAAGACCCTGCGCCCCGAAGATCACTTCTTCGACGGCACCGGCATCCGTCACGCACATGAAGACGATGTCGGAACTCGTCAGCAGGTCACGAGGCGTGCCCGCGCGCTTGGCGCCGGCCTCGACGAGCGGAGCGACCTTGCCCTCGGAGCGGTTCCAGACACTGACGTGGTGGCCGGCCTTGAGCAGGCGCCGGGTCATCGGCGTGCCCATCAGTCCGAGACCGAGATAACCGAGCCTCTCGACGCCTTGCGGGTTTGCCTTGCTCGCATCAGCCATAGGTTGCCTCCTTCTATCGCGGCGCAACGCGGTGCGACCGCTGCGCACCATACAGAACGTATCCCGCAACGAAACCGGCCGGCTTGCATGGCTTGCCTGATTGTTTGAACCATGAAACATTCGGGCAGGTCGGGTTGGGTGGCGTCGGTCGGCGCCGGAGCAACGGAGTGGGCACGATGCGGGCAGTTTCGACTTGGATGCTGGCAATAGGGGCCGTGACGGCCCTGGTCGCAGGCGCGAGCCCCTCACGGGCGCAGCAGACGATCCGCGTGGGCTGGACCATCCCGGCCGAAGAATCCAAATACTGGATGATGCGCAGACCGGCCGAATTCCCCGATATCGGCAAGACCTACAACATCGAATGGACCCAGTTTCAGGGCACCGCGCCAATGACGCAGGCACTGGCGGCCGGTGCTCTGGATTGCGCGACGCAGGCACCGCTCTCGCTCGCCAACGGTGTGGTCGGCGGCAATCTCAAGGCCTACATCGTGGCGCAACACGTCTTCGAGAAACCCGGCGGCTTCTCGGTCTACTGGGCAGTCAAGGATGACTCGCCAATCAAGACGATTGCAGATCTCAAGGGCAAGACGGTCGGGATTTCCGTGATCGGCGGCGGGACGCAAGGCCCGTTCAACCTGCTTTTGAAGCAGAACGGCATCGATCCCGCCAAGGACATCAAGCTGGTTGAGGTCGGCTTTGCAGTCTCTGAGGATGCGTTGCGCCAGGGCCGGGTCGATGCAGTCAATATGAACCAGCCGTTTGCGGCACGCGCGGAGGCGAAGGGCGGAATCAGAAAACTGTTCTCGCTGTCGCAGGCCATGCCGAACATCGTGCACATTCTGGAAGCCTGCCGTGCCGATTTCGTCGACAAGAATCCTGATCTGGTCAAGGCCTATGTCCGCGACATCACGTCGGGCATGAAGAAGGCGCTCGCGAACCGGGAAGAGACCTTGAAGGTCGTGTCGGAGGTGCTGAAGGCTCCCGTTCCGGTACTTGATACTTACCTGCTCAAGGACAACGATTTCGGTCGCGATCCCGGTGCGGCACCGAACTTCCCTGCAATCCAGAAGATGCTGGACATTTACGCGGACACGGGAATGCTGCCGAAACTGGATGTCGCGCAGTTCAAGCACCCGACCATCGTCGCGCCGTTACAATAGGCGATAGAGCGGTTCGCAGAATCAACGACGTCGCAGTGTCCCGCCATGTGCGGGACATTGCATGAAGATGATGCAAGTATGAAGAAGTTGCGATCACGGATAACCACTGACGGCCTCGACCGGGCTCCGCATCGTGCCTTCATGCGTGCCATGGGGCTGGACGACGCGGCTATTGCCAAGCCGATGGTGGGCATTGTCAGCATGAAGGGCGAGCAGACGCCCTGCAATATGACCCACGATTTCCAGGTGGCTGCGGCCAAGACCGGGATTGAGGATGCCGGCGGGACGCCGCGCGAATTTTCGACCATCTCGGTGTCCGACGGCATCAGCATGAATCACGAGGGGATGAAGTTCTCCCTGTTTTCGCGGGAGTTGATCGCCGACTCCATCGAGGCTGTCGTCCATGGCCTCGCCTACGATGCGTTGATCGGATACGGCGGGTGCGACAAGACGCTTCCGGGCGTGATGATGGGTATGGTTCGTTGCAACGTGCCTTCGATCTTCATCTATGGCGGAAGCTCGCTGCCGGGCCGCGTGGATGGACGGACGCTGACCGTCCTCGACTCCTACGAGGCAGTCGGCAGCTTCATGACCGGAGAGATCGACGCTGCGACACTCGAACGGATCGAGCGCGCCTGCCTGCCGACCATCGGTGCCTGCGCGGGCCAGTTCACCGCGAACACCATGGGAATGGTGTCGGAGGCCATGGGCCTGACCATTCCCAACGTGTCCATGGTGCCCGGTGTCTATGCCGAGCGCGCGCAGATCTCGCGTCGCGCAGGGCGGCTGATCATGGAAATGTTGGAGCGTGGCGGGCCGCTGCCGCGCGATATCGTGACGCGGAAATCCCTGGAAAACGGTGCCGCGATCGTCGCTGCGACGGGCGGTTCGACCAATGCCGCGCTGCATCTGCCGGCGATCGCGAACGAGGCCGGCATTTCCTTCACGATCGACGATGTCGGTGAAGTCTTTGCCCGGACGCCGCTGATCGGAAACTTGCGGCCAGGGGGCAAGTACACGGCGAAGGATGTTTACGACATCGGTGGTGCTGCCGTTGTGATCCGCGAATTGATCCAGAGCGGGCATATCGATGGCAGCTGCCTGACCATCACGGGCCGGACACTCGCAGTAGAATATGGCGCGGCCAATGCGCCCGATGGCGAGGTCGTCTACGCGGCTCGCGCGCCGATCATGCCTGACGGTGGTGTTTCTGTCCTGAAGGGCAATCTCTGCCCCGATGGTGCAGTCATTAAAGTCGCGGGCTTGAAGAGCCTGCTCTTCGAAGGCGTGGCGCGCGTCTTCGAAGATGAAGAGGCTTGCGTCGCGGCTGTTCGCGACCGCAGCTACAAGGCGGGCGAGGTTTTGGTGATCCGCAATGAAGGGCCGGTGGGCGGTCCTGGCATGCGTGAGATGCTCGGTGTCACCGCGCTGATTTACGGCCAGGGCATGGGCGAGAAGGTGGCCCTGATCACGGATGGCCGGTTCTCCGGAGCGACCCGTGGCATGTGTATCGGCTATGTGTCCCCGGAGGCCTTCGTTGGCGGTCCGCTGGCGCTCGTCCGCGATGGCGACAGGATCCGGATTGATGCAGCTGGCCGCCGCATGGATCTGCTAGTCGATGAGCAGGAACTCGCCACACGCCGGCGCGATTGGAAGCAACGCCCGCCGCGCCATCGCGCCGGCGCGTTGGCGAAATATGCGCGTTTGGTCGGCCAGGCTCCGGGCGGAGCCGTGACGCATGAGGGACCAGCGGAGTGGCCGTGGTTCGACTGATAACTCGCGCGCGTGCAGAACAGCGACCTTCTGGCAGGTTCTTGCTAAGCTGGCGCCGCCGATGGAGGTCGCTCAGCGGATGGGTTGCTTGACGTTCGCGTGTGAGTGAAGCGAGAGACGGGATGAAGGTAGTGCCTTCGAGATCGAGCGAATGGGTGAAACCGGTGAAGTCACAAGAGCCGGCTTCTGCGATCATCGAGATCGACAGCGTCTCGCAGGTCTTCCAGACCTCGGCGCGCAAGGATCATTTGGCTCTATCGGATATTTCCCTGATGATCGAGGAGCGGGCGTTCGTCTCCATTCTCGGTCCGTCTGGCTGCGGCAAGTCGACGCTGCTTTATATCGTCGGTGGCTTTGTCAGGCCAACCAGCGGTGCGGCAAGGATGAAGGGGCGGGCGATCACAGGCCCGGGTCCAGATCGCGGGCCGGTGTTCCAGGAGTTCGCGCTGTTTCCGTGGAAGACCGTGCTGGGCAATGTGATGTATGGCCCGCGTCAGCAAGGTGTGCGAGCCGCAGAGGCAGAAGCACAGAGCCGCGCGCTGATCGAGATGGTCGGGCTCAAGGGCTATGAGAATTTCTATCCGAAGGAACTGTCGGGCGGCATGAAGCAGCGCGTCGCGCTGGCTCGGACCCTTGCCTACCATCCTGAAGTCCTGTTGATGGACGAGCCGTTCGGGGCGCTCGACGCTCATACCCGCACGCGTCTCCAGAACGATCTCCTGAATATCTGGGAACGCGATCGCAAGACGGTGTTGTTCGTCACTCACTCGGTCGACGAAGCCGTCTTTCTCTCGGACAAGGTCGTAATGATGTCGAAGTCGCCCGGCCGCATTCGGGAGGTCATCGATATCGATCTGCCGCGGCCGCGGCGCCGCAACGAGCTGTTGCTCGATCCGCGCTACCAGAAATATGTCGTCGACATCGAGCGCATGTTCGACGAAAGCGACGAAGCCGGATCGCCCTTATGATCTCACCGGCTGCCCTGGTAAAACGCGCTGCGCCGGTGTTGGCGTGTATCGGATTGCTGATGGTTTGGCAGGTTGCGTCATTTGCGCTGAAGAGCGACAGCTTTCCGACGGCGATCGAAGCGATCCGCGCGATTCCGGATATTCTCGGCGACAAGGAATCTCTGATCAATATCCTGGCCTCGCTACGCCGCATGGCGATCGGGTTTGGCGTAGCGGTATCGGTCTCGATTCCGCTTGGCCTCTTGATGGGTCGCAGCCGAGCGGTCGCCGCTTTCTTCAATCCATTGCTGATGGTGATTTATCCGGTACCAAAAGCGGCGCTGATGCCCATCATCATGCTGTGGCTCGGCGTCGGCGACATCACCAAGACCCTGGTGATCTTTCTCGGCGTCAGTCTGCCTGTCATCTTTCATAGCTTTCAAGGAGCCAAAGCCGTTGAGGAAAAGATGCTGTGGTCGGGCGCGGCAATGGGGCTTTCGCCCTTCCAGCGCCTGATCCGGATTGTGTTGCCGGCGGCGCTGCCGGAAATTCTGACGGGGTGCCGCACCGGCCTGGTGCTGGCGCTGATCACGATGATCACGAGCGAGATGATCGCGCGGCAATCGGGAGCCGGGAACATCCTGTTCAATGCGCTCGACATGGGTCAATACGACACGGTTTATGCGATGATCATCATCGTCGGTGCGATGGGCATCAGTATCGATGCGATCTTCGAGCGTGTTCGTGCAAGACTGGTGCGTTGGTCTGAGCCTCAGTTCGACATGCCACTGAGCTTTTCATGATGTCACGCTTTCTCCCAGCCAATGTCATCTTCGGGCTCGCGCCAATCGTGCTGGTGATTGCACTGTGGCAAGGCCTGGTGTCATTCGGTGTCGCGCCCGCGGTTTTGCTGCCGCCGCCGGGTGTCGTCTTCAGCCGGCTGCTCCAGCAGCTCGTGACTTGGACATTCCAGGAGGAAATCGCAGCGACCTTGATCCGGCTATTCGCGGGCTTCACAATTGCAGTTGTCCTCGGCGTCAGTATCGGCATTGCGGCGGCCGCCAGTCCAACAATCAACGCCATTGTTCGACCGATCGTGCGCGTGCTGGCGCCATTGCCGAAAGTCGCGCTCTATCCGGCGCTGTTGCTGTTGCTTGGCTTCGGCCACGGATCGAAGATCACTCTGGTGACTGCCGACGCGCTCTTTCCCATTCTGCTGTCGACCTACTACGGAGCTTCGACCGTCGAGCAAAAGCTGATTTGGTCGGCCATGGCGGCGGGAACGCCGCGCTACGAAATCCTGTTCAAGGTGGTGCTGCCGGCGGCAATGCCGTCGATCCTGACCGGCTGTCGGATCGGCCTTGTCATTTCCTGCATCGTGGTGTTTCTGGCCGAGATGATCACGTCGACGGACGGCCTTGGCCACGTTCTCGTGACAGCGGCCCGCACTTTCCAGGCGGTCGACATGTTCGTGCCGCTCATCACGATCTCGCTGCTGGGATTGGTCCTTAACGGCTTGTTGGGCGCCGTGCGATCATACCTCTTACGGGGCTTCCCCGAGGCGTGATCTGATTGACAGGAAACCAGGAGACCGGGAGTGAATCATGCTGGCTGATCGCATCGAGGCAAAATGGATCGACGCGTTTTGCGAGATCTTTGAGCGTTGCGCCGTCAAGCCGGGCGATACCGCGGCGATCCTCTCGGAAACTCAGTCGCGTGCGCTGAACGTGCATCTGGCGGAACTCGCGCTGCTGCGCATGGGCGCGCGGCCGTTTCACGTGGTGATGCCGACGCCGCGGAACCGGAATATCGTTCCGGTTCGTTCGACGGGAGCGAGCGAGGCGATCCAGAAGCTTGGCCCGGTCATCACGGCGCTTCAACAGGCTGGTTTTGTGGTGGATTGCACCATCGAGGGTTTGATGCACGCGGCGGAGACGCCCGAGATTCTAAAGGCCGGCGCGCGCATCCTGGTGATCTCCAACGAGCATCCAGAGGCGTTGGAGCGGATGGTGCCGGACCCCGCGCTCGAAAAGCGCGTTCGCGCAGCCGCGAAGATGCTGCGCGGGACGAAGCGGATGCGGGTCACCTCGAAAGCCGGTACAGCGCTCGATGTGGACATGGTCGGTGCGTCCACGGTCGGCGTGTGGGGTTGGACCGACAGGCCTGGAACGCTGGCGCATTGGCCGGGCGGCATCGTCGTCAGCTTTCCCAAGAGCGGGACGATCAACGGCACGCTGGTGATGGCGCCCGGCGATATCAATCTTACCTTCAAGCGCTATCTGACCTCGCCGGTGAGGATGACCTTGAAGAACGATTATGTTGTCGAGCTCGAAGGTGAGGGCACGGATGCCGCGATGATGCGCGCCTATCTCGCCGCCTGGGGCGATCGGGAGGCCTATGCCGTGTCACATGTCGGCTTTGGCATGAATCCGGGCGCGCGCTATGAGGCGTTGTCGATGTACGACCAGCGCGACACCAACGGCACTGAAATCCGTGCCGTCTCCGGAAACTTCCTGTTCTCGACCGGGGCCAATGAATTCGCTGGGCGTTACACCGCGGGTCATTTCGATCTGCCGATGATGGGGACAACCATCGAACTTGACGGCGTCGCGGTGATTCGAGACGGTGTGCTCCAGGATGTCTTCGGTTAGTTGCGGTCGAGCACCGGCGGCCGCGCGAGGTCGAAGTGCCGAAGCAGGTCGACCATGGCCTGAAGGCGCTTTACGCGATAGGCGTCAACGTCCATGCCTGAATAATCGAGAAAGCCTGCGCCCGTGCGCAGGCCAATTCGGCCTTCGTGCATGTTGTGTGAGATAACGTCCGGCGCGCGATAGCGGTCGCTGCCGAGCGCACCTTCGAGATACCGGCTGGCGTAGTAGAGAATGTCCCCGCCGCCCCAATCGATGAACTCGAGCAACCCCAGCACGGCATAGCGGAACCCGAAGCCGTAGCGGATCGCCTTGTCGATTTCCTCCGGGCTGGCGACGCCTTCCTCGACCATGCGCGCGGCTTCGTTCATTGCGAGCGCCTGGATGCGCGGAACGATGAAGCCGGGCGTTGCCGCGCAAACCACGGGCACTTTGCCGATACCCTCGAGTAGCGCCTTGACCTCGTCGATGATGGCGGGATTGGTGGCTTTGCCGGGCGACACTTCCACCAATGGAATTAGATAAGCCGGATTGAGCCAGTGCACATTGAGAAAGCGGCTGGGATTTTCGATCGCACCGGAGAGATCGTCGACGAGGATGGTCGATGTCGTGGATGCAATGATCGTCCCCGGGCCAACCTGTCTTGAAGCGGCCCCCAGCACCTCGCGTTTGAGCTCGACGACCTCAGGGACGCCCTCGAATACGATTCCGGTCTCGGACAGCGAGGTGCCGCTTTGGCTTGCTGGCACCACGGAAACCCGCGCGATAAGCGGATCAACGTCGGTTTCGTTCAGCAGCCCCAGCTTCGAGAGGCTGGCAAAGGTCTTTCTGACTTCGCCGAGCGCGTCCGCTTCCAGCCCGGCGAAATCTTCCGCCGAGCGGGCTTTGATGTCGATCATCGTGACCGTATGGCCCGCATAGGCAAACGCAACGGCGATGCCGCGGCCCATGCGACCGGCCCCGAGACATGCAATTTTGGCGCGGCTGCCCATTGATCAGAATCCCTCGCGAAGCAGCGTCTGCAACTCGGTCTTGTGAAGCTTGCCAAGTCCCAGCGTCGCCAATGTTCGGCCGCCTTGAACAAAATCTTCGCCGCAGATTGCGCCGCCTATGGCCAGGAAAGCCTTGGCGAGCGGCGCGGCGACCCCCGCTAGCTCAGCCACAGACACCAGCAGCGACAGCCCAAGCCGCAAATCCTCGCGCATGTAGCGGTGCTCGGTCAGGACGATCCGCTCGCGCCAGTCGCCGGAATCAGTCAGGCGATCGTGCGAACCGCGGCCGTACATCCAGATCTCGCCTTCCCTGGCGTAGTGATGAGCGAGCGGAAAATGCGGCGCGCCATATCCGAGCGCCTCGCGCACGGCGATCCGCTCTCCATCGAGGGCGTCAGTCACCTGCCGGATCGCGAGCTGCGTTCCTTCCTTGTGGATGTCCCATCGCTCGAAATGCTCAATCGGTCCCGCGTTCATCACGATCAGCGGTGGATGAATGATGCAGCCTGCATTCATCAACGCGCCGGACAATGCGTCGCCGCATGGCTCGATCACGTCAGGAAAAGCACGTCCAATCACGTCAAGCGCGTGTGGTGCCTGATCGAGCGGAAAAACGCCGACCGGCAGCCGTTTGGCGCGGATGGTGATCGCAGCTTCAAATGGGCCGTGTTTGCGGGTAAGCCACGGGAGCGTGCCAGTCTCAGCGAAGCTGGCCCTTGCGCGATTGCCGGCGTCGCGCGCGGCCTGGGCAAAGATCATCGAGCCGAACGTCGCCGGCGGCAGAAACACGACCTGGCCATCGCGCAGGTGCGGAGCAAGCAAACGCGCGATGTCTTGTTGCGCGAAGGCAGGGGCAGGGCACACGATCAGCTCGACGTCGCTGACAGCTTCGGCGATTTCGGTGGTGATCAGCGCCAGCCTCACGTCGTGGCGGCCATTGTGATCCTTTACAAGGATGCGAGAGCCGGCAGCGCGGTGTGCTTCGACCTGATCCGCGTCACGGCGCCAGAGCCGGACTTCATGCCCCGACAGCGCAAAATCGCCTGCGGCGGCGAAAGAGCCGTTTCCCCCACCCAGAACCGCAATCCTCAAGATGCTTCTCCTTGCGCGCGCGACTGCGTATCAAGCTGCTTCAGCAGGAAATGCTGGACCTTGCCTAGCGCTGTGCGCGGCAGGTCGGCAACGAAGACGATGTCGCGTGGAACCTTATAGCGGGCGAGTTGCGCCTGAACGTGCGCTCGCAGCTCGTCCGCCTCGAGCCGGCAGCCGGATCGCCGGATGACGTAAGCGATAGGGACCTCGTCCCAGCGCGGGTCCGGTCTCCCGATCACGGCACATTCACTGACGTCAGGATGTTCGAGCAGGACACGCTCGACCTCGGCTGGATAGACGTTCTCGCCGCCGGAAATGATCATATTCTTCTTGCGGTCACGGACCCAGAAATAGCCATCGGCGTCGCACAGGCCGATATCACCGGTGCGATACCAGCCGTCGTGCAGCGTGTCGCGCGTTGCGTCCGGATCGCCCCAATATTCGAAGAAGACGTTGGGCCCGCGTACTGCAATCTCGCCGGGTGTGGCCGCCGGCACCTCGTTGCCAGCCTGATCGATCACCTTCGCTTCGCAGCACAGACCGGCAAGTCCGGTCGATCCCGTGCGTGATAGGTCGGCGCCGAGGCGGGTGTAGATGGCGATCGGGCAGGTTTCCGTCGAGCCATAGACCTGCAGCACCGGTACGCCGCGCGCGACGAAACGATCGATCAGGTGGGGCGGTACGATGGTCGAGCCGGTGGCGACGGCTTTCAGCGACGAGAGATCGGTCGTGGCCCAAGCTGGGTGCTCGCTCACGGCCTGGATGATCGCCGGCACCAGGACCGTCAAGGTAGGCCGGTCCCGTTCGATGGCGGCTAGCGCCATATCAGGCGCGAAGCGGGCGTGAATCGTGACGGTTGCGCCGAGCTGGAGCGCTGCCGTGGTCTGGATGTTGAGCCCGCCGACGTGGAAGAAGGGCAGCACCGTCAGCACATGATCGTCGGACGTCATGTTGTGCATGTGCTGGCTCATGACGCCGTTCCAGAACAGCGCCTCCTGGCGCAGCACCGCGCCCTTCGGTCGTCCCGTCGTGCCTGACGTGTAGACGATCAGCAGCGGGCAGGAGAGATCGGTGTGTTGGTTGGGTCCGCTGCTTCCGTCGTGCGCCAGCAGGCTTTCGAAAGTCCTGCCGTGCAGAGGCGCGAAATCCAGGCCAATGACGGCGATTCCCCGCGTAAGTTCGGAGAGAAGGCCCTCAAATGCCTGCTCGAGCACCAATACCTTGGTGCCAGCATCGGTGAGAATGAAGAGCTGCTCGGCGACCGCCAACCGCCAATTCAGCGGCACCAGCATCGCGCCGAGCCGCGCGCAGGCGTAGAGCAGGACCAGATAGTCCGGCCGATTCAGGCTCAGAATCCCGACGCGGTCACCAGGGCCGACACTGAATTCCTGCTTCAAGGCTGTGGCGGTCCGATCGATGCGGTCGGCGAATGCGGCATAGCTCAGCCGCTCACCTTCGAAGGCAATGGCTGTCTTGTCTGGCGCAAACGCCGCGTTGCGATCGATCAGACTGCAAAGGTCCACGGTCAGTCGTCCGTTTCGCCGGCCTCGTATAGCGCCTCGCGCCCGATCCGGTCCAAGCAGAGCTCGGCTGTCCAGGGCAGCATCAGCGAGCCGCAACGGCTGTCGCGATAGATCCGTTCCAGGGGAAGTGAGCGGAGCATGGCCTGTCCCCCGCAGGTACGGATCGCAAGCGCCGCCAGTTCATTGGCGCCCTCCATCACCGAATATTGCGCGGCATAGGCGCGTAGCACTTGCTCCTTGCTTGGATTGGCGCGCGCCTCAGTGACAGCCTGGAACCAGATTGCCTTGATCTGCTCCAGTTTGATCTGCATCTGCGCGACCGCGATCTGTTTGGTCGGGTACATCCGGCGCTTGACCGGCGGCATGCCCGGCACTTCGCCGCGAAGATAGCGCAATGTAAAATCATAGGCGGCTTGCGCGAGGCCCATATAAGTCGGCGACAGCGTCAGGAACATGTGCGGCCAGCGCATGGCCGCCTGGAAATAGACGCCCCGCGGCATCAGCGCGGAATCCTCCGGTACGAACACGTCTTTGAACAACAGCGTGCGCGAGACAGTTCCACGCATACCGAGCGGATCCCATTCACCGACGACCGAGACGCCTTCCGATTTTGCGGAGATGGCGAGGTAAAGGGTGTTGCGGCGGGAGGCCTTCTCGCCTTCCTCGATCTCGGTGCAGAGCACACCGTAGTAATCAGCGTGACCGGAGAGCGATGCAAAGATCTTCTTGCCGTTGACGATCCAGCCGCCCTTGACGGGTTTTGCCTCCGTGCCGAATGCAACGCCGCCTGCAGCGGCCGCGCCGCCCTCGGAGAAGGGCTGCGAGTAGATCGCGCCATCCTCGATGATCCGCTTGTAGTGGACCGCGCGCCGTTGCTCGTGATCGGCATGGGTCTCAGCGTCCATGTCGAGATCGTCGGCGAGCGGGCCCGACCATAGGGTCGAGCAGACATGCATGTTCCAGGTGAGCGCGGTGGCTCCGCAATAGCGGCCGATCTCGGCGGCTGCCAGGGCGTAAGTCTGGTAGTTTGCGCCGAGCCCTCCGTGCTTCTTGGGGATGGCGATCCCGAGCAGGCCGACGCGGTGCAGGTCGCGATAGTTCTCGGTCGGGAAGATGGCTTCGCGATCGTAGGTCGCCGCCCGGCCGGCGAACACGCTCTGGCCGATCTCCCGCGCACGCGCGATGATGCCGGCCTGCTCGTCGCTCAGGCGGAACGCCACGGGATCGAAGATCGGTGCGTCCAGCGCGATCTTGTCAGTTGCGCCGATAGTCTTGCTGACTTGCATGGTCATTGCGCAGTCACCCGTGTTTTTGCTGCGACGGAATCGGCGAAGCTGCCGAGAGCCTTGTCGAAGGCATCAGGGCGTTCGAGGTTGGCAAGATGGCCGACGCCGGCCAGTTCGACATATTCAGCCGCAGGGATGTAGGTCGCGGTCTTCGCCATCATTGGCGCTGGCGCATTGTTGTCCTTGGAGCCGGACAACAGCAGCGTCGGGACGGAAATGTCCTTGAGGGTGTTGCGCTGATCAAAGCCGATCAGGGCCAGCATCATGGCGCGGTAGCTCGCTTCAGGCACGTTTGCCATGCACTCGCACGCGAGCTCCATTCCCTTGGGATCAGGATCGTCACCGACCAGTTCCTTCACCAGCGAGGGCGCGAGCGACTTCATCGTTTCACCGCGATCGAGCGGCCCAAGCCTTGCAGCGATGAATGATCTTTGCCAGTCACCGTCGGCCTTGCCGAAGGCCGGGCTTGTCTGTGCCAGAACAACCGCGCGCGCCTGCTTCGGCGATTGCACCAGCCATTTCTGGACGATCATGCCGCCGATCGAATGACCCACCAGAATGGGGTTTGTCGCGCCGATCTGTGCGATGAATTGCTGGAGAGCATCGGCCAGGGCAGTGATGCTGACGCTCGGGAGCGGTGCAGATCCGCCATAGCCCGGCATGTCCCACGCAATCGCGCGAAAACGATTGCCGAATGTCGCAAGCTGCTGCCGCCAGGCCCGCGCTGCGCCGCCAATACCATGCAGGAAGATCAGGGGTGCGGCGCCGGGATCGCCTGCGGCTTCATAGGCGAAACGTCCATCCCTTGTTATCATTGGCGCAGGCTGCGACACGCGACATCCTTTTGCTTGGCCCGGCGATGCTAACAGGCCTGTGGGGGATGGGAAGGGATAATTTTATACTTAAAGCAATTTTCGGGCCGGTCTTTCTCGGGATGGCATTCGCAACGTCGATCCTTGCTTTCGTTGCAAAAGCTTGAAGGTTAAAATATATCGGAGGAACGATCGTCAGTTTCCAGGGAGCCCGCGCATGTCCGCATTGCCGCATTCGCCACACGCGCTGGTGACCGGTGGCGGTCGCGGCATCGGCCGCGCGATTGCGGTCGCTCTTGTCGAGGCGGGCGCTACCGTTACGGTGCTCGGCCGGAATGCCGCTACTCTCGAAGAGGCGGTGAGCGCAGGCGCTGCGCATTTTGCGGCCATCGCCGATGTCTCGGACGAAGCAGCACTGAAGGCGGCGATCGCCGCCGCGCATGTGCGAAAGCCGATCGATATCTTGATCGCCAATGCGGGCAGCGCTGAATCCGCGCCGTTTGTGAAGTCGGACAGTGCTCTTTTTGCGCGCATGATGGACATCAATTTCATGGGCGTGGTCCATGCCGTCCAGGCGGTGCTTCCAGGGATGAAGGATCGCCCCTACGGGCGCATCGTTGCGATTGCATCGACGGCGGGGCTCAAGGGCTACGCTTACGTGAGCGCGTATACGGCGGCGAAGCACGCCGTTGTCGGTCTGGTGCGTTCGCTTGCCTTGGAATTGGCTGGCAGCAACGTGACCGTGAACGCGGTGTGTCCCGGTTTCACCGACACCGATCTTGTTGCCGGCAGTATCGACAACATCATGAAGAAGACCGGGCGAACCCGTGAGCAGGCGGTCGCCGAGCTCGCCAGGCACAATCCGCAGGGACGCCTGATTGCGCCGCAGGAAGTCGCGAATGCCGTGCTTTGGTTGTGCAGTGAGAATGCCGGTGCGATCACAGGGCAGGCGATTGCGGTCGCCGGAGGCGAAATCTAGCGTACGTGGTGCAGGCACGGTACAAGGAAGTTAAGGAGATCGCATGAGCAGACCAGCCAATCCCGTCACCGTGCCGCTCGCGGACTATTCCCCGCAACATTTCCTGCTGGCCGTGGTCGACGGCGTTGCCACCGTGACGCTCAACCGTCCGGAACGAAAGAATCCGCTGACTTTCGAGAGCTACCGCGAACTGACGGATTTCTTCCGCGCTTGCGCGTTCGATGACGCGGTCAGATCGATCGTCGTCACCGGTGCCGGCGGCAATTTTTCGTCTGGTGGCGACGTGTTCGAGATCATCGGCCCACTGGTGAAGATGGACACCAAGGGCCTGACGGCGTTCACCCGGATGACTGGTGACCTTGTCAAGGCGATGCGGGCCTGCCCGCAGCCGATTGTGGCCGCGGTCGAGGGCATCTGCGCCGGTGCCGGCGCGATCATTGCCATGGCCTCCGACATGCGGCTTGCCGCAAGTGGTGCAAAGGTGGCGTTCCTGTTCAACAAGGTCGGTCTTGGCGGCTGTGATATGGGCGCCTGCGCGATCCTGCCGCGGATCATCGGTCAGTCCCGCGCCTCCGAGCTTCTGTACACCGGCCGGTTCATGACCGCGGAAGAGGGCGAGCGTTGGGGCTTCTTCAGCCGCATCGTCACGCCGGAGCAGGTGCTGCCCCAGGCACAGCTGCTGGCCAAGCAGGTCGCGGAAGGGCCGACCTTCGGCAACACCATGACCAAGCGGATGCTGGCAATGGAATGGGCGATGTCGGTGGAGGAAGCGATCGAAGCGGAGGCCGTTGCCCAGGCCCTTTGCATGACGACGGCAGATTTCGAACGCGCATTTGAGGCTTTTGCCAACAAGGTCAAACCGGTCTTCAGGGGTGACTGACGGCCTTTTCCCGGGAAGGCCTGCAACGGAGGACTTGCCAGAAATTATTTTAGGCTTAAAATAGTTTTCATGGCCGGGTGAATTGGCGAGGCTCCCATGAAAGTCGCGATCATCGGTGGCGGACCTGCGGGTCTCTACGCAGCGATCCTGCTCAAGAAGCAGCGCCCGAGCGCCGACATCACCGTGTATGAGCGCAACCGCGCAGACGATACGTTCGGCTTCGGCGTGGTGTTCTCGGATGCCACGCTCGACAATTTCGAAAAGCACGATCTTCCGAGCTACCGCCGCATCACCCAGGAGTTCGCTTACTGGGACGATATCGCCGTGCATTTTCGCGGCACGGTGCACAGGGTGGGAGGCAACGGCTTTTGCGGCTGCTCCCGGCAGAAGCTGCTTCTGATCCTGCAGGAGCGGGCGCGTGAGCTGGGTGTCGGCCTGCATTTCGAAGTGGATATCGACGACGAAACGCGCTTTGCCGATGCCGACCTCATCCTGATCGCCGATGGCGTCAACAGTCGTTTCCGCGAGAAATATGTCGAGCACTTCCAGCCGGAAGTCGACCTCCGCACCAACAAGTTCGCCTGGATGGGCTCGACCAGGCCGCTCGATGCCTTCACCTTCATCTTTCAGGAGACGGAGTGGGGCCCCTTCATCGCCCACGCCTACCAATATGAGGCTGGCCACTCGACCTGGATCTTTGAGACAGATCCGGAGACGTTCGAGCGGGCTGGGTTGACGGGGCTGAATGAGACCCAGTCCGCCGCACGGATGGCCGAGATCTTTGGTTGGTTCCTCGACGGACACAAGCTGCTCACCAACCGCTCGATGTGGCGCAATTTCCCGATGATCCGCAGCAAGCGCTGGGTCAAGGACAATATGGTCCTGCTAGGGGACGCCAAGGCGAGCGCGCATTTCTCGATCGGCTCCGGTACCAAGCTCGCGATGGAAGACGCGATCGCACTGGCCGAGGCGATGGCGAGGGCGCCCGACATCAAGGCTGCGCTGGACGTCTACGAGCACGGCCGCCGCGAGGAGGTCGAGAAGACGCAGCACGCCGCCGACGTCTCGCTGGTCTGGTTCGAGCATGTCGACCGCTTCTGGGATTTTGACCCCGTGCAGTTCGCTTTCGGCGTGATGACGCGCTCGAAGGCGATCACCTATGACAATCTGAAACTCCGCGCACCCGATTTCGTCGCCGAGGTCGAGAAGTCATTCGCCAGGCAAGTGCGAAGCAACGGTTTCGACGTCAGCACTGACAAGCCGATGGTGCCGCTGTTCCAGCCATTCCGCTTGCGCGAGATGGAGATTGCCAACCGCGCCGTGGTATCGCCGATGTGCATGTACTCGGCGAAAGAGGGCGTTCCCGATGATTTCCACCTCGTGCACTACGGTTCGCGCGCGATCGGTGGCGCCGGCCTGATCTTTACGGAGATGACTTGCGTCAGCCGCGATGCGCGGATCACGCCCGGTTGCGCCGGTCTGTGGAACGACGAGCAGGAAGAGTCGTGGCGGCGAATCGTTGATTTCGTTCATGGCAACTCGGCAGCAAGAATCTGCCTGCAACTCGGGCACGCCGGACGCAAGGGCGCGACCAAGCTGATGTGGGATGGCATTGACCGCCCGCTGGACGAAGGTGGCTGGGACGTGGTCTCGGCATCGCCGCTGCCCTATTTTCCTGACAGCCAAGTGCCGCGCGAGCTTGACTGTGCCGGCATGAATGCGGTGAAAGCCGCTTTCGTCGCGGCAGCCGAGCGCGGCGAGCGCTGTGGCTTCGACATGCTCGAGCTGCATTGTGCCCACGGCTACCTCCTGGCGAGCTTCATCTCGCCACTGACGAACACGCGTACCGACGAATACGGCGGCTCGCTCGAAAATCGCCTGCGCTTCCCGCTCGAGATATTTGAGGCCCTGCGTGCTGCGTGGCCGAAGCACAAGCCGATGTCGGTGCGTATCTCCGCAACTGATTGGGCTGACGGCGGCATCACCGGTGACGATGCGGTTGCCGTCGCGCGCGCCTTTGCCGAGGCTGGTGTCGATCTGGTCGACGTCTCGACCGGGCAGACCGTGCGCGATGCCCAGCCGGTCTATGGGCGCATGTTCCAGACGCCATTCTCCGACCAGGTTCGCAACGAGGCGCGCGTGGCCACCATGTGCGTCGGCAACATCACCACCGCGGACCAGGCCAACACCATTTTGGCCGCCGGCCGGGCTGACCTCGTCGCGCTCGGGCGGCCGCATCTGGTCGACCCCTTCTTCACCATGAAGGCAGCGGCCTGGTACGGCGCAAATGACGCGTTCTGCCCACCGCAATATCTGCCCGGAAAGGACCAGATTTTCCGCAATAGCGTGCGCGACCGGCAGGACCTCGAGGAGCTGAGAATTAAGGCTAAGCCCAAGACCCGGGCCGAGCTCAAGGCGGAGGCCACAAAGCCGCTTGCGGCGGAGTAACCGCCCGTGCGACGTTAACCCATTGCCTGGCGTATTTGAGTGGAGTTAAGGGCGATGAAAGCGATTATCGTCGGCGGCGGTATCGGTGGTCTCACCACGGCTTTGATGCTGCGGGCCCGCGGTATCGGCTGCGAGATATTCGAGCAGTCCGATACGATCCGCGAACTCGGCGTTGGTATCAACACGCTGCCACACGCCATGCGTGAGCTCGCCGGTCTTGGCTTGCTGCAAAACCTCGACGACGTTGCGATCCGCACCGACCAGCTCTACTACCTCAACCGCCATGGCCAGGAGGTCTGGCGCGAAGCCCGCGGCGTGGACGCCGGCCACGACGTCCCCCAATTCTCGATCCATCGCGGTCGTCTGCAGGGTGTCATTCATCGCGCCGTGGAGGAACGGCTCGGGGCGGAGGCGATCCACACCGGCTGCCGGCTTGGCGCGTTCACGCAGGACGAGGGCGGTGTCACGGCCTACTTCTTCGACCGTGCCGGCTCGCATATCCATACCGCGCGTGGCGATATCCTGATCGGCGCCGATGGCATCCATTCGCGTGTCCGCGACACACTGTTCCCGAATGAAGGACCGCCGTGCTGGAACGGCCTGATGCTGTGGCGTGGTGCGCGCGACTGGCCGCTGTTCCTCACCGGAAAATCGATGATCGTCGCCGGTGGCCTCAATGCCAAGGTGGTGATCTATCCGATCGCTGAAGGTTCGAGCCCCGCGAGCCGCCTGACCAATTGGGCGGTGCTGGTGAAAGTCGGCGAGGGCAATGCGCCGCCGCCACGGAAGGAAGACTGGTCGCGGCCGGGCCGGCGGGAGGAGCTGATGCCGCACGTCGCGCGCTTCTCGGTGCCTTACATCGACGTAAGAAGCCTGATTGCGGCAACGCCCGAATTCTATGAGTATCCGACTTGCGACCGCGATCCCCTGCCGTATTGGTCATCCGGGCGCGTCACGCTGCTCGGCGATGCCGCGCATCCGATGTATCCGGTCGGCTCCAATGGCGCTTCGCAGGCCATCCTCGATGCGCGCTGTCTCGCCGACGCACTGGTACGCGCCGAGCATCCCCGTCAGGCGTTGATGGAATACGAGAAGAAGCGTCTGCCGATGACGGCTGATATCGTCCGCTCCAATCGTCGTGGCGGCCCCGAGGGCGTCATCGACGCCGTCGAGCAGCTCGCGCCCGACGGCTTTGATAATATCGATAACGTGCTGAGCTATTCCCAGCGCGAGGCTATCGTGCGTGGCTATGCCACCAAGGCCGGCTTTGCCGCAGTGCCCGGCCTCGCTGCGGTGCGCGCCTAAAGTAGCCGCTAGCCCGCGCCGGGCGGCGGCGGCAAGAAGTGGATGTTGAACTCGGCAGCCATCGCCACCACGTCCTCCGGCCTCTGTTCTTTCATGTTGTGAAGGCCCCAGAACAGGTCGAACAGTTTCTTGGTCGGCGAGACCCAGAACAGCACTTTTGCGGTCTGGTCCGACTTGTTGAAGATGCCGTGCGGCACGCCCATGCCGAGACGGATCAGGTCGCCGGGAGTTGCCTGCGCTTCCGAGTTGCCGAGCATGAAGTCGAGCTTGCCCTCCAGCATGTAGAGATATTCGTCCTGGTCGGGATGAATATGCGGCGGCACGAACGTGCCCGGCGGCAATGTCGCGTGCCAGGAGAAGCTGTTCTCGGTGTTGCTCTTCGGCACATAGGTCTGACCGAGGATGTTCCAGGAGATGCCCTGGATGCCCTCATTGGCCCGTGTGATGCCGGTGATTTCGCTCTTCATTGCAGTCCTCCCTTAACGCAACGTGCGGCCTTAGTTCGCCGCCTTGCAGTCCTTGGCGTAACGGTCGCCGTAATTCTCGAAAACCTTCTGGACGATCTCGGTCTGGAACTTGCCGTCCGGACGCTTGGCCACCTTGGTCAGGTAAAAGTCCTGGATCGGGTAACCGTTGGTGTTGAACTTGAATGACCCGCGCAGCGACGTGAAGTCTGCCTTCTTCAGGGCAGCCCCGACGGCATCCTTGTTGGAGAGGTCGCCCTTCACGCCCTTGACCGCGCTATCGATCAGCATCGCGGCGTCATAGGCCTGGAAAGCGTAGGTGCCGGGCACGCTGTTATAGGCGGCCTCATAGGCCGCGACGAACTTCTTGTTCTGGGGATTGTCGAGATTGGGCGCCCAGTTCGCGCCGCCGAACATGCCGACCGCCGCGTCCTGCTGTGCGGGCAGCGTCGATTCATCCACCGTGAACGCCGAGAGCACCGGAATGCTGTCGGCGAGACCGGCCTGCTTGTACTGCTTGACGAGGTTGACGCCGAGGCCGCCCGGCATGAACGTGAACACGGCATCGGGCTTCTGCGACGAAATCTTGGAAAGCTCCGGCTGGAAGTCCAGCGTGTTGAGCGGCATGTAGGATTCCTCGACGATTTCACCCTTGTAGTCGAGCTTGAAGCCGGCGACCGAATCCTTGCCGGCCTGATAGTTCGGCACCATCAGATACATTCGCTTGTAGCCGCGATCCTGCGCGACCTTGCCGAGGATCTCGTGCACCTGATCGTTCTGATAGGACGTCACATAGAAGAACGGGTTGCAGTCCTTCCCGGCAAAGGTCGACGGCCCGGCATTGGGACTGATCAGGAAGGTCTTCGACTCCGTCACAGGCCGGTGGATCGCCTGGAGGATGTTGGAGAAGATCGGGCCGATCACGAAGTCGACCTTGTCGCGCTCCAGCAGGCCCTTGACTTTCGTCACCGCCGCGTCGGGCTTCAACTCGTCGTCGACTACGATGACCTCGACCTCGCGGCCGCCCATCTTGCTGCCGAGGTCCTTCACCGCGAGAGCAAAGCCGTCGCGAACCTGCTGGCCGAGCGCGGCGGCCGGTCCCGACAGCGTCACGATCACGCCCAGCTTGATCTTCTCCTGGGCGAGAGCAGGGCTCAGTGCGGAGCCGAGCAGAAAGGCGGCGGCCAAGGTCAGTTTCGTCTTCATGATTGATCCCCCCGTGACATCGGACTTGCGCTGCAAGCCGCGTATTTGGATCCAAGCTTATGCCGATGATGGCTGCCGCGGCAAGCAAGCTCAGGCTTCACCATCTTGCGCGCAGCCGCGCATGCAAGCGGCGCGCCAATTGCTTGAAGCCTAAAGAAATTCGCATGCGGTCGATTGTTGCAGCTTTAGGCTTGCGGCGGGCGCCAATTTATTTGAAGCTCAAAATGTTGGGAATCCCGAGCCAGCGCCAATTCCGGCCGTGAGTGACTGCACCGAGATGCTCGATTCCGAGACCAAGGCCACCGAAACTCCGGAGGACCATGCCGAGGAGCTTCGGCTGTGGTTGCGCTTGCTCACGTGCACGACCCTGATCGAGGGTGAAGTCCGCGGCCGGTTGCGGGAGCGCTTCGACGTCACGCTGCCCCGTTTCGACCTGATGGCACAGCTCGACAAGGCGCCCGACGGAATGACGCTGTCCGATGTCTCCAAGCGCATGATGGTGTCCAATGGCAACGTCACCGGCCTCGTTGAGCGCCTGGTGGAATCCGGTCATCTCGACCGTCGCACCTCGGAGACCGACCGCCGTGTCCAGGTGATCCGCCTCACGAAACTCGGTCGCGCCGAGTTTCGCCGGATGGCCTCGGAACACGAGACCTGGATCGCTGATCTCTTTGCCGACCTGACGCCCAAGGATGTGCGCGAGTTGATGCGGCTTTTGGCCAAGACCAAGTCGTCGGCCCAGAAATCGGCGGCACGTCGCAAGCCTTAAGCCCAAGGGCGACGCCCGCCAATCCACTTTGCCGCACGAAAACGCCCGGAATGCTCAAAATCCGCTATTGCGCCAAATTGTTTTAAGCCTAAAATGTTTCCCAATGAAGTGCTGCCGGGTGCTTTCCATGCGCGAAGGAGCGTGAGATGGCCAAGGTTCAAATCTCGGGCTCGCATGACGCTGCGACCGCCCATGTCGATACGTTTGGGCGGGAGCATCTGCCGCCGCCAGATCTGTGGCCGGAGTTCATCTTCACGCGGCCGGAGCTGCGCTATCCCGCGCGACTGAATTGCGTCAGCTATTTCCTCGACCGCTGGGTCGAACAGGGGCAGGGCGATGCGCCCTGCGTCATCAGTCCGGCCGTCAGTCATACTTATCGCGAGCTGCAAGCGCTGGTGAATCGCATTGCCAACGTGCTGGTCGGCAAACTGGGTCTCGTCACCGGCGGCCGCGTGATGTTGCGCTCTGCCAACAGTCCGATGATGGTCGCGACCTATCTCGCTGTGATCAAGGCCGGCGGCATTTGCGTGGCGACGATGCCATTGCTTCGCGCCAAGGAGCTGTCTTATCCAATCCAGAAAGCGGAGATCTCGCTCGCGCTCTGCGATGGAAAGCTCGCCGATGAGATGGAGAAGGCCAGGCTGGCCGCGCCCGGTCTCAGGCATGTGGTCTATTGGGGCAACGGCGCGCCCGACTCGCTCGAGGCGCTTATCGCGGATGCGAGCCCTGACTTTGCGGCGGTCGATACCGCCTGTGACGATATCTGCCTGATCGCCTTCACATCCGGTACAACAGGCGATCCCAAGGGCACCATGCACTTCCACCGGGATATGCTGGCGGTGTGCGACGGCTATGCGCGCAACATCTTGCGGGCCGAGCAGAAGGATCGTTTCGTCGGGTCCGCACCGCTCGCCTTCACCTTCGGCTTCGGTGGCGTGCTATTCCCCATGCATATCGGCGCCTCTTTCGTGGTTCTCGAAAAGACGACGCCGGATGACATGTTGTCGGCGATCGAGCAGTACAAGACCACGGTTTGCTTCACGGCCCCGACCGCTTACCGCGCCTTGATCAGCAAGCTCCCGGGCCGTGACATTTCCTCATTGCGAAAATGCGTCTCCGCCGGCGAGACGTTGCCCAAGGCGACCTTCGATGCCTGGCTGAAGGCCACCGGCATCAAGCTGATGGACGGGATCGGCTCGACCGAGCTGCTGCATATTTTCATCAGCGCAACCGAGGACGAGATTCGTCCCGGCGCGACTGGCAAGCCCGTTCCCGGCTACGAGGCAAAGATCGTCGATGATGACGGCAACGATGTGCCGCCGGGCACGATGGGTAAGCTCGCGGTGCGCGGGCCGACCGGCTGCCGCTATCTCGCCGACGAGCGGCAGCGCAAATACGTCCAGAACGGCTGGAACATCACCGGCGATACCTATCTGATGGATAGCGACGGCTACTTCTGGTACCAGTCGCGCTCTGACGACATGATCGTGTCGTCCGGGTACAATATCGCAGGCACGGATGTGGAGGCCGCGCTGCTCACCCACCCGTCGGTCGCCGAATGCGGCGTCGTCGGTGCACCGGACGAGGCGCGTGGGATGATCGTGAAGGCCTATGTCGTGGCCGCGCCCGGCGTGACGCCGGATGCAAAGCTCGCAGCCGAGTTGCAGGACCATGTCAAACGCGAGATCGCGCCCTACAAATATCCGCGCGCGATCGAGTTCGTGACCCAACTGCCGAAAACCGAGACCGGCAAATTGAAACGCTTCGCCTTGCGACAGTTAGCGCAGGTGGCAGCGACGTCTTCGGGCGTCGCGGCAGAATGAGATGAGGAACGAGCATTGTCCGTGACAACGCCGAAAGGCCCCCAGCTCGCGGTGCTGCCGACCGCCGCCGAGGATGACGCCAGCCCAAGGGCGCAGGTGCTCCAGCCTTCCGGCTGGCCATTGCCGAAGGGCTATGCCAACGGCATGGCTGCCGAAGGGCGGATCGTCGTCACCGGCGGCGTGATCGGCTGGGATGCCGAGGAACGTCTCGCGGAAGGCTTCGTCGCGCAGGTGCGTCAGACCCTGAGCAACATCGCCGAGATTTTGGCTGAGGCCGGTGCGCGGCCCGAGCATCTGGTGCGTCTGACCTGGTATGTCGTCGACATGGACGAATATCTGACGAACCTGAAGGAGCTCGGCAGGATCTATCGCGCCGTCTTCGGCGCGCATTATCCCGCGATGGCGCTGGTCCAGGTCGTCCGCCTTGTCGAGAAGGCGGCGCGCGTCGAGATCGAAGCCACCGCCGTCATTCCTCGCTGAACATCGTACGGCTCGCGTCGGCCTGGGAGACGGCCCTGGCCGAGTCGACGGGAGACGACGACCTAGTCCTCGGCCTCCACACTCGGTGCGAGGTCTGAAGAGCGAAGCGGCTTGGTCTTGTCGAGTTTACGATAGGCCGCCGAAGCCGTCCGTAGCAGCTTCTTTTCCCGCTTGCGGTCGAGAAAGCGAATGCCCGCCTCGGGAACAGCTTCGTTCAGTGAGGCGGCCAGCGTCTGACCACGCGCATCGTCGTTCAAACGTCCGAGGGACTTTTGCGCCCTGCGCAATTGCTTGAGGATCGCCTTCTGTTTCGCCAGCGACTTGTCGGCAAACAGATCTTCCAGCGACTCGATCGAATAGGTCAGCCGCTTGTTGAGAATCCGCAACTTGTGCCGCTTCTCGACGTCGAGCTTGCGCAGCTTCTTGGCCTTCCGGAGAAGGGTCTCTTCCCATTCGGTCAGCTGCGCCGTCGCGTGCTCGGCGAGCGGGCAGCGGCGCAGCCGGATGGCCTCCTTGCTGCGCCTTGTCGACCAGGGGCCACTCTCGATCCAGCTCGAGGTTTGCTCCACGAGGCGGCGATATCGTGCCGATTGCAGGGCCCGGCCCAGCAGGCGGTGACTTTCGGCGCGCTTTTCATCCCAGTGCTGGAGCTCGGCGATTACTGCGAGCTCGTCACCGGCTTCTGCCACAACGCGCTCAATGGCGACGTCGAGGTCCCGCACCATGCCGAGCTGGCTGTTGAGCCATTTCAGCTCGGCCCAGACCTTGGGGCGCAGCGCATCGTCGACCATGGGGGAAAAGAAGCGGATGGCGGTCCGCAGATGGGTCAGCGCGATTCGGATCTGGTGCAGGGCCTCCGGATCACCACGGCAGGTGCCCTCGTGCTGCGCGAGGACGGCGGCAAAGTGGCGGCGGGCGATGATCCGAAAGGCGGTGTCGCAGGCCATGCCGGAACTGAGGCGCCAGGGCAAGGGACGTCCCGCCGCCGGCCTGACCGGGCCGGCCGCTGCCGAAGTCATGGTGGGTCGCGCCATCCTCGTCCGCGCCAATCAGATTGCCTTACCTGCCTTCGATGATCGCGTCCCGGCAGCTCTGGAGCGTCTGCTCGGGTGTCCCGGACGCATCGATGGTCGTCCAATCGATATGGCCGATACTATAGTGCTCTTGCATTGCGGCAACCTCTTGCGTGGCATCCGATGCGTCGCCGCGACGGCCGCCGATTCGGGCTTGCCGGGTCTTCAGATCAGCGACCAGGAAGAGGCCGGTGAGAGGCACGTTGCAATCCCGGGCCAGCGCGCCGAATGCGTCTCGTTCAAAATCGCGGGCGAACACACCGTCGACAATCGCCGAATGACCCTGATCCAGCACGCGGCGGGCGCGCTCGGCCAAGGTCGCGTAGACCCGTGCGGCAAGCTCTGGGGTATATGCAGATGGCGGTAGCCGGTCCGTGTCGGCGACCCCAAACATCTGTTTGCGAATGACGTCACTGTGCAACACCACGGCCCCTGGCTGCGGCGCCACGGTCGGCGCGAGCGCGCGTGCCAGGACCGATTTACCGGTGCCCGACAGGCCGCCCACCGCGATCAGTCGCGGGACTGGAGGCTGGATCAGCGCCCGGGCAAGGTCAAAATAGCGATGCGCGTCGTCAACAATCTCGGCGTCGTCGGAATGTGATGGCTTCAGCCGTGCCATCGCCACCTGGGCGCGGATCGCCGCGCGAATGGACAGGAACAGCGGCAGCGCGCGGAGCGCGTCGAGATTGTCGAGCGGCGTCGCGGCAAGGTACCGATTCAGCACGAGGTTGGCGGCAAGCAGCTGATCGTGGTGCAGCAGGTCCATCAGCGCGAATGCAAGGTCGTAGAACACATCGACGGTCGCCATCTGCGCGTCGAACTCGAGGGCGTCGAACAATACGGGCTGTCGTTCGATCAGCACGATGTTGGCAAGATGCAGATCGCCGTGGCAACGGCGCACGAAGCCATGGCGAGCGCGCTCATCAAGCAAAGGCCGAAGGCGCGCGAATACTGCGTGCGAGACCCGTGCCAACTGCTCGATCTCTGCTGCTGCGAAACGATTGCCGTTCCGCAGACCATTGCTATTGCCGTCAATTAGGACGGGAATAGAGGAAACCCAGGCCTCGCCGTCGGCGGGCGGGGCGGTCGCATGCGAGGCTGCGATCGCGTCGGCGATGGCCGAGGCGAAGTCCGCATCGAAACGTCTAGCCTTCGCCAGATGATCCAACGTCCGGTTTTCGTCGAAGCGCAACATCTCGACGGCGTATTCGATCGGCCGGCCGCGGCCGTCGATCGTCACCGATCCGTTCGGGTCCTGGGTGATGGCCAGGACCCGATGATAGATCTGCGGCGCGTGCGGCCGGTTGATCCTGAGCTCTTCCTCGCAGGCCGCCTTGCGTTTCTCGAGCGTCGAATAATCGAGAAAGGGATATTTGACTGCCCGCTTGATCTTCAGCGCGCGCGTCCCGTCGAGGAAGATCGAGGCCGCGTGCGTGTCGATCCGCTTTACACCGGCTCGCGCGGTCAGTGCCGCGAAAATCCGCTCCTGGGTCGCAGAATTGTCTGTCATTCCGGCCGGCATGTTGCAGATGAGGGCGCCGCGTGGTCCGGCCACAAGCCAGGGTAATGCTTAACTCGGCGCCGGTCCTTGACTTCCGTCAAGGCCTGTCGTCGGCTGTCGATGCCGAGGTTTCCCGGCCTGAGGAGGATCAAGCGCCCGGATCGAAGGCGGCCTAGTCTGGTCGGTGAGATAATTCCGATGCCCATCAAGGACGTCTTTCTGCCGCTCGTTGGCGAGCCGCGTGCCCCTACGCTGGCTGCAATCGAGAACTGCGTCGCCGTTGCCGCCAATCTCGGCGCCAGGATCACCGGGCTCGCGCTCGAGGACGATGCTTTCGTGCGGCCGAAGGTGGTGTTCCCAGACGACCCCGAGTCTGCCGAACTCAAGGGACGCGAGGCGGGCGACATGCAGCAACTCCTGAATGCGTTCACCAACGCGGCCTCGCGCGCCGGCATTCGTGCCCAAAGCCGATCGGGCAGGGTGCCGGCGGACCAGATCGCATCGACCCTGGCGGAGCATGCCCGCTTCAGCGATCTCACTTTGATCCCCGTGAAGCCGCACGACAGCCGAACCGAAAACCTCGTTGAGACGTTCCTGTTCCAATCCGGGCGGCCGCTACTGCTCTGTCCAGAGCAACACGTGGCGGCTCTGCGGCCGGACTTCGAGAATGTTGTGATTGCCTGGGACCATTCGGCGCGCGCCGCGCGGGCCGTCGGCGATGCAATGCCGATCCTGCAAGCCGCTGCTGTGGTGCGCGTGATCACCGTGACGGATGACAAGGACGAAGCGATCATGCAATCCGGCAACAGTCTCGTCCATCACTTGCGCGAACACGGGATCTACGCGTCTTTCGAAACGGTGAAGGGCAGCGGCAGCTCGATCGGGAAGGTGCTGGGGAGCTGGGCACATTCCCTCGCCGTCGATGCCATCGTCATGGGCGCCTATCATCATTCGCGACTGAACGAGACCGTCTGGGGCGGCGTGACAAAGACCGTCATCGGCCAGCCACCGTGCTGGGTGATGATGTCGCATTAGGGGCGTTTCAACCCAAATCCGGGTTAGCTTCTGTCGGACCCGCTGCCCGATCGGACTGTTGTGATCATGTCGACCTACCGCCTGCAAAACCTCTTGTCACCCCGGTCGGTCGCGTTGGTCGGCGCAAGCGCCCGTCCGGTCTCCGTTGGGCGGGCGGTCCTGGAGAACATTCGCAAGGCGCAATTCAAGGGGCAGTTCGGCCTGGTGAACCCGCGCCATGCCGAGATCGGCGGTATCGCGGCGGTGAGCAGCCTGGACAAGCTGTCCTTCGTGCCCGAGTTGGTCGTCATTACGGCGCCGGCGCGCGAAGTCCCTGAGATCATCGACCAGGCGGGTCGTCGCGGTTCGGCCGGCGCCCTGATCGTTTCGGCGGGGCTCGGCCATGGACCGGGATCCCTCCAGGATGCGGCCATCGCAGCCGCCCGCAAATACGGCATGCGGCTGATTGGTCCCAACTGTCTCGGCATCATGATGCCAGGTATAAGCCTCAACGCGAGCTTCGCGGCGCATATGCCCGGAGCTGGAAACCTCGCGCTGATCTCGCAGTCAGGCGCGATTGCGGCCGGCATGGTGGACTGGGCCGCGCAGCGCGGTGTCGGCTTCTCCGGCATCGTCACGATCGGTGATCAGATCGATGTCGATATCGCTGACTTGCTTGATTATTTCGCGATGGACCACAAGACCCGAGCCATCCTGCTCTACATCGAGGCCATCAAGGACGCGCGAAAGTTCATGTCGGCGGCACGTGGCGCGGCGCGCGTTAAACCTGTCGTCGTGGTGAAGTCCGGACGCATGACGCAAGGGGCGAAGGCCGCGGCCACACACACCGGTGCGCTCGCCGGCGCGGATGCGGTCTATGATGCAGCCTTCCGCCGCGCCGGCGTCCTTCGGGTATCCGATCTGCGGGAGCTGTTCGATTGCGCCGAGACGCTCGGCCGGATCGGGGCGCCTGCGGGAAAGCGCCTCGCCATTCTGACCAATGGCGGCGGCATCGGCGTCCTGGCAGTCGACCGGCTGGCGGACCTTGGCGGAATTCCAGCACCCATGACGCCAGAGACGCGCGAGAAGCTCGACGCGGTGCTGCCGCCGACCTGGTCCGGGGCAAATCCCGTCGACATCGTTGGTGACGCCGATGCTTCGCGCTATGCGGCCGCGTTGGAGGTGCTGCTCGACGATCCCGGCAATGACGCGGTCCTGGTGCTCAACGTGCAAACCGCGATCGCCTCGGCTGCCGAGATCGCGGCGACCGTCATCGAGCTCGTCGGCAAATATCGCCAGGAGCACCGTAGTTGGGCCAAGCCTGTGTTTGCGGCCTGGGTCGGGGCCGATCAGGAGATTATTGCAACGCTGTCCGCCGCCGGCATTCCGAACTATCCGACCGAAGACGACGCGGTGCGTGGCTTCATGCATTTGGTCCGGCATCGTGAGGTGGTCGACGAACTAAGCCAGGTTCCGCCCGCGATGCCGGATACATTCGTGCCTGACGTGGCGGAAGCAAAGCAGATCGTCGCGACGGCCATCGCCGATGGCCGCAAATGGCTCGAGCCCATCGAGATCACGCATCTCCTAGGGTGCTATGATATCGCGATGGTGCCGACCTATGCGGCTCACGATGTCGATCAGGCGGTCGCCTATGCAGACGGAATCTTGGCGCAAGGTGCCACCGTCGTGCTCAAGATCATGTCGCGCGACATCGTGCACAAATCCGACGTCGGTGGTGTCGTGCTCAATCTGACCACACCATCCGCGGTGCGCGCCGCCGCCGCCGATATTGTCGCGCGGGCGAGGAAGTTACGCCCCGAAGCCCGCATTGACGGCGTCGTCGTGCAAGCGATGGTCGTCAAGGCGAAGGCCCGCGAACTGATCATGGGCCTCGCCGACGATCCGACCTTTGGCACGGTCGTCGTGTTCGGCCGTGGCGGCACGGCGGTGGAGATCATCAACGACAAGGCCCTGGCGCTGCCGCCGCTCGACTTGCAGCTCGCCCATGACTTGATCGAGCGCACGCGCGTGTCGCGATTGTTGCAGGCGTACCGGGACGTGCCTGCGGTCAAACAGGACGCCGTCGCACTGGTGCTGGTCAAGCTGGCGCAGATGGCAACCGACATTCCCGAAATCCGGGAGCTCGATATCAATCCGCTGCTGGCCGACGAAACCGGCGTGACCGCCGTCGATGCCCGCATAGCGGTGGGACCGGCACAGCGAAAATTTGCTGGCTCAGGCCCCGCCAATTTTGCCGTTCGTGCCTATCCGTCACAATGGGAGCGCCGGCTCGCGCTCAAGGACGGTTGGCGCATTTTCGCGCGGCCCCTTCGCCCCGAAGACGAGCCGACCATTCACGAATTCCTGCGTCACGTCACGCCTGAGGATCTCCGCCTGCGTTTCTTCGCGCCGATGAAGGAATTCACCCATGAGTTCATCGCGCGCCTGACCCAGCTCGATTATGCGCGCGCCATGGCGTTCATCGCGTTCGACCAGAAGAACGAGATGGTCGGCGTGGTCCGGCTTCACTCGGACTCGGTTTACGAAAGCGGTGAATACGCGATTCTGCTGCGGTCCGACCTCAAGGGCAAGGGGCTCGGCTGGGCCCTGATGCAGCTGATCATCGATTATGCGAGGTCGGAGGGCCTCAAGACCATGTCGGGCGACGTGCTCAAGGAGAACGTCGTGATGCTCGAGATGTGCCGGCAACTCGGCTTCGAGATCAAGCCGGACCCGACCGAGCCTGACATCTGCGACGTCCGGCTGAGGCTCTGATGCGCACCGGCCTCAAGCAGGGCCGGTCGGCAGCCGGCCAAATTTGATCTGGGTCAACAGGCCTTGGCGCAGTGCAGTAAACTGTGGCCTGCGCGGTGGACCACAGTGCTCAGGCTCAGGTATGAGTTATCATCTTTGCAACTCTGAATCGTCAAGAATTTACCATCGCACCCTGTGGATGCGCTTTCCTCGTGCAATCTCAGCATTGTAACAGCATTTGCTTCAAACTGTGTCCGTGCTTTCCGGTTGAAAAGCCTGATAACGTTGACTACGCAGGAACTTCAGTGCCTCGCAGTCTTAGGAGCCCCGCGGCGTGCCTCAGGACAAGACCGGCGACCCCCGACAACAGGCGGGAAATAAACTATCGGTCCTGCGCAAGCACCCGATCTTCGCGGATCTGGAGCCGGAGGCGCTCGATCAGCTTTGCCGCTATGCCAAGCACACCATGGTCAAGCGCGGCGCGACGATCGCCGCCAAAGGCGATCCCGGAAACAATTTATTCGCGGTGATCACCGGAACGGTGAAGATTTCCTCCTCCTCGCCCGACGGCCGGAACGCCATTCTCAACCTGATCGGTCCTGGCGAAATCTTCGGCGAGATCGCCGTGCTCGATGGCGCGCCGCGGTCGGCGGATGCGACCGCGAACACCAATTGCGAGCTCTACATCATCGACCGCCGCGACTTCCTCCCGTTCGTGAAGAGTCAGCCGGCGCTTGCGATGAAATTCATCGAATTGCTCTGCGCGCGGCTGCGCTGGACCAGCCAGCAGGTCGAGCAGGTGATCTTGCAGAATCTGCCGGGCCGGCTCGCGAGCGCGCTGCTCGGTCTCACCGAGGAGCGCAAGCTCGACTCCGGCAGCGGTACCCTCGCGATCACCCAACAGGAGATCAGCGAGATGGTGGGAATGACGCGCGAGAGCATCAACAAGCAATTGCGTGCATGGGCCGGGCGAAACTGGGTGCGCCTCGAGCATGGCGCCATCGTCGTGCTCGATACCGATGCGCTGCGCGAGCTGGCCGAAAGCGGCCTCGACGGCGAGTAAGTGTTCCCACCTCATTGTCGAGGATACGACCGTGGGGCTCTAGCTCGCGGACGCGCACTCGATCGTCACCAGCCTTCAGCGCCGGCCGGTCACTCGCTGGGGCGGCGTTTTTCGAAAAAGTAGAATTATTTGCGGATTACCCCGTTGGGGTACCCTCCTAGGGGATCAATGCAAGTCCAGCATCGATCAATGCCGCATTTGGCTTGGACTCAGAATGTCGCCCGCCCTAGGGACGACGTTGGCGATATCGCGCCGTTGTGGTGCGTTCATAATGAACGAGGCGATCGTGTCGCCCGAACTCCAAGCCGCAGCCAATAGCGGTCGAGCACAAGCCAGAGGAACGTTCATGGATACGATGAGCATCGTTACCGCGCATCCGGCATTGGCCGATGGCGCGGCCCGATTGCCGGGGAGCCGGCCCCTGCCGTACGAGTCCGCCGCAAGAGCGGGCGCGATGAGCATCGCGCTGTCCCTGGCGGAGATCGCCAACCAGCCAAATTCACTCGACACCGCCGCGCAACCCTACGAAGGTGGTGCAGTTGCAACGCTTGACTTCACACTTGAAGTGGAGCGACGCAAGGCGGTCCGCAGCACCAGTCCAACGACGACATAATCAAACCCAGGAGGAAACCTCAGATGAAGGCACTATTCGGCATTATTGCAGCCGCTGCGCTGACGGTCTCGGCGCCACTCGCGACCGCACGTGATTTCCGCTCGGCCGACGTCCATCCGGCCGACTATCCGACCGTCGAAGCCGTCAAGTTCATGGGCCAGCAGCTCGCGACGGCGAGCGGCGGCAAGCTGGGCGTGAAGGTATTTCCGAACGGCGCCCTGGGCTCGGAGAAGGACACCATCGAGCAGCTCAAGATCGGCGCGCTCGACATGATGCGGATCAACGCCTCGCCGTTGAACAACTTCGTGCCGGAAACCGTCGCCTTGTGCTTGCCCTTCGTCTTCCGCGACACGCAGCACATGCGCACCGTTCTCGACGGACCGATCGGCGATGAGATCCTTGCGGCCATGGAGCCTGCGGGGTTGATCGGTCTCGCTTATTATGACAGCGGTGCCCGTTCGATCTACACCGTCAAGGCGCCGATCAAGTCGCTCGCAGACGTCAAGGGCCTGAAGATCCGCGTCCAGCAGTCCGACCTGTGGGTGGGCATGATCGAGAGCCTCGGCGCCAATCCGACGCCGATGCCGTATGGCGAGGTCTACACCGCGCTCAAGACCGGCCTCGTCGACGCAGCCGAGAACAACTGGCCGTCCTACGAGTCCTCGCGCCACTTCGAGGCCGCCAAGTTCTACAACGTCACCGAACACTCGCTGGCGCCCGAAGTCCTCGTGATGTCCAAGAAGGTCTGGGACACGCTGAGCAAAGAAGATCAGGCGATGATCCGCAAGGCCGCGAAGGATTCGGTGCCCGTCATGCGCAAGCTCTGGGACGCGCGTGAGCAGGCGTCGCGCAAGACCGTCGAGGCCGCCGGCGTTCAGGTCGTCACGATCGCGAACAAGCAGGAGTTCGTCGACGCGATGAAGCCGGTGTACAAGAAGTTCGCCGGTGACGAGAAGCTCTCGAGCCTCGTCAAGCGCATCCAGGACACCAAGTAAAAGCATTGCGGGACCGGGTCCGGCGTCTCCGCGAGGTGACACCGGACCCTCACAAGGAGGGGCGGGATGACAGACCCACACGTCGCAGATCACGAGCAGGAGGCGGGACGTCCGTCCACAAGTCTGCTGTCGCGGATCAATGCTCCCGTCGCCCGGGCGGGGATGTATCTGTCCGTGACCGGGCTGCTCATCATCGTCACCATCGTGTTCTACCAGGTGTTCGGACGCTACGTGCTCAACTCCAGCCCGACCTGGACTGAAAACCTCGCGCTGGTCCTGATCCTCTATGTCACGCTGATCGGTGCCGCCGTCGGCGTGCGCGATGCCGGACACATCGGCATGGACAGTCTGCTGGTGATGCTTCCAGATCGCCTGCGAGAGAAGGTCGAGCTCGTGATCCATGTCCTGGTGGCGCTATTCGGTATCGCCATGGTCTATAACGGCTGGATCCTCGGCGCGTCGGTCGGGACCGTGCATATTCCCAATCTCGGCTTCCCCGAGGTCGTCCGCTACGTGCCGCTGGTTGCCTCCGGCGTTCTGATCGTCTCTTTTTCAATCGAGCACATCATTGCTCTCCTGCGCGGCGAAGAGGTCGTCCCCTCATGGAACTGATTATTCTCGGCGCCACGTTCTTCGGCTTCCTGATCCTCGGCGTACCGGTCGCCTTCGCGATCGGCCTCTCGGCGATTTGCACCATCTTTTACGAAGGCCTGCCGGTCGCCGTCATCTTCCAGCAGATGATGTCGGGGATGAACATCTTCTCGTTCCTGGCCATTCCGTTCTTCGTCTTCAGCGGTGAGCTGATGCTGCACGGCGGCGTCGCCGACAAGATCGTGCAACTCGCCAAGAATCTCGTCGGCCACATCCGCGGCGGCCTCGGCATGTCGAACGTGGTCGCCTGTACGCTGTTCGGCGGCGTCTCCGGTTCGCCTGTGGCCGACGTGTCGGCGATGGGCGCGGTGATGATCCCGATGATGAAAAAAGAAGGGTTCGATACCGACTACGCCGTCAACGTCACCACCCATGCCTCGCTGGTTGGCGCGCTGATGCCGACCAGCCACAACATGATCATCTATGCGCTGGCCGCCGGCGGCAAGGTCTCGATCGGCGCGCTGATCGCGGCCGGCCTGTTGCCGGCCATGGTGCTGATGGTGTGCATGTTGGTCGCCGCCTATGCGGTTGCGGTAAAGCGTGGCTATCCGTCGGGCAAGTTCCCGGGCTGGCCCGAGGTCTTCCGTTCGTTCGCGGCCGCTCTGCCGGGCCTCCTGATCGTCGGCATCATCCTGACGGGCATCCTGTCCGGCGTCTTTACGGCAACTGAATCGGCCGCCGTTGCCGTCACCTACACGATCGTGCTGACGTTCTTCATCTACCGCACCATGACCTGGAGCAACTTCCTCCACGCCGCGGCCAAGGCGGTGAAGACGACAGGTGTGGTGCTGCTGCTGATCGGCGTCTCCACCATGTTCCAGTATCTGATGGGGCTCTACGAGGTCGCCGACTTCGCCGGCGCCCTGATGAGCAAGGTCTCCACGCACCCCTGGGTGATCTTCCTGCTCATCAACATCATCCTGTTCCTGCTCGGCACGTTCATGGACATGGCGGCAACCATCCTGATCTGCACGCCGATCTTCCTGCCGATCGCAATGAAGGCGGGCATGGATCCGGTGCAGTTCGGCATGCTGATGCTGATCAACTGCGCGCTCGGGCTGAACACCCCGCCGGTTGGAACCACGCAGTTCGTCGGCTGCGCCATCGGCGGCATCTCGGTGGGCGCGGTGATGCGCACCATCCTGCCGTTCTACGCCGCCCTGATCGCAGCTCTGATGTTCGTGACCTACGTCCCTGAGTTCTCGCTGTGGCTGCCCCGCCTGCTGATGGGATACAAGGGATAGCTGTCGTGCGTTCGCCGGCATTGGCCGGCAAACCGCGCTTGCGATAGTTTGCGTCACAGCAACAGGGAGAATCTGTCCGTGACTGACTACCGCAAGCTCTTCGATCTCACCGGCAAGACGGCCGTGGTGCTCGGCGCCGCATCGGGCATCGGCAAATCGTCGGCCGAGGCGCTGGCCGGGCTCGGCGCCCGCGTCGTCTGCGCCGATCGCGCGCTCGATGCGGCGGAGGCGACGGCGGCGGGCATTCGCGAGAAGGGTGGCTGGGCCGAAGCTGCCGCGTGTGATGCTGCGAGCGCTGTCGACGTCAATGCGCTCGCCAAAACCGTGATGCAGAAATTCTCGCGGCTCGATATCGCCGTAACGACGCCCGGGCTCAACATCCGCAAGACCATCCTCGACTATACCGAGGAGGATCTCGACCGCGTCCTGAATCTCAACGTCAAAGGCACAGTCTGGTTCTTCCAGGCGTTCGGCCGCATCATGGTCGAGCAGAAGGGCGGCAGCATCATCGCCTGCTCCTCGGTGCGCGCGGTGACCATCGAGCCGGGCCTCGGTATCTACGGCTCCACCAAGGCGGCGATCGGCTTGCTGGTAAAGGGCTTTGCCTCCGAGGTCGGCCATGCCGGCGTGCGCGTCAACGCGATCGCCCCGAGCATCGTCGAGACCGCACTGACCAGCGCGTTCAAGCAGCGTCCGGACATTTTCAATCTTTACGCAGGCCACACCGTGTTCAACCGCTGGAGCAGCGCCGACGAGGTCGCGACGGCCGTCGCCTATCTCGCCTCGGATGCCGCGAGCTATGTCAGCGGCAGCACGCTGTTCGTCGATGGCGGCTGGACCGGGGTCGACGGCCCGCCGACCGGTCTGACCCAGCTGCACAAATAGGGTTTGCATCTAGCCGGTAAAGCCCACGCGCTGGCGCAGCTCCCTGTGGTCTGCGCCGGTCAACAGCGCAATCAGTGCGGCGGCTTCTTTCGGATGCGTCGCGTGCGTGGCGACGCCAGCCGTGTACATCGTCACCAACTCGGATCCGGGCGGCAGTGAACCCGACAGCATGATGCCGTCCGTTGCGATGATCTCGGTCGCCTGCGTGCATCCGATCGGCCGCGTTGCGGTGGATGCCGCCAGTTCGCGCATTGCCGTTGCGCCGTTTGGAAAGATCTTCAGGCGCGGCGTGACCTCATAGGCGATGCCGAGCTGATCCAGCACCTTTGCGACGTGCTGGCCGGCGGTCGAGGCCTTGGTATCAGGAACGTAGATGGCGTCCGCGGAGCGCAGGACTTCGCGAAGTTCGGCTTCGGTCTTCACGTTCACCTTGGGATCGTTGCTGCGGACGGCGAGGGCGGTCTCCACGCGACCGATATCCGCGATCGAGGAGGGAGCGACCAGCTTTTCCGCTGCCAGCTTTGCGAGCAGTGCCTGTGTCAGGATCACCAGATCGGCCGGCGTGCTCGCGCGCAGCTTGTCCGCCATCAGGCCGACTGCGCCGAACTCGCCGTCGATGCCGAAGCCGGTTTGTGCCTTGAAGGCCTCGCTGAGGCCGCGCACCAGCCCTTGCGCCGCGCCGCCGCTCAAGATGTTCACTGTCGTCACGATGCAAGCTCCATGGCTGCAATGATCTTGTCTCGCGTGATTGGCAGGTCGCGGATGCGCACCCCGAGGCAATCATGGACCGCGTTCGCGATCGCCGCCGTCACCGGCCCGTGCGCGGCCTCGCCGGCGCCGACCGGCTCGATCTCCGGTCGCTGGATGACCTCGACGTCCACGGCCGGGACCTCGCTGAAGGTGAGGATCGGATAGTCCGTCCACGACGTCGACGTGATGCGGGTCCGATCGAAGCGGACGCGCTCCTTCAGCACCCAGCTCGTCGCCTGGATCGCGCCGCCCTCGATCTGGTTGATCACGCCATCCGGATTGATGGCCTCGCCGACGTCGACAGCAAGCGTGAGCCGCCTTACGCGGATGTCGTCGGTGCCTTCGATCTCGGCGATGGCGGCGCAATAGGCCCCGGTGTTCTTGTAGCGGGCAAAGCCGACGCCGTGGCCGATGCCCGATCGCTTCTCAGGCTTCCAGCCTGCGCGCCGCGCCGCAGCGCTGATGACGTCGCGTGCGCGCTCGTCCCTGAGGTGCCGCAGGCGAAAGGCGATCGGGTCTTCGCCGCGCAAGGCGGCGATCTCGTCGAGCAGGGATTCGGTGGCGAAGACGTTGCCTTGCGCACCGAGGGTCCGCAGCGCCGAGGTGCGTACCGGCATGGTCAGCAGGCGGTGACTGGTGATCGTCCAGGCCGGAAAATCGTAGAGCGGAACCGAGTTGCGGTCGCCGCCGCCGCCATTGGCGGCGGGCGGGTTTGTCGAGATCATGCGAGGGTAGGGATTTGCGATCTCGCTCGCGGCCAGCAGGGCGGGCTGCACCGCGCGCCCCGGCCGCGCCGCATGGCCATTGCTCCAGATCGTATGGCGCCAGCCGACGATCTCGTTGCCGGCATCGAGATCGGCTTCGATCTCGATGGCCATGGCGGCGCCAAACGGTGCGTGGGACATCTCGTCGTGGCGCGACCACTGGACCCGTAGCGGGCGGCCGCCGGCGCCCTTGGCGAGCAGCACGGCATCGAGCGCGACGTCGTCAGCCGCATTGTGCCCGTAGCAGCCGGCGCCCTCCATGTGCTCGACGACGATGTTCTCGACCGGGAGCTTGAGCACGATCGCGAGATCGGCGCGCAGCAGATAGACGCCCTGGCTATGCGTCCAGACATGGACATGGTCACCCTCCCATAGCGCCATCGCGCAGGAGGGCGCGATCGAGGCATGCGCGATGTAGGGACGGGTGTATTGCCGGCGGAGCGTGCGGGAGACGTCTGCCGCGGCCGCAGTCCTGGTATCGATGATGACAGTCTCGACCGGCTGGCTTCGCAGGAAGCTGGCCAGATCGTTTTCATCCGGCAGCGGCTCCCCGGCCGACCATGTCGCGCCTTTGCGCAGGACTTTCAGTGCCGCTTCCGCCGCGGCCTCGCTGTCGGCGACGACGCCTGCAAAGGTGCCGTCGCGGACGATCGCAATCAGCCCAGAGACGGCGCGCGCGGCCGCTTCGTCGAGCGCAATCAGCCTGGCGCCTGGGATGTCAGGCCGCAGGACGCGTCCATGCACAAGCCCCGGCAGAGCGCGGTCATGGATGAAACGCGGCCGCGCCAACACCTTGTCGGGGATATCGACGCGCTGGATCGAATGTCCGGCCACGCTACGCGTGGCCGCAGACTTGGCGACACTGCTCGTCGTCGCATCGTGGTCGAGCGAGACGTCACCTGCTAGTTCCCAATAGCTGGTCCTGACATTGCCCGGGCCCGATATCGTGCCGTCATCGACATCGAGCAGCGATGCATCGACGCCAAGACGATCCGAGGCTGCCGCGAGAAAACGTTGGCGCACCTCGGCACAGACGTGGCGCAGGGCGCGGCCGGATTGCTGGATCGACAGGCTGCCGGAGGTGACGCCTTCGTTCGGGCTCGCGGCAGTCGATGCGCGGATCATCTCGATGCGGCCAATCTCGACGTCGAGCTCGTCCGCGGCGATCTGCGCCAGCGCCGTGACAATGCCCTGGCCGATCTCGACTTTTCCGGGCGAGATCGCGACGCGGCCTTCGCCGGTGAACCGCACCCAGGACGACAGCCTTGGATTGGTTATGAGGCTGACTGGCAGCTTCGGGGCAGTGGGCGGCGCGCTCATGTCGCCATCTCCGACGCCGCACGGAGCACGGCCCGGACCATGCGGTTGTGCGATCCGCAGCGACATAGATTGCGATCGAGTGCTGTCCGGACTTCAGCTTCCGAGGGTGACGGGTTGCGCCTGAGCAGCGCTGCCGCGCTGATCAGAATCCCCGAGACGCAATAGCCGCATTGCATCGCCTGTTCGGTGATGAAAGCACGCTGCAGCGGATGCGGTTGCCCGGCCGTGCCGATGCCCTCGAGCGTAACGACGTCCTTGTCTGCCACCGACCACATCGGCATGTCGCAGGAGGCGATCGCGAGGCCATCGACCATGACATGACAGGCCCCGCACTCGCCGGCACCGCAACCGAAATGCGGGCTGGTGATTCCGAGCCGGCCGCGCAGCACATCGAGCAGCGTCTGATCCGGCTCGGCATCCACGGAGACCACAGCTCCGTTGAGCTTGAACTGAAAGGTCGGCATAACCGGCACGGCCTCAGGACTTGTCGAACTTCTTGACGACATCGGCCCATTTCACGATGTCGCCCCGCAGGAACTTGTCGAACTCCTCCGGGGTCATCGACATGGGGATCGCGCCCTGCTCGGTCCAGAGCTTGACGATGTCCGGCCGCCTCAGCATTGCGTTCACGGCTGAATTGAGCTTGTCGATGACGGGCTTTGGCGTGCCCGCCGGCGCCATCAGGCCGAGCCAGATCGTCGCCTCATAGCCTGCGACACCAGCCTCGCCGGCGGTCGGCACGTTGGGCAGCACCGCGGAGCGCTGCTGGCCGGTGGTCGCCAGCGCGCGGACCTGATTCTCGCCGATGTTCGGCGCCATCGCCGGCACGGCATCGATCATCATCTGCACCTGGCCGCCGATCACGCCGCTGCGTGCTTCGCCGCTGTTGCGATAAGGAACGTGGACGACATCGATCCCGGCCATGGCTTTGAACAGCTCGCCGGCCATGTGGTACGGAGTGCCCTGACCCGAGGAAGCGTAATTCATCTTACCCGGCTGCGCCTTGGCGAGCGCGATGAACTCCTGCAGCGTCTTCGCCTGAACTTGCGGGTTCACCACGATGACGAGATCGGAATAGTTCACCGGCGCGATCGGCGCGAGGTCGCGCATCAGATCGTATTTGCGCTGCTCCGGCGTCAGCAGCGATTCATTCGCTGTCTGGGTGTTGGACATCATCAGCAACGTGTAGCCGTCTGCCGGCGACTTCACCGCCTCGACCGTGCCGATGACGCCGCCTGCACCGGTGCGGTTCTCGATCACGAAGGGCTGGCCAAAGCGCTCCTGGAGCGCCTGGCCGATCAGCCGGGCCGTGACATCGGCCGGGCCGCCGGCGCCGAAAGGCACGACGATGCGGACGGCGTGCGCGGGATAATCTTCTGCCGGAGACGGGCTTGCCGAGAATGCGGTGAGCAGGCCGGCGGCCAGCGCCAGCAAGATTTGTCGGGCCGTCACACCAACCTCCCTGGACTCGTTTTTGTTGGCAGGCACTGTAGCGGCAGCGGGCGCAGACTGTCGACGCCTCACAAAGTCGATTTTGTCAGGAATATCGGGCCGTTCTCGGTGTGACCGCGGGGCATTTCGCAGTCGCGGCAGGAACAGGCCGCGTACAGGGTTTGAGCATTTTGCATGGGCATGGCCGGATAAATGCCCTCGGCTACTCCATGTTTTGGTGTTACGAAATTGGTCATGAACCAGCACGCCAAGATCGAGATCCGCCACTCCACTTGTCCGCACGATTGCCCGTCGGCCTGCGCGCTCGATGTCGAGGTGGTCGAAGGCCGCAGCATCGGCCGGGTTCGCGGTTCGAAAAAGCAGACCTATACGGCCGGCGTGGTCTGCGCCAAGGTCGCTCGTTACGCCGAGCGCATCCATCATCCCGAGCGCGTGACGTTCCCGATGCGCCGCATCGGGGCGAAGGGCTCGGGCCAGTTCGCGCGGATCACCTGGGATGAGGCGCTCGACGAGATCGCCCATCGCTTCAACCAGGCCGAACGCGAGTTCGGCGCGGAGTCGATCTGGCCCTACTACTACGCCGGCACGATGGGGCTGGTGATGCGCGACGGTCTCAACCGTCTCACGCACGTAAAGAAATATTCGCGCTTCTACCAGACCATCTGCGCCAATGTCGGGCGTATCGGCTTTGCCATCGGCACCGGAAAGATCGCCGGCGCCGATCCGCGCGAGATGGCGCTCTCGGATCTCGTCGTGATCTGGGGCACCAACCCCGTCAACACCCAGGTCAACGTGATGACGCATGCATCGCGCGCGCGGAAGGAGCGCGGCGCGAGGATCGCGGCCGTCGACATCTACGACAACGACACGATGAAGCAGGCCGATATCAAGATCCTGCTGCGGCCCGGCACCGACGGCGCGTTTGCCTGCGGCGTGATGCATGTCCTGTTCCGCGACGGCTATGCCGACCGCGCCTACATGGACAAGTACACCGACTGCCCCAATGAGCTCGAGGCCCATCTGAAGACACGCACGCCGGAATGGGCGTCTGCGATCTGCGGTGTGCCCGTGGCGGAGATCGAGGCCTTTGCCAAGGCTGTGGGCGAGACCAAGCGGACCTTCTTCCGTCTCGGCTACGGGTTTACGCGTTCGCGCAACGGCGCGACGCAGATGCATGCCGCAAACTGCATTCCGGCGGTGACCGGCGCCTGGCAGTACGAAGGCGGCGGCGCTTTCTTCAACAACTACGCGCTGTGGCACTTCAACGAATCCGTGATTGAAGGCCATGACGCGATCGACAAGACGGTCCGCGCGCTCGACCAGTCGCAGGTCGGCCGCATCCTCACCGGCGATGCCGAGGCCCTGCTGGGCAAGGGTCCGGTCAAGGCGATGCTGATCCAGAACACCAACCCGATGACGGTGGCGCCGGAGCAGGCGCTGGTGCGCCAGGGCTTTGCGCGCGAGGATCTGTTCGTCGTCGTGCATGAGCAGTTCATGACCGAGACGGCGCAGATGGCCGACATCGTGCTGCCGGCAACCATGTTCATGGAGCATGACGACCTCTATTACGGCGGCGGCCACCAGCACATCTCGGTTGGTCCGAAGCTGATCGACCCACCCGGTGAATGTCGTTCCAACCACCAGCTGTTGCAGGCGCTGGCGCCGCGGCTTGGCGCCAAGCACCCGGGTTTCGAGATGACGCCGCGCGAGTTGATCGACACCACGCTGAAACTGAGCGACCACGGCGACATCGCCGGCCTCGAAGCCGACATCTGGCGCGATCTGCAGCCGGACTTCCGCACCTCGCATTATCTCGATGGCTTCGCTCATGCCGACAAGAAATTCCACTTCAAGGCCGATTGGGCGCATCCGCCGTTCGGTCAGACCATGGGCGATTTCGACAAGATGCCATCGCTGCCGGACCATTGGGCGGTGATCGAGCACGCCGACCAGGCCCATCCGTTCCGGCTTGCGACCAGCCCCTCGCGCAGCTTCCTCAACACCACGTTCAACGAGACCCCGTCCTCGCAGGCGCGCGAGGGTCAGGCCAGCGTGATGATCCATCCGCTCGATGCGGCCGCGCTCGGCGTCGCTGACGGCGACGCAGTGACGCTCGGCAATACCCGTGGGGAAACCACGCTGATCGCCGCGCTGTTCGACGGCGTGCGGCGCGGCGTGCTGATCGCGGAATCGGTGCATCCCAACAGGAATCATATCGGCGGCCGCGGCATCAACATGTTGACCGGCGCAGACACCATTGCCCCGATCGGCGGCGCTGCGTTCCACGACAACAAGGTCTGGATCAGGAAGGCGACTGCCGCCTGAGCTGCGCTCGCGTTTTGATCTCTAGCTAATTTGTGTCGAGGCGCTAAAGCGGCGTCTCCGGACAGATTGCCCTTGCACCTCGCGCCGAAGCTGCCGCAAATGGCTGCAAACCGCGAGCGAGGAACGAGCGTCATGACCGACACCACAGGCGTCATCACCGAGAAGCGCGGGCAGGCGTTCTGGATCACCATCAATCGGCCGGAGAAGCGCAACGCGCTGAACGGCGACGTCATCGCCGGCATCACACGCGGCTATCGCGACGCGCATGACGACAAGGAGGTCCGCGTCATCGTGCTGACCGGCGCGGGCGACAAGGCGTTCTGCGCCGGCGCGGATCTGCAGAATTCCGGTGCGGCCTTCGCGATGGATCATTCCAGGCCCAATGTCGATTATGCCGATCTGTTGCGGCTGTCGCAGAACGCCACCAAGCCCGCGATCGCGCGTGTCGGCGGCGTCTGCATGGCCGGCGGCATGGGCTTGCTGTGCATGACCGACATGGCGGTTGCGGCGGATCATGTCATCTTCGGTCTGCCGGAGGTGAAGGTCGGCGTGTTTCCGATGCAGGTGCTGAGCCTGCTGCAGGACATCGCACCGCGGCGCCTCGTCAACGAATGGGCGCTCACCGGCGAGCCTTTCGATGCCAAGGCAGCGAAGGACGCGGGCCTTCTGAACCACGTCGTGCCGGCGGCCGAGCTCGATGCCAAGGTCGATTGGCTGATCGGCCGCATCGTCGACAAATCCCCGACGGCGATCCGCCGCGGCAAATACGCCATGCGCGCGATCGCTTCGATGTCGTTCGACGAGAGCATCGCCTATACCGAAAGCCAGATCGCATTGCTGGCGATGACCGAGGACGCCAGGGAGGGACTGAAGGCGTTCGGCGAGAAGCGCAAGCCGGTCTGGACGGGAAGGTGAGGGGGCCCGCCGTTTGAGCGGCGCACCCATCGCGTTCCAATTCACGTCTCAAACAGCAGACGCACCTTCGCCTTCTCGCGGCGTATTCCGCCCGAGCTTTGCTCTTCGCTTCGCGCCCTCTCGAATGAAAGGGCGCAGGGAAGGCCGGGTGCCGGCTGGCACCCGCGGTCCGCTGCGCGAGATGTAGCGCAGAAGGAACCGCACAGCAGCATACAGGTGTAGCCGAACACACGGCCTTCCCTGCGCAGTGGTTGGACGGCTTATGCTGTGCTCTCCCGGGAGCCGAGTTCCTTCTGGCCTCCCTCGCCCTGCGGAAAGTTACCAGCACCGCGCCGGTTGACGCCAATGCCGCGTCCGCAAGACTTGACCGTAGCGACGACGGCCAGGACCACACGGTTTTGCCGTACGCAGGCTGACCCTGCTTCGCCCTAAAGGGGCTTCGCAGGGCTTTGGCGCCGTTCGTACAACGCGGCTTGCGAGAGGCTCACGGGGGTCGGCTCAATCCATCGCCCCGCCCTGCGTCTCACATCCGCGACGGCGCTGCCCAGCGTCCACCGCGACCCGATCCGCGGTTCGTGACGACGTACGACCGCCCCTTTCGCCGGATCAGGATGGCTGGTGTGTACGATAAAACCGAAATTCGGTAAAGTGGAATATTTTGGTTGCGATGGTTGACCGAGCGATTGGGTGTTTTGCCCGTCGGGCAACCCAAGCACTGGTGCGTAGGGTAGCCGTGGGCCGCGCAAAGCGCGGTCGGAGGCGTAACCCACCTTGTTTCGGCGAATGCGGGACGAAGTGGTGGGTTACGCCTCCGGCTAACCCACCCTACGGCATCTCAGCCCGCGTTGGCCTTCAGGTCCGCCGCCTGGATGCCGGCGACCGCACAGGCCTCGTCATTATCAGACGTGTCACCGGAGACGCCGACAGCCCCGAGCAGGGTCGCGCCGTCCATGATCAGCACGCCGCCGGGGACCGGCACAAGAGCGCCCTTGGCGATGGTGTTCACGGCGTCGATGAAATAGGCCTGCTCCTGCGCCCGCTGGTACAATGCGCGCGAGCCCATGCCCATCGCGAGCGCGCCGTAGGCCTTGCCGTGCGCGATCTCGGCGCGCATCAGGCTGGTGCCGTCCTGCGCGGCGGCGATCTTGAGCACGCCGCGCGCGTCCAGGATGGTGACGACCAGCGGCTTCAGCTTGAGCTCGGTGGATTTGGCGAAGGCGGCGTCGAGGATTTTTCGGGCGGCGTCGAGTGTGAGGTCAGCCATGGCTTGTTTCCTTTGCAGCTGGTGAAGTGGAATTGGCTTTTGCGCGATCGAGGCTCATCGCCAGCACGCGGGCGACGTGGAGCGCCTCGCGCTGGGCGCCGTCGTGGATCTGGTGGCGGCAGGAGGTGCCGTCGGCAACGACCAGCGTCGTCTGGTCCGCGCGGCGCACGGCGGGTAGCAACGACAGCTCGGCCATCTCGATCGAGGCGTCATAGGTGTCGGCGCCATAGCCGAACGCGCCGGCCATGCCGCAGCAGCTGGACTCGATGGTCTCGACCTCGAGGCCGGGGACAAGCCGCAGCACCTGCTCGACCGGTTTGAAGGCGCCGAAGGATTTTTGGTGGCAATGGCCGTGGACGACGGCCTTGTCGGTGACGGTGCCGAGCGCGAGTTGCAGCCTTCCAGCCTCCGCCTCGCGGACCAGAAATTCCTCGAAGGTCAGCGCGTGCGCGCCGACAGCCTTGGCGTCGTTGTCCTTGCGCAGCGAGGCCAGCTCGTCGCGCAGCGTCAGCAGGCAGCTTGGTTCAAGGCCGACGATCGGCACGCCGCGTGCGGCGAACGGCGCAAAGGCCGCCACCAGCCGATCGAGCTCGAATCTGGCTTCATCGACGAGTCCGGCCGAGAGGAAGGTGCGGCCGCAGCAGAGCGGGCGGCTGCCGCTCACAGGCTTCGGCATATGCACGCGATAGCCGCCGGCCGCGAGCACGCGCAGCGCGGCGTCGAGATTTTCCCGCTCGTAGATGCGATTGAAGGTGTCGGCGAACAGGACGACTTCGCGGCCGGCCTCCGGTCCGATCGATTCGGCTGATGGTACGAACACGTCGCTGCGGAAGGCGGGCAGGGCGCGACGGGCGCTGATGCCGGCGAAGCGCTCGAACAGCTTTCGGAGCAGCAGGCTATGGTTGCGCAAATTGGCCAGCGGCGCGAAGCGCGAGGCGAGGCCGGCGTAACGCGGGAGATAGCCGACCAGGCGATCGCGCAAGGTCAGTCCGTGCGAGGCGGCGCGTGCGGCCAATACCTCGATCTTCATCTTGGCCATGTCGACGCCAACAGGGCATTCGTGGCGGCAGGCCTTGCAGGAGACGCAAAGTTTCAGCGTGTCCATCATCTCGTCGGAGGCGAGCGCGTCGGGGCCGAGCTGGCCTGATATCGCCAGCCGCAGCGTGTTGGCGCGGCCTCGGGTGACGTCCTTCTCGTTGCGCGTGGCGCGATAGGACGGGCACATCACGCCGCCCTCGAGCTTGCGGCAGGCGCCATTGTTGTTGCACATCTCGACCGCGCCCTGGAAACCGCCGCCGGCGCCGGGCCAGGCGGACCAGTCGAGCTTCGTCTTGAGGTCGGCGACGCGATAGTCCGGCTTGAAACGGAACAGCGAGCGGTCGTCCATCCTGGGCGCGTCGACGATCTTGCCGGGATTGAGCACGCCATCGGGATCGAAGCGATGCTTCACTTCCCTGAAATCAGCGACGAGACGTTCGCCGAACATGGTCTCGTGGAATTCCGAGCGCACCAGGCCGTCGCCATGCTCGCCGGAATGCGAGCCCTTGTACTCGCGCACCAGGGCAAAGGCTTCTTCGGCGATGGCGCGCATCGCCTTGACGTCCTTCTCGAGCTTGAGGTTCAGTACGGGGCGCACGTGCAGGCAGCCCTCGGAGGCGTGCGCATACATCGTGCCGCTGGTGCCGTGCCTGGCGAAGACGTCGTTCAGTCGCTGGGTATAGTCGGCGAGATGCGGCAGCGGCACGGCGCAGTCCTCGACGAAGGAGACGGGCTTGCCCTCCTGCTTCATCGACATCATGACGTTGAGGCCGGCGGCGCGGAAGTCGGCGATGCCGCTCTGGAGCGCCGGCTCGGTGATCTCGACGACGCCGCCCCATTTGCTGACATCGTTGGTCCAGCCGAAGCCGAGATCGCCCATCAGCTCGTTGAGTTGCTTGAGGCGCACCAGATTATCGGCCTGGTCTTCTTCCGCGAACTCGACCACCAGAACGGCATCCGGATCGCCCTTGATCGCGGCCGAGATGATCGGCTTGAACATCGCGATGTCGCGGCCGAGCGCGAGCATGGTGCGATCGACCAGCTCGACTGCGATCGGCTTCAGCTTGACCAGATGCTGGGCCGCGTCCATCGCCTCGTAGAAGCTGCCGAAATGGCAGATTCCGAGCGCCTTGTTGCGGATCACGGGCCACAGCTTCAGCTCGACCTTGGTGGTGAAGGCCAGCGTGCCTTCGGAGCCGACCAGCAGATGCGCCATGTTGTTGCGCGCATTGCGCGGCGTGAGCGCATCGAGATTGTAGCCGCCGACGCGACGCTGCACTTTTGGGAATCGTGCGGCGATCTCGTCGGCTTCGCGCGCGCCGAGATCGAGCATGTCGCGGAATATCGCGCGCATGTTCTCGCCGGCGTCGAAATCGGAGAGATCGCGCGAGACCTCGCCGAAACGACTCAGCGTGCCGTCGGCGAGCGAGGCCTCCAGAGACAGCGTGTTGTCGCGCATGGTGCCGTAGCGAAGCGAGCGGCCGCCGCAGGAATTGTTGCCGGCCATGCCGCCGATGGTGGCGCGCGAGGCCGTGGAGACGTCGACCGGAAACCACAGGCCGTGCTTTTTGAGCTGGCGGTTGAGGTCGTCGAGCACGATGCCGGGCTCGACCACGCAGGTGCGGCCGGCGACGTCGAGCGACAGGATCCTGTTGAGGTGCTTCGAGAGATCGACCACGAGCCCGTCGTTGACGGTCTGGCCGCATTGCGAGGTGCCGCCGCCGCGCGGGGTGACCTTCACGCCCTCGTCGCGGGCGATCGCCAGCGCCAGCAGCGCCTCGTCCATGGTTTTGGGGACGACCACGCCTGACGGCACGATCTGGTAGAACGAGGCGTCGGTGGCGTAGCGGCCGCGACTGAAACCGTCGAACAGGACGTCGCCGGTCATGTCCGCGCGCAGGCGCCGTTCGAGCGAGGAGGCGTTTGTCATCCCTGATCCCGGATTGATCCCAGGCGGCCTCTGGGCCTCGCTGGAATATTCATTCTTGTTCCCGATCGATTATATTATGAATTCAAAATTGGCAAGCTGAGCGGTCGTCAGGGCGCCGCCGGCGCGTCCTGTGGGGGCTCGGCGAGGTGTTCGATCGCCGCCGCCCGCTTGTTGCGCAGGTGCTGGAACAGGATATCGCTCAGCTCGCTGGCCGCGCGGCGGCGGAGGGCGTCCAGGATCGCCTCGTGCTCGCGCATCGCCTCCGCCCAGCGCTGCCGCTTGCGGGCGAAATTGGCGGAATAGCGGACCCGGCGGATCCGGCCGGCGAAGTTGGCGTAGGCCGTCTTCAGCGTCTCGTTGCGTGCGGCCGCGACGATGCTCTCGTGGATGCGCTGGTTGGTCTGGAAATAGCCGTGCATGTCGCGATGCAGATAGTGGCCGTACATCTCGTAATGCAGCTGCTCGATCGCGGTGATTTCCTCATCCGTAATAGCCTCGCAGGCAAGGCGTCCGGCGAGGCTCTCGAGGCCCGCCATCACGTCGAACAGCTCTTCCAGGTCGCGCTGACTGAGCCGGCGCACGCGGGCGCCGCGGTTCGGCAGCAATTCGATCAGGCCCTCGGCGGCGAGAACCTTCAGCGCCTCGCGCAGCGGCGTGCGGGAGATGCCGAGCATCTCGCAGAGCTGGCGCTCGGGAACGCGCGCGCCATCGGGAATATGGCCTTCCACGACATAGTCGCGCAGCCGCAGCAGGATCTCGCCATGGAGCGACGCTGACTCGCGGTCGCCGCCATTTGCGGCGGATGGGGTAATGGGAACCCCGGTGTCGGGAATCGTGGATTTCATTTGCAGCACAATAGTTTGCTCGGCTAATCGCGTCGACGTCCACAATCGAATACCAAATTTCGATTGAAAGTACAAAAAATGAATGCAAAATAGCTCACTGAGCCGGCCAGAGTCCGTTGCCAGGGAGGTTTTCATGCATCAGGGACGCCATTTCCTTCAAATTCCGGGCCCGAGCCCGGTCCCGGATCGCGTCCTGCGCGCCATGGACATGCCTGTGATCGACCACCGGAGCGCCGAATTCGGCGCGCTCGGCCGGACCGTGCTCGAAGGCAGCCAGAGAATTTTCCAGACCAAGGGGCCAGTCATCATCTTCCCCTCGTCAGGGACGGGCGCCTGGGAGGCCGCGATCGTCAACACGCTGTCGCCGGGCGACAAGGTGCTGATGGTCGAGACCGGCCATTTCGCCACGCTGTGGCGGCAGATGGCGGGCCGCTTCGGCATCGAGGTCGATTTCGTGCCCGGTGATTGGCGCCGCGGCGCCGATCCTGATGTGATCGAGGCCAGGCTCACCGGGGATAAGGCGCGCGCCATCAAGGCCGTCATGGTCGTGCACAACGAGACCTCGACCGGCGCGACCAGCCGCATCGCCGAGATTCGTGCTGCGATCGACCGCGCCTCGCATCCGGCCCTGCTGATGGTCGACACCATCTCCTCGCTCGGCTCGGTCGACTACCGCCATGACGAGTGGAAGGTCGATGTCAGTGTCAGCTGCTCGCAGAAGGGCTTCATGCTGCCGCCGGGCCTCGGCTTCAACGCGATCTCGGAGAAGGCGCGTGCGGCTGCCAAGACCAACAAGATGCCACGCTCCTATTTCGACTGGGAGGAGATGCTCAAGCCGAACGCCAACGGCTTCTTCCCCTACACGCCGGCGACGAACCTGCTCTACGGCCTGCGCGAGGCGATCGCGATGCTGCTGGAGGAGGGGCTCGACAACGTGTTCGCCCGGCATCAGCGGCTCGCCGCCGCGACGCGCGCCGCCGTCAATCATTGGGGCCTCGAAGTGCTCTGCCAGGAGTCGTCGGAATTCTCGCCGGTGCTGACAGCGGTGCTGATGCCGCCCGGCCATGATGCCGATCAGTTCCGCAAGATCGTGCTCGAGAATTACAACATGTCGCTCGGCTCGGGCCTGTCGAGGGTCGCCGGAAAGGTCTTCCGCATCGGCCACCTCGGCGAGTGCAATGCGCTGACCCTGCTCGGTGCGCTGACCGGCGTGGAGATGGGCCTGTCGGTCGCCGGCGTGCCGCACCGCTCCGGCGGCGTCGATGTCGCGATGAAGCTCCTGGAGCAGCGCCCGCAAGGCAACGCATCGCCGCATCTGAAAGTGGTCGGCACTTGAGCTCGCGCGGGACACGCGGGCGACAATCATAAAAGCGATCAGGGAGGGTGGAGATGGGTATCAGGTTCAAGGCCACGCATGTCGTGCTGGCGATGCTCTGCGCGATGTATTTCATTACCTATGTCGACCGGGTGAACATCGGCACCGCCGCGAGCGAGATCCAGAAGGAGCTCAGTCTTTCCAACACGCAACTCGGCCTCGTCTTCTCCGCCTTCGCCTATCCCTATCTTCTGTTCCAGGTGATCGGCGGCTGGGTCGGCGATCGCTTCGGTCCGCGCAAGACGCTGTTCTGGTGCGGCATGATCTGGGCGGCCGCCACCATCATGACCGGCTTCGTGCACGGTCTCTTTGCACTGTTCATCGCGCGCTTCGCGCTCGGCTTCGGCGAGGGCGCGACGTTTCCGACGGCGACGCGCGCGATGCAATACTGGACGCCGGCAAACCGCCGCGGCTTCGCGCAAGGTCTGACCCATTCCTTTGCCCGGCTGGGCAACGCCGTGACGCCGCCGGTGGTGGCGCTCTTGATCCTGTGGCTGACCTGGCGCGGCGCGTTCGTGGTGCTGGGCTGCGTCAGCCTGGTCTGGGGTGTGATCTGGGTCTGGTACTTCCGCAACGAGCCGAAGGACCATGCTTCGATCACGCAAGCCGAGCTTGCCGCGCTGCCCGTGCGCCCGACCGGCGAGCGGCCGCGCGTGCCGTGGGGACCGCTGTTGGGGCGGATGTGGCCGGTGACGCTGACCTATTTCTGCTACGGCTGGTGCCTGTGGTTGTATCTCAACTGGCTGCCGCTGTTCTTCAAGAACAACTACAATCTCGACATCAAGAACTCGGCGCTGTTCGCCTCCGGCGTGTTCTTCGCCGGCGTGATCGGCGACAGTGTCGGCGGCGTGATCTCGGACAGGATCCTCGACCGCACCGGCAATGTCCGCCTGGCGCGGCTCAGCGTCACCGTTGCAGGATTTACGGGGGCGCTGATCTCGCTGTTCCCGATCCTGTTCGTCCACGACATCACGATCGTGGCGTTGTGCCTGTCGGCCGGCTTCTTCTGTGCCGAGTTGGTGATCGGCCCGATGTGGTCGATCCCGATGGACATCGCCCCGAAATACTCGGGGACCGCGTCGGGTCTGATGAACACGGGCTCGGCCTTTGCTGCGATCGTTTCGCCGCTGGTCGCGGGCTTCGTGATCGACGCGACCGGCAACTGGTACCTGCCGTTCCTGATGTCGATGGGGCTGTTGCTGCTCGGCGGCGTCTCGGCCTTCCTGATGCACCCGGAGCGCCCGTTTACGGACGCGGAAGGCAGGTTGCCCACGGGCAAGGTGGTGGCCGCGGAGTAGGGCCGGCGGAGGGGCCCCGGTTATGCATGGGAGTCGCCCTTTGGAGAGGGGACAAGCCGGTCAAATGGTGCTATTCGGCGGCCATCAAAACCAGGGCTAGACCGGGAAGGACGCCTATGACCGTGCATACTGGAAGGCATTTTCTCCAGATTCCAGGACCGACCAACGTGCCCGACCGCGTGCTGCGGGCGATGGACATGCCGACGCTGGATCATCGCGGTCCGGAGTTCGCCGAGCTCGGTTTCGCGGTCCTGGCCTCGATGCAGCGGGTGTTCCGCACCAAGCAGCCCGTGATCATTTTCCCCTCGTCCGGCACCGGCGCCTGGGAAGCGGCCATGGTCAACGTGTTCGCCCCCGGCGACAAGGTGCTGATGTGCGAGACCGGCCAGTTCGCCGTGCTGTGGCGCGGCATCGCCGACAAGTTCAAGCTCGACGTCGACTTCATCCCGAGCGACTGGCGCCATGGCGCCGACCTCGCCGAGATCGAGAAGCGCCTTGCCGCCGACAAGCAGCACACGATCAAGGCGGTTTGCATCGTCCACAACGAGACCTCGACCGGTTGCGTGACGCCGCCACTCGAAGTGCGCCAGCTGCTCGACCGCGTCAAACATCCGGCGCTGTTGATGGTCGACACCATCTCGGGCCTCGGCTCGATCGAATACGAGCACGACGCCTGGGGCATCGACGTCTCCGTTGCCGGCTCGCAGAAGGGCCTGATGCTGCCGCCCGGCCTCGGCTTCAACGCCGTCTCGGAGAAGGCGCTCAACGTCGCCAAGGCCAATCCCGGCATGCGCTCCTACTGGGATTGGCAGGAGGTCATCTCCTTCAACAAGCTCGGCACCTTCCCCTACACGCCCGCGACCAATCTGCTCTACGGGTTGCGCGAAGCGGTGAAGATGCTCGAGGAAGAAGGTCTCGAGAACGTCTGGTCCCGCCACAAGCGTCACGGTGCGGCGACGCGCGCGGCGGCCAAGGTCTGGGGCCTGGAGACGCAGTGCGTCGATCCCGCCGCGCATTCGCCGGCGCTGACCGGCGTGCGCGTGCCTGACGGCTTTGATGCCGACGCCTTCCGCAAGGTGGTGCTGGATAACTTCGACATGTCGCTCGGCACCGGCCTGAACAAGGTCAAGGGCAAGGTGTTCCGCATCGGTCATATCGGCCATTTCAACGATCTGATGCTGATGGGCACGCTCGCCGGCGTCGAGATGGGCCTGGACCTTGCAAAGATTCCGCACCGGAGCGGCGGCGTGCTGGCGGCCATGGACGTCCTGAAGGGACGCGACGCGGTGCCGATGGCCAAAGCCCAGGTGGCTTGAACGATCCAACTTGAAGAAGAAGTGAGCGCGCGATGAACGCACCGACGACCCCTAACGAAGACCTGCTCTACTCCGTCACGGACGGCATCGCGCGGATCACCTTCAACCGCCCGCAGGCGCGCAACGCCATGACTTTCGCCATGTATGACCGCATGGCGGAGATCTGCAATGAGATCAACACAGACCGCTCGATCAAGGCGCTGATCATCACCGGCGCCGGCGACAAGGCATTTGCCTCCGGCACCGACATTTCGCAATTCCGTGCCTTCAAGACGGCGCAGGACGCGCTCGATTATGAGTCGCGCATCGACCGCGTGCTGGGCACGCTCGAACTGTGCCGCGTGCCGGTGATTGCGGCGATCGCCGGCGCCTGCACGGGCGGCGGCGCCGGCATCGCGGCCTGCTGCGACTTGCGGATCGGCACCGAGACGACGCGCATGGGCTTTCCGATCGCACGCACGCTCGGCAACTGCCTGTCGATGTCGAACATCAGCCGCATCGTCGCGCTGGTCGGACCTGCCCGCACCAAGGACATGATCTTCAGGGCGCGTCTGGTCGAGGCGCAGGAAGCGCTGTCGCTCGGCCTGCTCACCGAAATCGTACCTGACGTCGAGACGCTGCAGCGTCGCGCCGATGAGACCGCAAAGCTCGTTGCAAGCCATGCACCGCTCACGATGGAGACGGCCAAGGAGGCGGTGCGCCGCATCCGTCCGACACTGTCGCGCGAGCAGGGCCAGGACCTTATCCTGAAAGCCTATATGAGCGAAGATTTCCGCGAGGGCATGGACGCCTTCCTCAACAAGCGCAAGCCGAACTGGAAGGGCCAGTAGCGCAGATCCCTGTTTCGCGCCAACGCAGGCTTGGCGCGAGGCGGGCGCGCGATCGCTCGCGCGCTTCGTCTGCCGCTCCGCGTAATTCCAATTGTCACAAATCTTTCAAATGGTTCCGTCGCCTGGAACCGCGATTGCGCGCGGGCGCGGCCACGCGTTTACGTTGACGACGCGACGAGCTCAGGCATAAGATCGTGGAGGTTGCATTCCACCGTCCTATTTCTCCCCGGAAACGGGCCGGCCGGCTGATTTTCAAGTCCCGTCGAATTTAACGGCATGTATTGCGTGGGATGTTCCGGCCGACCGTGCTGCAACCTGAGTCATTGAGCTGAAATTGAACTGAAGATCTAGCGACGTACGTTCGACGATGCGAGCCGCGCCAGAATTTCATTGCTGCTGACCCATCCCGACGCCGGGCACGGCCGCGCCACCAAGCCACGACACTGAGATTCTGAAGTCAGGACTGTTGGATCTCGTCCGATCTCTCGGACCGATTAGTCGCGTCGCCGCGTCATCGTGCGGCGGCGTCTTCATGGCAAACGCAGGCAGGAATTTTTCCATGACCAATCACACGCCGGTTTTTACCTCCTCATCCGCCACAGGCAGTTTCACCGAATTCGCCGACACCACCGATTCCACGACGTTGCACACGCTGTCAGGCACGATGAGTTTCAAGGACAGCGACAAGACCGATACCCACACGACGTCGGCGACGCTGCAATCCGCAGTGTTGTCCAGTGGAACGATCATTCCGGCGGCATCGCTGGCGCATTTCCAGACCGCGATGCATTCACAGATTCTCAGCGATTCAAACGGGTCGGGCCAGCTCAAATGGAATTTCAGCGACGCGGATGACGATTTCGATTTCCTTGCGAAGAACCAGACGCTGGTCCTGACCTACGATATCACGGTTTCCGACAATCACGGCGGCACCGCGATCCAGACCGTCAAGGTTACCGTCACCGGCACCGACGACAAGCCGGTCATCAACATGACGACGATGGCGACCGTCACCGAGCAGGCCAACCAGACCCTCTCGCTCTCGCCCGACACGGTCCACGTCGCGCTCAACTTCACCGACGACGACCTCACCAACACCGGGTACACCGCGACCGTGATCGGCGTTTCCGCTTCCGGCGCTACTGCGGGCCTGTTGCCGGGCCCGTTCGGGGACGCCGCGCTGATGGCGTTCTATCACGTCGACAACGTCATCAAGGCTTCCGGCTCCAGCGCCGGCACCATCAACACCACTTTCTCGGCGCCCGATCTCGCCTTCGACTATCTTGCAGCCGGCCAGCATCTCGACATCACCTACACCGTGCAGCTCGACGATCATGCCGGCGGGATCTCGACACAGACGGTCATGGTCACGGTGGTCGGCACCAATGACAAACCGGTCTACCTGTCGTGCCCGGAAACGGCCGCTCTCGTCGAAGATCAAAACGTCGATCCGAGCGGCAATCTGACCGCGCATGACAGCCTGCTGTTTTCCGATATCGATCTGGCGGATGCGCACGGCGTTTCGACCACGGTCACGGCCACCCGTTCGGGCGGCGGTGCGATCCCGCTGACCAATGCGCAGTTATTGGCCGCGTTCGGCACTTCGCTCCATGACTCGACCGGGCATCTGATCGGCGACGTCGACTGGAATTTCGCGCTTCCCAACTCCGAGGCCAATTTCCTCAACGGCGGCGAGACGCTCAAGCTCGTCTATCACGTCACGGTCGACGACGGTAACGGTGGCTCTGCCACGCAGGACGTCACCGTCACCATCCTCGGCGTCAACCATCCCGTCGTGATCACCAGCAGCCCGGAATCCTCCACCGTCGCAGAGCAGGACGCCACCACGGGCTCCTCAGCACCCGACACGACGCCGACGACCCCTGCGGGCACGCTCGCCTTCACCGACCAGGACATCAGCGACACGCACACGGTGACGGTGGCACTGGATTCGAGCACCGGGCCGACACCGCCGGCGGCGACGCAGGCCGATCTCGCCGCAGCGTTGACGATGACATTGCACGATTCCACGGGCACCGGCTCGGGCGCCATCGATTGGAATTTCGCCATTGCCGACAACGACCTCGATTATCTCGCGGCCGGCGAGACGCTGACGGTGAACTACGACATCAAGGTCGCGGACGGCTCGACCAGCTCGACGCAGACCGTGTCTGTCGTCATCACCGGCGCCAATGACGCGCCTGTCATCACCAGCGGACCGGAATCGGCGTCGCTGTCCGAGCAGACCGGCGTCACCGGGTCGAGCGCGATCGATACGACGAGCCCAGTGCCGACGGGAACGCTTGCCTTCTCCGACGTCGATCTGTCCGATGTGCACTTTGTTGGCGTCGCGCTGGATTCGGCGACGTGGTCGGCGAATCCCGGCTTCGTACCCGATGATACGCTGGCGGACCTCCAGACTGCGTTGAGCACAGTCTTGCATGACTCGACCGGAACGGGCACGGGGGCCGTCGACTGGACATTCGCCATCAAGGACGGTGATCTCGACTTCCTGAGCGCCGGTGAGACCCTCACTGTCCAATATGACGTTACGGTTGCCGACGGCAGCACGACCTCGACGCAGACTGTGACGGTCATGATCGACGGCGCGTCGGATCCACTGCTGGTGACTCCGGTCGCGGTCGGGATATCCGACACTGCGGTGACGGATACCGGCGCCGTGCTGGCCAGCGGCGGCATCGCGGATGTGAGCCATCCGATCGACCTGTCGACGCCGCGCAGCATCTCGGAAGTGAACGGCAGCGCCGCCAATGTCGGCACGTTGGTCGCCGGTACCTATGGCTCGTTGCAGCTCAACGCGGACGGCAGCTACGCCTATTACGCCAATGCCTCGGTCGATCCGCTGCAGGCCGGCGACAATGTCAGCGACCAGTTCAATTTCACGGTCGATGACGGCCAGGGCCATCAGGCGACGACGACGCTGACCTTCAACATTGCCGGCGCTGACGACTTCCCGGTCGTCACGGCGGCCAATGTGAGTGGGTCGGTCACCGAGGATGCCGGCCCTGCGGCTATCGTCAACGGCGATTTCGAGACCGGCAACCTGTCGGGCTGGTCCACCAGCGGTTCGCACATCCAGGTCACGCAGTTCGAGCTCGGTGGCAGCTTCGGGCATTACTCGGTACAGCTCTCACCGACCGGCAGCGAGGAGACGTTGTCCCAGGACGTCGCGACGACGCCCGGACAGCACTATTTCCTCAGTTTCGATCTCATCGGCGATCCCGAAGGCACCAATACACCGCTTACGGTCACCTGGGACGGCGTCCAACTGATGTCGGTGGGCAGCGTGGCGCCAGGGATCCATCACTTTGCTTTCGACGTTTCCGGCGATCCCTTGCTGTCGGCGTCGACACTGCAATTCTCCTACGCCGACGATGCCGACGGCATGATCCTGGACTCCGTCAATGTCAGCCCGGCAACGGGACCCGCGACCGAATCCACCGCGGGTTCGATTTCCTTCTCCGACGCCGAGACCACCGATGTCCACACCGCGAGCTTCGTGGCCGCAAGCAGCGGCTATGTCGGCGCATTCTCCCTCGATCCGGTGAGCGAGGCCGGAGGGACGGGCTCCGTCGGCTGGCACTTCACGGTGAACAACGCCGACATCCAGTTCCTGGCACAAGGCCAGACGCTGACCCAGGACTATTTCGTCACGATCGACGATGGTCACGGCGGCACGGTCATGCAGGATGTTACGGTCACCCTCAACGGCACCAACGATGCGCCGACCGCGGTCGGTGAAACCGTGGTCACGGATGTCGGCGCCGGCGGCTCGGTCACGATCCCCGGCTGGGCGCTGGCGTTAAACGACACCGATCCCGATACGACCGATCACCTCGCGCTTGGTGCGGTCACGGCGAGCTCCGGTGGCAGCGCCAGTGCTGCCTTGGGACAGGCCGCCTTCACCGATGATGCGACGCCCGGCGGATCGTTCGACTACACGAGTTCAGACGGGATGACGACGTCGGCGAATGCTGCAACCGCGACCATCGTCAATAATCCGACGTCCGCAACCACGCTGACTGCGGCGAGTGGCGACAGCATCCTGATCGCGACCCAGGGCAGCGAGCAACTCGTCGGCGGTGCGGGCAACGATGTCCTCATCGGCACGTCCAGCGGCAACGTGATGAGCGGTGGCGGTGGCAACGACACCTTTTCTTTCCTCCAGCCTCAGACCGCGCCTGGCCAGATCACCGACTTCAACACCACCACCGAACACGATCACATCGCGATCTCGGCAAATGGTTTCGGCGGTGGCCTGACGGCGGGGATGGACGTGACGTCGACATTCGAGAGTTCGGCCGACAATAACTTCTCCGGTGCGGCCGAATTCCACTTCGATACGACCAGCCAGACGCTCTATTTCAGCGCTGACGCGACCCAGGGCTCGGCGCAGGCGATCGTGGCCGTTCAGCTCGGGGCGGTGATCAACTCGCACGACATCCTGATCGTCTAGCCGCGCGACACACCGCCTTTGCGAGATAGGCGCGGGCTCCGCAGGGGGCCCGCGCTTTGTTTGCGGGCCGCCGCACTTGCAATCGATCTCATTCCAAAGTCATAAGCGGTGCGACGCCGGGCGGCTTGAACTGGCCGGCGTTCGCCCGCACAATGCAGTTCGTCTTTGGCTTTAACGAATTGCCAATCCGAACAAGAACATAGACAAGAATTTGGAGTGGACGCGTGGGACATGGAATGAAAGCCGCATTGACCGTGGCGGCTGCGCTTTGGGTTGCGCCGGCCGTCGCCGGCTGGGAACCGACCAAGCCCGTCGAGATCGTGGTGGCGGCGGGCGCGGGCGGCGCCTCCGACCAGATGGCGCGGATGATGCAGGCCGCGATCCAGAAGAATAATCTGATGAAGCAGCCCATGGTGGTCTCGCTCAAGGGCGGTGCGTCGGGTGCTGAAGCGCTGATGTACATGAAATCGAGCGAGGGCGATCCGAACAAGGTGCTGATCGCATATTCGCTGATCTACATGCTGCCGCTCTCGGCGAAGATCCCGTTCAACTGGCGCGAACTGACTCCGGTCTCGGTGATCGCGCTCGATCAGTTCGTGCTGTGGGACAACAGCGCCGGCCCCAAGACCGTGAAGGAGTTCGTCGCGGCTGCGAAGGCCGCGAGCGCGCCGTTCAAGATGGGCGGCACCGGCTCCAAGCGCGAGGACCACGTGCTGACCGTTTTCCTCGAGCAGAAGACCGGCGCGAAATTCTCCTATCTGCCGTACAAGTCCGGCGGCGAGGCCGCGACCCAACTCGTCGGCAACCACACCGAATCCAACGTCAACAACCCCAGCGAAAATCTCGAAGTCTGGCGCGCCGGCCAGGTGCGGCCGCTCTGCGTGTTCGACAAGGAGCGCATCTCGTACACCGGCAAGGTGACGGACACGCAATCGTGGGCCGACATCCCGACCTGCAAGGAGGAGGGAATCGACGTCCAGTATCTGATGCTGCGCGCGATGTTCCTGCCCGGCAAGGTCACGCCAGAGCAGCAGGCGTTCTATGTCGAGCTGTTCCACAAGGTGACGCAGACCGCGGAATACAAGGAGTATATGGAAAAGCAGGCGCTAAAGCCGATCTTCCTCACCGGCAAGGACATGGTGCAATTCCTCGAGGAGGACGATGCCACCAACAAGTCGCTGATGACGGAAGCCGGTTTCGTCGCGAAGTAACCGCTCTTCTTTCTTCTCCCTCTCCCCGCAGGCGGGAAGAGGGAGAATTGACCACACTCCGTCCCAACAGAGCATGTCCCAAACCGATCTTGAAATCGTCGTCGACGATCCGACCGCGCCTGAAGACAACTCGCCCTCCGTCGCAAGCTCCGGCACCGTCGAAATCATCGTCTGCCTGCTGCTGCTCGCGCTGGCCGCCGTCCTCGGCTACGACAATTGGCGCACCGGTGCCTCCTGGGATTCAACCGGGCCCGAGCCCGGCTATTTTCCGTTCTATCTCTCCCTCGTCCTCGGTGGTGCCAGCCTCTACGGCCTGATCGCAGCGTTCCTCGCGCGCCGCGGAGCAGGCGAAACCTTCATCACGCGGGCGCAGGCGCGCCGGGTGATGGCGGTGTTCGTGCCGACACTGCTGTTCTGCCTGGTGACGCAGTTCCTCGGCCTCTATGTCGCGAGCTTCCTGCTGATCGCGGGCTTCATGCGCCTCGTCGGCAAGATTGCGCTGTGGAAGTCTCTGCTCACCGCTTTCCTGTTCACGGCGATCATGTTCGTCACCTTCGATATCGCCTTCGACGTCATCATGCCGAAGGGACCGCTCGAAGCGGCCTTCGGCTACTAGGCGGATCCGCGATGGAAGCTTTCGGTCTCCTGCTTCACGGCTTCGCCGTCCTGCTGACGTGGAAGACGCTCGTGCTGATGATGGTCGGGCTGGTGCTCGGTATTTTCGTCGGCGTGCTGCCCGGGCTCGGCGGCCCCAACGGCGTCGCCATCCTGCTGCCGCTCACCTTCACGATGGATCCGACCTCGGCGATCGTGATGTTGTCCTGCATCTATTGGGGCGCGCTGTTCGGCGGCGCCATCACCTCGATCCTGTTCAACATCCCCGGTGAAGCCTGGTCGGTTGCCACCACCTTCGACGGCTATCCGATGGCGCAACAGGGCAGGGCGGCGGAGGCGCTGACGGCGGCGTTCACCTCCTCCTTCATCGGCTCGCTGGTTGCGGTGCTGCTCATCACCTTCCTCGCGCCGATGATCTCGTCCTTTGCGCTGAAGTTCGGTCCGCCCGAGTTCTTCGCGGTGTATCTCCTGACGTTCTGCTCCTTCGTCGGCCTCGGGCGCGAAGCCAAGCACAAGACGGTCATCTCGATGTCGCTCGGCCTTCTGCTCGCCGGCATCGGCATGGACACGGTGTCGGGCCAACTGCGCATGACCTTCGGCTCGGCTGAGCTCTTGCGCGGCATCAACTTCCTCGTCGCCGTGATCGGCCTGTTCGGTATCAGCGAGATCCTGCTGACGATGGAGGAGCGGCTGGCGCTGCGCGGACATGCGGCCAGCATTTCGCTCCGCGTCGTACTGAGCGTGTGGAAGGATCTGCCGAAATATTGGGTGACGCTGGTGCGCTCCTCCTTCATCGGCTGCTGGCTCGGCATCACGCCGGGCGGTGCGATCGCGGCGTCCTTCATGGGCTACAATCTCGCCAAGCGTTTCGCGAAGGAGCCCGAGAGCTTCGGCAAGGGCCGTATCGAGGGCGTGTTCGCGCCGGAGACGGCGGCGCATGCCTCCGGCACGTCGGCGCTGCTGCCGATGCTGGCGCTCGGCATTCCCGGTTCCGGCACGGCCGCGATCCTGCTCGGCGGGTTGATGGTGTGGGGGCTCAATCCCGGCCCGTTGCTGTTCGTCGAGCACAAGGATTTCGTCTGGGGCCTGATCGCCTCGATGTATCTCGGCAATGTCGTCGGCCTCGTGCTGGTGCTGACAACGGTGCCGATCTTCGCCTCGATCCTGCGCGTGCCGTTTGCGGCGGTCGCGCCGATGATCGTGGTGTCCTGCGCGATCGGCGCTTATGCGATCCAGAACGCGATGTTCGACATCTGGCTGATGCTGGGCTTCGGTGTCGTCGGTTACGTCTTCAAGAAGATCGGCATTCCACTGGCGCCATTCACGCTGGCGCTCGTGCTCGGCAATCGCGCCGAGGACGCCTTCCGCCTGTCGATGATCGGCGCCGGTGGCGACCTCAAGGTGTTCTGGTCGAACGGCCTGGTCGGCTCGATCACGACGCTGGCGATCGTGCTGCTGTTCTGGCCCGTTATCGACGGCCTGCTCGCCCGCGTCGGATGGACGCAACGGACCAGGGCGACATCGCGCTAGGGACGCCAAACGATCTCCTTTGAAATCAATTATATAGCGGATTGGTGGTGTTCCGGTATGGGCGCCACCTCAGATCGATTGTTTCCAAATGTTGCCGGGGCGGCACAGCGCCCGGGTTCCCGGTACCGTATCTTTTGGTCACGAAATCGTGCGAGGGGGAATTCCATGAAGCGGATCGTGATTGGAATGGCAGCGGCGATGTCGCTGTTCGCAACGGGCGCATTGGCTGCCGATCTGGCAGCGAGGCCCTACGTCAAGGCACCGGTCATGGTCGACCCGGTCTGGAGCTGGACCGGTTTCTATGTCGGCGCCAACGGCGGCTACAGCTGGGGCCGTTCGCGGACCGACGTTTCCTATTTCAACACCGGAACCGGCGCGCCGATCGTGCCGCCGGCCGGCTCCATCACCAGTGCATCGTTCGACATGAACGGCGGCGTCGCTGGCGGTCAAGCCGGCTACAATTGGCAGGTTACAAACTGGGTGCTCGGTGTCGAAGGCGACCTGCAATGGTCGGGTGAGAAGGGCCGCGCAGGTTATCTCTGCTCCACCGGCGGCGGTTCCCTGATTTGTATGCCTCCGATCACCTTCCTTCCGGGCGGCGCGGCCGGCACCGCGCTGGTGGTTGACCAGAGCCTGCAATGGTTCGGTACCCTGCGCGGCCGGGCCGGGATTCTGGCGACCCCGAAGGTGCTGTTCTACGGCACCGGCGGTCTCGCTTTCGGTGAAATCAAGACCACGGGCACCATGGCGGGCTTCAACGCGGCGGGCGGTGCGATCGGCTCGGTCGGCTCGACCTCGACGACGCGCGCCGGCTGGACGGTGGGCGTGGGTATCGAGGGCAAGATCACGCAGAACTGGAGCGCCAAGCTCGAATATCTCTACATGGATCTCGGACGCTACAGCTCCGGTCCGTTCACGCTCGCGCCGGCGGGCTCGACGATCGCGGCCAACGTATCGTCGCGCTTCACCGACAACATCCTGCGCGCCGGCATCAACTATCAATTTGGCGGCCCCGTGGTCGCGAGATACTGAAATCAACAGAGGCGTCCAACAGAAGCAAAGCCCGGCTCGCGCCGGGCTTTGTCGTTTCCGGATGACGATCTCTGAGATCGTCCGCGTCGCGCGAGCATGGTTCGCGTCTGCAAGCGTCCTTCGAACCGCTGACATTCGAACGCAGGGCGCGAAGCGAAAGCCCTCCATAGTGTCGTCACGCTGAATCGCTCAAGCATCACTCCCGCAGGCGAGCGGACAGCGCGATTGATCGAGGGAAGAATTTGATGACACGGACCTAGAGCGCGGGCGCGTTCGGAGTGTTGCTCGCACGAGGCGATTACACCACCTTGGCGTCCCTGAGCTTTGCGATTTCGTCTGCGCCGAAGCCGAACTCCTTCAGCACCTCGTCGGTCTGCTCGCCGAACTCCGGCGGCCGTGCCACCATTTTGCTCGGCGTGCGCGACAGCGTCACGGGCTGGCCGACCAGGCGGATATGCCGTTCCTCGTCGTTGGGCACGTCCTGCGCGATGCCGAGATGCTTGACTTGCGCGTCCTCGAACATCTGGTCGATGGCGTAGATCGGCCCGCAGGGAACGCCGGCCTCGTTGAGCTCGCGGACCCAGGTCTCGGTCGGCTTGGTCACGGTGCGCTTCTCGATTTCGGCGTTGAGCGCGTTGCGGTTCCTGGAGCGGTCAGGCGCCGTCTTATAATCGGGGTGGCTGTAGAGCTCCGGCGCGCCGATCGCCTGCGCGCAACGTTCCCAGATCCGTCCGCCTGTCGTGGCGATGTTGATGTAGCCGTCGGAGGTCTTGAACACGCCGGTCGGGATGCTGGTCGGATGGTTGTTGCCGGCCTGCCTGGCGACTTCCTTCTCCATCAGCCAGCGCGCGGCCTGGAAGTCGAGCATGAAGATCTGGGCCTGGAGCAGCGAGGTCTGGACCCACTGGCCCTTGCCCGAGACCTCGCGTTCGAGCAGCGCGGTGAGGATGCCCATGGCGCAGAACAGGCCCGCGGTGAGGTCGGCAACGGGAATGCCGACCCGCATCGGGCCTTCCCCCGGCGCACCCGTGATCGACATCAGCCCACCCATGCCCTGTGCGATCTGATCGAAGCCCGGCCGCTTGTGATAGGGCCCATCCTGGCCGAAGCCCGAGATGCTGCCATAGACGATGCGCGGATTGATCTCGCGCAGGCTTTCATAGTCGATACCGAGCTTCTTCTTCACGTCGGGGCGGAAATTCTCGACCACGACGTCGGCCTTGGCCGCGAGGCGCTTGAACACGGCGAGCCCGCGCTCATCCTTCAGGTTCAGCGTCATCGCCCGCTTGTTGCGGTGCAAATTCTGGAAGTCGGCGCCGCCCCGCGGCCCGCCCGGCTGCTCGCCGCCGGAATCCTCGGTGAGCGCGTCGATCTTGATCACGGTGGCGCCCCAATCCGCGAGCTGGCGCACACAGGTCGGCCCGGAGCGGACCCGGGTCAGATCGAGCACGGTGAACCGCGACAGGGCTTCGGAGGCATGCGGAAAGGGCATCTTGGTTGGCTCCAGGAACAGATTTCGAGCCACCATAGTGCCGAAAGATCGTGCGGCAAGCATTGGCTGCAGCAGCCAGCCATGCGCCGATCTCGAAAAGATATTGCGGAACGAGCCCTTGCGCCACCCGGCGGAAGTCGTGTCGCTTTGCCGTGACGTTGCCTAGCGCGACAGGCGGCTGAGGTCGGCCTGCGCTTTCGCGGCCAGCGGGTCGTCACCGTGACGCGCGATGAAGAGTTCGTAGGCTTCCGCCGTGTTCTTGCGACGGGCCGCTTCGTATTCCTCCACCACTGCGATAGACGGATCCCGGGCGAGTGGAACCGTCGCCCGAGGCCTTTCACTGGCGCCTTCGGCCGCTATGGCTTTCGAATCCATGACGGACAATCCTCCAGAGCTGGTGAGGGCGAATATCGTGCCGAGAGTACTAGCTAAGAGTCGAAGTATCTTCATGGTCACCTCTGCGGCCACAACTCTGTGCGATATCCGTCCGCTGCTGAACCGACGGAGCCTTGCCAGATCGACTGCATAAAAGTGCACACGTAGGCAAAAAGTTTGATCGATTTCAATCGTCGCGAGCAAGTGCGACGGTTGAGCGAGCCGGTCCCGTACCTCATGTCACCATCGCAAAGCGGCAGAAAAAAGCGGCCGACGACTTGAACCTCCCTAAGGTTGCAAAGACAAATCGAAGCAGGTTCCAGCGTGCGATGAGCTTACTCGGGATCACTGTGGGCAAGACGGTCATCCGCCTATGACGGCTCTAAAACCCTGACATTGATCTGATATAGTTTCCTGCGAAACAACAAGAAGTCCACGACCAAACGAATTGCGCAAATTTGACGGGGGTCTGTCCAGTTTTTTCAAACTCTTCCGCTGTCCCGTGCCTCCTTGAGCTATGTGCATCTGCTCGCGGAACGACTGCATTATTGAGTAAATCTCATCATTGAAGGAGACTTAGCATGCGTCGCATTGCCCTGGTGGCTTTGGCCGTCGGATTCTTCCTTCCTATCCTCGCGTCGGCACCCGCCAACGCACAAGCGACCCGAACCTGGGTGTCGGGCGTCGGTGATGACGCGAATCCCTGCAGCCGCACTGCACCCTGCAAGACTTTCGCCGGTGCAATCTCCAAGACCGCCGCAGCCGGCGAAATCAACTGCCTGGATCCGGGTGGCTTCGGCGCAGTGACGGTGACCAAGTCGATGACGATCTCCTGTGAGGCGGGAACGGCCGGCGTGCTGGTGTCCGGCACCAACGGCATCATCTTCAGCGCGGGCGCGACCGACTATCTCTTTCTCAAGGGGCTCGATATTGAAGGGCTTGGCACAGGCATTAACGGAATCAGCTTCATCAACGGCGGATTTCTCCACGTCGAGGATTGCGTGATCCGGCACTTCACGAGCAACGGCATCTCGATTACGGCGGGTGGCACGACCGGCTTCACGATTAGCCGCACAACAGTGTTCAGCAATGGCAACGGCGCCACTGGCACCGGCATCAATGTTGCGCCGCCGGCCGGCGGGACCAGCAAGGGCGTGATCGAGCGCGTCATCGCTGACCGCAACACCGTCGGTATTTCGGGCAACGCGACCGGCGGCAATGTGAACGTCAACATCTACGACAGCGCCGTGACAAGCAACACTCTTGCAGGAATCGTCGCGACCGGCGGAGCCGGAGCTGCGAACGTGATGGTCATGCGCGCGACGGCCTCCAATAACGCCACCGGCATTCAGAACAATGGCGGTAACGCTGTGCTCCGCGTCGGAGAGAGTGCGATCCAGGGCAACGGGAACGGCGTGGCGGGTACGGTGGCGTCCTATGGGACCAACCAGCTGGACGGCAACAACTCCAACGGCACTTTCACGTCGACCCCGTTGAAGTAGGTCGTCGTCCGACCGCCTCGAATCATGCGCTCCGGACGATAATATCGTCCGGAGCGTTTTTATTTGTCTGCACTCGCCGTCGAGCCCCTGCGCGAGATCACGTGTTGGGACCCTCATTGAAGCCGCTGCTCTGGATTCCCTCACGCGGCCAGATTAGTCTTGCGCGCGTGCAGGGAAGGACGGGCATGACAATTTCAGACCGATGCGAGGCTGGGAGCCGGCGCCACGCCGGACCTTTGCGACGCGCTGGACGGGCGCTTGCCGTTGTCGCGGCGCTCATGCTCCTGCCCGCGATGCCGGTCGGTGCCCAATCGCTCGGGCGGGGCGTCGCGGCCTTGCAGCGGCAGGACTATGCGACCGCGTCGCGCGTCTTCATCCCGCTCGCCGAGCGGGGCAACGCGGCGGCGCAGTCCTATCTCGGCTTCCTGTTCGAGACCGGCCGTGGCGTGCCGCAGAATTATACGGAAGCCGCGATGTGGTACCGCCGGGCGGCGGAGCAGGGCGATGCCCGCGCGCAATATTCGCTGGGGCTGCTCTACGACCGCGGCTTCGGCGTGCCGCAGGACATCGTCGAAGCCTCCAAATGGCTGAACCTGTCGGCCGCGGCCTCGCCGCCGCGGGTGCGGGAGTCCCGGGCCCGGATCCGCGACGCCGTCACCACCAAGATGACGCGCGGCGAGATCGCCCAGGCCCGCCTGCGGGCGCTGGAATGGGCGCCCAGCCGCGAGCATTGATACGCCGGGGCTCAGCGTCCGACAAAAAGTCGAAAACAACCCCATGCACAGTAGAAGGTCGAGGCAGGCGACTTACGCCGCGAAGAGGATTTGCCCTGACGGCATCGGGCCTTAGCCCGGTCAGCCGCCGAGCCAGTTCAGATACCAGGTCTCGGCCAGCCAGCCGATCCAGATCGACGGCGCCAGAAACAGTCCGAACGGCAGGAAGGCGGTCCCACGCAGCGGTTTGCGCTGCAATGCGGCGGTGGCGACATAGGCACCGATCGCCAGCAGCGCCGCCAGCTCGATCACCGCGGCCACTGTCGCCAGGTCCAGCCAGGCCCCGCAGACCGCCGCGAGCTTGACGTCGCCGAGCCCGAGCCCGTCCCGGCCGCGCCAGCGCCGATAGGCCAGCATCAGGAGCAGCAGCGGAAGCGCCACGGCCACGGCGCGCACGAGCGGCCAGAGCAGCGCCACGGCGCCGGCATCGGGCACGGCAGTGGCGCCGCGAAGCAGGGCGAGCGCGAAGGCGGCTCCGCTCAGCTCGTTCGGGATCAAATAGTAGCGCGCATCGTTCGCGGCGATGGCCACCATGAGAGCGGCCAGGAACGCACCATAGAGTCCTTCCGCGGCCGGTGCCGTGACGAGGCTCGCGAACACGCCGACGAGCAACGCGATGCTGAGCACCAGCGGCGCGCGTATCCCGTCATGCGCATTGTCGTCGGTCACGCCGTCAGCGCGCGGCCCTGGGCGGGCTTACGGTGACCACCGGGTTGCTGGTCCCGACCAGGCGACTGTTCATCTTGCTGCGCATCTCCTCGGCGATGACATGCGCGTCGACGCCGTCCCTGATGACGGTCGGACGGATGAACAGGATCAACTCGGTGCGTGAGCGCGCATTGGTCTGGTGCGAGAAGGCGTCGCCCACGCCGGGAATGGAATCGAGCACGGGAATGCCCTGGCGCTGCCTGTTCTCGGTCTCGCTGATCAGGCCGGCGAGCAGCACGGTCTGCCCGCTGGTCACCGCAATCGAACTCTTGACCCGGCGTTGCGAGATCGTCGGCGTCAGCGAGTTGGCGCTGCCGGCGGCCACGCTCGATATCTCCTGCTCGATGTCGAGCACGACATTGCCGTTGGCATTGGCGCGCGGCAGCACACGCAGGATGATGCCGGTGTTCTTGTAGTCGATGGTGTTGACCACGGTGTTGTTCGCCGTCAGCACCGTCGCCGTGCCGGTCGAGAACGGCACCTGGTCGCCGACCTGCAGGGTCGCGGGCTGGTTGTCGAGCACCACCAGCGACGGGTTCGACAGCACCTTGACATTGGTGACGCCGTGCAGCGCGTCAAGAATGACACGTGGCGAGTTCTCGGCGCCGACCAGGAAGTTGAAGCCCGGCAGCACGCGGCCGAGCAGCGCACCGGAGGCGGCGTTGACGGCGCTGGACGCAGCTTCCACGGCGCCGCTGCCGACCGATGCGGAATTGGTGACGCCGGAGATGGTGTTGGAGATCGAGCCTTGTTTGCTCGCCAGGAAGTACTGCACCCCGTAGTTCAACTGGTCGTTCAGCGTCACCTCGGCGATCGTTGCCTCGATCGCGATCTGCCGCTGCGGCTTGTCGATCTGGCGGATGGTCTGCTCGACGATGCGCTGCGCGTCCTGATTGGCGTAGACGAGGATGGCGTTGTTGGTGACGTCGGCGGTGATCCGCACGTTCTGGAGGATGCCGTTGAGCCCGGACTTCGAGCTGCTGCCGTTTTGTCCACCGAGGCCGTTGTCCTGGACCGGCGTTGCGGACGCAGCCGGAGCGGGGCGGGCGCTGAAGGATGATCCCGCAGGTCCGGTCACCGGCGTCGCGGCCCCTGAAGCGGCGGTCGGCAGCGCGCTCAGCGCGGCGACCGGGCCGGAAGACGAACTGGCGACGCCCGCGCCGGGCGCGACCTGGCTCGACGCGCTGTCGAGCGTCGAACTGCTCGTTGCGCTCTGATTGAACAGCATGTCGTTCAGCAGCGCGACGACCAGCTTGGAATTGCCGTAGCGCAATGGATAGGATTTCATGTTGACGCCGTCGGTGTCGGAACGGTCGAGCCGCGCGATCCAGGTCTGCGCGCGCTTGAGATATTCCGGCTTCTGGCTCACCACGAGGATCGAGTTGAGCCGCGAGATCGGCTGAAGCTTGATCATGTTCTGGGTCATCCCGCCTTCGCCGGAATCCATGATCTTCTCGATCTCCGAGATGACAGGCTCGGGCGAGGAATTGCGCACCGGGAAGATGCCGACCGATTGTCCGCGCATCCAGTCTGCGTCGAATGACAGAATCGTGTCGACCGCGCTCGCCCGGTCGCTGCCGCTGCCGCTGATGATCAAGGTGTTGCGGGAATTGTCCGGACGCATGGTCGAGGCTTTCACGCCGAAGGCATCGAGCAGCTTGAAGATGTTTTGTGCCGAGGTGTAGCGCAGCGGCACCACGGTGATGCCCTGGCCGGCCTCGCCGCCCGCCGAGCGGTCGACACCGCCGGGGCCTGCTTCCGGCGCCGGCAGCAGGCGGTATCCGGTGCGGTCACGCACCAGCGCCACGCCGGACATGCGCAACGCATTCTCCAGAACATAGATCGCGTCGGCCTTGGGAACGGGGCGCACCGAGGCAAGTGTCACGGTGCCCTGCACGCGCGGATCGATCGTGTAGCCCGTGTTAAGTACGTCACCAAGGATGACCTTTGCGACGGTCGCCACAGGTGCGTTCTCGAAATTGAGGTCGTAGCCGCTGCCGCCGCCGTCGTCACGTTCGGCCAGCGCGCCGCCCTGCGGCGTCGCACCATCACTCAGATAGATCGCGGGTTTCGACGATTTCGCCTGGCCGATGCCGCTTGCTCCCGCGTCGGCAGGTTGTCGCGGCTGGAGGTCGAGGGAGCGAATCTTGTCCGCAATATCCTGGGCGCGCGGATCCCTGGGGTCGGCTTCGACCGATTGATCGGCTGTGACGATGCAGGCCGAGAGCAGGACAGCGGACGACAACAGGAGGAGCATTCCAGTCAACGCTGACCGGCGGCGCAGTAGCGGCTGGACCACGTCAAACAAAGTACGCCTTCCAACGCTGGAAGTGACTGGAAATTGCATCCGATCCCCCTTGACTCGGACGCCCAATAATTTGCGCCACGATTATGTTTTTGCTAAGAAATAAGTCAAGGGTAAAGGACCTCCGCGGCACGCGGAAGCTGTTGCATTCGAGTAACAAGGTCAGCGCAGTGAATGCGATGCAAGTCCGCTCCGCCGATGGCTTTCGGCAACACCTCTTGGAAAAATATTCGCTGCCGCCGCGGGCGCATGCCCGGCTGGAGAGGTCAGGCACGACCACGCTGACACGTCCGTTGCGCGAATTCTGGGAAGCCACCGATCTCTCCGCGGCCGATTTCGCCGACGAAGTGTCGGAATATTTTGGCTTGCCGCGGCTCAGTCTTCCGCAACTGCTCACGACGACGCCCCGCCTGGACGGCTTTTCGCGTCGATTTCTGCGTGAATCCACGATCTTTCCCTTCAGCGCGCCGAATGGCGGTCTCCGCCTGGCGGTTGCCGATCCGTCCGATACGGCGGCCCTGCGCGCGGCCGAGATCGTGTTCGGAACGACAGTCGATGTCGTAGTCGCGTCATATGAGGACATTACGACGGTCCTCGATCAGCGGGCCGATGCCGATGACGCAAATGTCGACGAGAGCGGCAGGAGCGCTGCGCAGCGATCCGACGACGATATCGAGAGCCTGCGAGATCTCGCCAGCGGTGCGCCGGTGGTGCGGGCGCTCAACGACCTGTTGGAGCGTGCGTTGGATCTGCGCGCGAGTGATATTCATGTCGAGCCATTCCGCTCCGGGCTCACAGTGCGCATGCGCGTCGATGGCCTGTTGCGTGCGTTGCCGTCGCCGCAGGGCATTCCGCCGCAGGCGCTGATCTCGCGCATCAAGATTCTGGCCAGCCTCAACATCGCCGAGCGGCGCCTGCCGCAGGACGGCGCGGCGCGCGTGCGCGTCGGCCGCAACGAAATTGACGTCCGCGTTGCAACCATGCCGACGCAGCATGGCGAGAGCGCCGTGATCCGGCTGCTGCCGCGCGACCGCGGTCTGCTCGAGATGAGCAAGCTCGGCCTGCGGACCCGCGACGAGAGCGTGATGACGCGCCTGCTCGCGATGCCGCACGGCATGATCGTGATCACCGGGCCGACCGGCAGCGGCAAGACCACGACGCTTGCGACCATGCTGTCGATCCTCAACGAACCGACGCGCAAGATCCTCACCATCGAGGATCCCGTCGAATACGAGATTCCCGGCATCAACCAGTCCCAGGTCAAGCCGTCGATCGGCCTGACCTTCGCCTCGGCGATGCGTTCCTTCGTGCGTCAGGACCCCGACGTCATCATGGTCGGCGAGGTCCGCGACGCCGAGACCGCGCATATCGCAATTCATGCCGCGCTGACCGGCCATCTCGTGCTGACCACATTGCACACCGAGACAGCGGCGGCGGCCATACCGCGCCTGATCGATCTCGGCATCGAAGGTTTTCTGCTCAAGTCGACATTGCGCGCGGTGGTGGCCCAGCGGCTGGTGCGCATGCTGTGCGACCGCTGCAAGGTGCCGCACGCGCTGACCGAGGCCGATCTCGCCAAGGATCCGCGCTTTGCCGTGATCGGTTTCAAATGCGGCGAGGTGGTGCACGAGGCCGGCGGCTGCGAGCGCTGCGGCGGCACCGGCTATCGCGGCCGCAACGGCGTGTTCGAGATCCTCGAAATGTCCGAGGAGGTCCGGGCGCTGATCGGGCCGAAGACCGATTCCCACTCCATCGACGCCGCCGCGATGCAGGGCGGCATGACGACGATGCTGGAGGATGCAGTCGCCAAATGCCGGGCGGGGTTGACGACGGTGCCCGAAGTCTTCCGCGTCACGACGGTGCGCTAACGCTCAAGTGTGCTTGGAACCATGCCGAACTATCGCTACCGCGCGCTCAATGCCAACGGCGAACTGGTCTCCGGCGCCATCGCCGCGCCGGCGCCGGGCGACGTGGCGCAGCGGATCGAGCGGCTCGGCCTCGTGCTGGTCGACAACGTCACGCCGGAGGAGGGCGGCGCCGCGCACAGCGCGCTCAGCCTGTTCAACAGGCCGAAGCCGGAAGACGTCACCATCTTTACCCGCGACCTCGCGCTGCTGTTGCGCGCCGGCGCCCGCATCAATGACGGCCTGGAGTTGCTCGCCGCCGATCCGGATTTCGGGCGGCTGCGGCCTATTGTCGCTGACATCCGCGCACGGGTGGTCTCCGGCGAAAGTTTCGGCGAGGCGCTGGCCCGGCATGAGGGACTGTTTCCGCCGATGTATATCGCGCTGGTGCGGGTCGGCGAGGCGTCGGGGTCGCTGGACCAGGTGCTGGAGGTGCTCGCCGGCGAACGCGCGCGCGCCGAGGCGCTGAGGCGCCGCCTGACGGATGCGATCCGTTATCCTGTCTTCGTGCTCGGCGCGGCCGGATGCGTGCTGCTGTTCTTCCTGACCTTCGTGCTGCCTCAGTTCGCCAGCGTCTTGCAGGATTTCGGTGCCAAGGTCGATCCGATCGTCGGCGTGTTCCTGAACATCTCCACGTTCCTGCGTGGCAATTCCGATGCGGTGCTGGCCGGGCTTGCGACGTTCATCGCGGCCGCCTGGCTGCTGTTGCGTCGGGAGCGCATTCGTCGCGGCATCACCAATGCATTCACGCGGCTGCCGGCGATCCGCAACGTGATGCGCGCGTACCGCACGGCGCTGTTCTGCCGTAATCTCGGCCTGCTGCTCGGCAGCGGCGTCAACCTCACCACCACGCTGCGCATTCTCGTCGACATGATGGCGACGACAGGATCGTCCCCCGTCTGGAGCGACGCCGCCGACCGCGTCCGCCACGGCTCGAAACTCTCCGATGCGCTCGCCGAGACGGACGCGTTGCCGCCGATGGCGGTACGCATGCTGAGACTGGGTGACGAGACCGGGCAGCTGCCGATGCTGTCCGGCCGGGTCGCCGAATTCTACGAGGCCAAGTTGCAACGGACGCTCGATCGTGCGGTCGGCATTGCCGGGCCCGCTGCGATCATCGCGATCTCGCTGGTCGTCGGCGGCCTGATCACATCGGTGATGACGGCGCTGATGTCGGTAAGCCAGATTGTCGGTTAGGGAATGGGAGGGGCTTGAAGTGACCAGACATCCATCGTCGAAGCGCCGCCGGCGGCGCGGAGAAGGCGAGGCCGGCTTCACCCTGGTCGAGATGCTCGTCGTGATCACCATCATCGGCATGATCATGGCGCTGGTCGGCCCGCGGGTGCTGAACTATCTGAGCGAGTCCAAGGCCAAGGCGGCGAAGATCCAGATCGAGAGCTTCTCCAGCGCGCTCGATCTCTATTACCTCGATCTCGGCCGCTATCCGACCTCGAACGAAGGCCTCACCGGGCTCACGCGCAGCAACAACCAGGCCGGCTGGAACGGGCCATACCTGCGCGGCGGCGTGGTGCCCAACGATCCCTGGGGCCATGGCTATGTCTATCGGTCGCCGGGCGCAAGCGCTCCCTACGACATCATCTCGCTCGGATCAGACGGTCAGGAAGGCGGCAGTGGAACGGCAGCCGACATTGTCAGCGGCGCACGCTGAACCGGTTCGTGATGCGCAAGGCGTAGGTCAGCATGACTTCGGTCAGCAAGGCTTTGCGCTGATCGAGATCCTGTGCGTGCTCGCGATCATCGGCCTGCTGGCGGCGATCATCCTGCCGGGAATCCCGCACTCGACGACACGCGCGAAGCTCGAGAGCTACGCGGTCGAGACCGCGGCACTGCTGAAATCCGATCGCAACTCCGCGCTGCGTCGCCAGGTCAGGGTCGCAACCCTGGTGGACGCCGAGGCGCGCGCGATCCGCTCGGGCGTCACCGGGCAGACCATCCATCTGCCGCCCGACGTCGTTGTCCAAGCGACGCTGGCCGCGCGCTGCGCCGATCGCGCCACCGGGCGGTCGATCGATTTCTTCCCGTCGGGCATGTCGTGCGGCGGGACGATCGCGCTGGCGCGGCCGGGCATGGGCTACGAGGTGCGGGTCAACTGGCTGACCGGAGGCGTCGAGATTGTCGCGCAGAAGCTGCTCTAACGACGCCGCCGGCTTCACCTTGATCGAGACGCTGGTCGCGCTCGCGATCATCGCCATCGTGCTCGGGACCATCGGCTCGGTCATCGCGGTCACGACCAAGGGCACGCGCTCGATCGACCAGCACCTGGCGCTGGCAGGCACGGCGGAGACATTGCTTGCGGATCTACCGGCGCGTGGTTTGCTGAAGCCCGGCCGGCAGAGCGGGCAGCTTGCCGGCAGTCGCTGGCGCGTCGATATCGCGCCGATGAACGTCGCCGGCGGAAATCCCGAGACCGATCGCTTCGTGGCGCTGGCGGTCAATCTGCGCCTCCAGCGCGCCGACGGCGCCGCACTCCAGGTCACGACGGTGAAGCTGGTGCCAAGGTCCACCCAATGATCGCCCCCATCAAGCGCCTGTCCCGTGCGTTCGCTTCCGAGGCGGGTTTCACGCTGCTCGAGGTGCTGCTGGCGACGCTGCTGATGACCGTGATCCTGGCTGCGCTTGCGACCGTGACGGCGCAATGGCTGCCGAACTGGAATCGCGGCATCGCGCGGGTGCAGCGCGCCGAGCGGCTCGCCACTGGCATCGACCGCATCGTCGCCGATCTTTCCGTCGCCGAACAGATCGCGGTGAATGGCGACGCCAGGGTGCCGCTGTTCGACGGCGCCGAATTGTCGGTGACGTTCCTGCGCACCGCGCTCGGCCCGAGTGCGCGTCCGGGCCTCGAATTCATCCGCCTGATCGAAAAGGCCGATGCCCAGGGGCTCGCGCTGGTGCGCGAGCGCGCGCCGTTCCAGCCGATGCCGACGGATGGGCAGATCCGCTTCGTCGACCAGGTGGTGCTGATCCGCGCGCCGTTCCGTGTCAGCTTCGCCTATGCCGGGCCTGACCGGAAGTGGCAGCCGACCTGGCGTGGCCAGGCGCAGCTGCCCGATCGCGTCCGCGTCACGGTGCGCGACGGCGCCAACGGACAGGTGATGGCGGTCTCGGCCGCGGTGTTGCCGCACATCACTGCGCCTGCCGAATGCGCGCGGGCCAAGAATCCGACGACCTGCGTGACCTCGGCCAACCGGCCGCAACAGGCGCAGAAAGAGGAGCAGCAACTGTGAGGGGGGCGGCACATGGTCGGGACGCGCCTGGCCGTGACGGCGGCTTCGCCGCGTCTGGCGATGAGCGCGGCTTCATCGTCATCGTGGTGCTGTGGATGCTGGCAGCGCTGGCCTCGCTCGCGCTGATTTATCTGACCTACGTCACCAACACCGCGGTGACCGTCGCGGTCAACACCGACCGGTTGCAGGCCGATGCCCTGATGAATGCCGGGCTCGAGCTTGCGGCCTATCGGTTGACCGCGCAGAGCGAGGCGACGCGCCCGACCAGCGGCACCTTCAACGCCCGCGTCGGTGCAGGCCGGGTGGCCGTGACGTTCCGCTCGGAGGCCGCGCGGATCGATCTCAACATGGCGCCGAAATCCGTCCTCGCGGGCCTGATGATCGGGCTCGGCGTCTCCACGGCGGATGCGCCTGACTACGCCGACCGCATCCTGGCGTGGCGGTCGTCGACCGAGCCTGGCGTGGACAATCCGGAGGATTCTTTCTACCGCACGCTCGGCGCGCCCTATCTGCCGCGCCACGCGCCGTTTCCGCACAGCGACGAGCTGTGGCTGGTGCGCGGCATTCCGCCGGCCGTGATCGGGCGCATGCTGCCCTTCGTCACCGTGTTCAGCAACATGCGAACCGTGAACGTGCTGGACGCCGCGCCGCAAGTGGTGGCGGCGCTGCCCGGCATGACGCCGGAAACCCTGCAACAATTGCTGCGCAACCGCGCCGATCCCAATGTCGCCCCGCAGTCGCTGGTCGGGCTTGCCGGCAGCGCCAGCGCGACGATCGAGGGCGCGAAGGCCTACCGGGTGACCGTCGCGGCCGAAGCGCCGTCGCACCGGCAGAGCTCGGCCGAGATCGTCATCCTGCTTCTCGAAAGCGGCGATGAGCCCTATCGTGTATTGTCGTGGCACAACGCCTTCGACGGCTCGGCCGGAAAGCCTCTGTGAGATGAGTTCGCTCGGTACTCTTCGCGCCATTTTCGATGCCTGGACCGGTACGGTGGCGGGCGCTGCCGTCACTGGGCTGGAGCGGATGGTGCAGCCGCGCCTGGTACGGCTGGTCGAGGGCGAGACCGGCGCGTTCGCGCTGGAGGCTGCAAGGCCCGACAACATCCCGAGGGAGATCGCGTTCGAGGACGGCAAATTCACCGGCGCCAATCTCGCTTCGGTCGTCCGTGGCTGTCGCGTCGAGATCGTGCTGCGGCCGGCGCGCTTCCTGTTCCGTCCACTGGAGCTGCCGGCGCGGGCGGCCGATTTCCTCGAAGGCATCGTGCGGGCGCAGATCGACCGGCTGACGCCGTGGAGCGCCGCGGAGGCCGTGTTCGGGTGCAGCGCGCCGGTTGCGCAAGGCGCGGAGAGCATCACCACCATGATCGCGGCCGCACCGCGCCGGCTGGCGACGAGCTATGTCGAGGCATTGTCCGGCTTTCATCCGTCCGCGATCGCGGTGTTGACGGAGGCGGGCGAGGGCGGGCGCATCAGGGTGTTCGAGCAGAAGTCGCGCGGCGCGATCGATCCCGTGCGGTTGAGCCGGACGCTGCAACTGGTGCTGGCCGTCGCCGCGATCGCGGCTGTTCTCGGCTCGGTCGTCGCGGGCTATCTGGCCGACAGTTTGAGCGCGCAGGAGAGCGAACTCGATCGACAGATCACCCAGCGCCGCGCCGCGATCCGTGGTGCCGATGGCGGCGAGCGCTCGCCGCTGGCGCTCCTGGAGCGGCGCAAATACGACACGCAGGCGAGCGTGATCGTGCTGGAATCGCTAAGCCGTGTTTTGCCTGACCATACCTACGTCACCGAGATGCACCTCTCCGGCAACAAGCTCCAGATCGCCGGTATCACCCGCGATGCGCCCTCGCTGATTCCGCTGATCGAGCAGTCGCAGCACTTCACCCGCGCGACCTTCTATGCCCCGACGACACGCAGCCCCTCCGATCCCGGCGAGCGCTTTCACATCGAGGCGCAGGTCGAGCCGAGGAACGCGCCATGACCCCCACCATGAGCAGCGTCAATGCCGGAAGCGGAGGCGCCGTCACGCGGACGCTGACCTCCTCGCCACTGATCGCGGTCACGCTCTACCTCGCTGTGACGGGCGGCCTGTTGCTGCTGGCGGGCCTGTCGATCGCCGACGTGATCGCACATCGTCAGGCCCTGGCGCAGACCTCCGACCTGCTCGACCAGCTGCGCGGCCGCAAGGGTGCGGCCAAGAATGCCGCGGCCCTGTCGGCCGAGCATCCCGGCACGCCGTTCCTGGAAGGGCCGACGGTGACGGTGGCGGGCGCCAATCTGCTGCAGCGGGTTGCGGCTGCGGTCGGCAATCAGGGCGGCTCGGTGCAGTCCTCGCAGGTCGACGTCTCGGGGGCGCAGACCAAGGACGGCTTCGTCGGCCTCGTCGTCAGCTGCGAACTGGAGCAGCCCGCGCTGCAAAAGGTGCTCTACGATCTCGAAGCCGGCATGCCGTTCCTGTTCGTCGATCAGCTCGACGTCCAGGTGCCGCAGACCACCACGCTGAGCGATACGCCCACCGGCCGCGTCAGGGTCATCCTGGGCGTCTCCGGCCAGTGGCAGGCGGAGAAGTAGGGCGCCTCACCAGCTGTACTTGAATACGCCCTTGCCGGCATAGCTGGTGACATTGCCGGAGAACTCGCCGTCGAAGGTGCCGGCGATCGAGAAGCCGCTCAGCCATTTCATCTCTGCGCTGCCGCTGACAAGCGCGGAATCGGCGTCGACCCTGGCGCCGTTGACGACGAAGCTGGTGCCCGGCAAGGTCTGGAACAGCGCGGTGACGGCCCGGCTCGGATTGTAGTCGTGCGCCCAGGCGGCACGGCCGCGCAAGGTCAGCACGCCGTTCTGCATCGCGTAGGATTTGTCGGTGCGCAGGCCGAGCTCGGAGCGGGTGTCGGTCAGCGACTGCGCGGCATAGTTCAGCGCGAACAGGCCGCCGCCGTTGAGGCTGACTTCGGAATAGTTCGGCAGGTTGAAGCTCGTCACCTGCGCGGCCGCGTAAGGCGTGATGCCGATCAAGGGCGTGGTGAAACGATAGCCGCCCTCGAAGCGCGCGGAGAATGTGTCGGCCTTGAAGCGGCCCTGGAGCTGGTCGGCACCGGCGAGCGCCACGGTGCGGTTGGTGGTGACGTCGTGCCAGCCATAGGCGAGCGCAGCGGCGATATAGGCCGGGCCGAAATTATGACGGCCGTAGACGCCGGCCTGGAACAGGTCGGCGGAGCCCGCGCCCATCGCGTTGGCGAGCGAATAATTCAGCCCGCCGCCGCCGAGCGAAAAGCCGACGAGCGTGTCCAGCGAAATCCGGTAGTCGGCGCCGGCCGCGCCGCCCCAGACGCGCGCGGTCAGGTCCTGCGAGCCGACAAGGGCATTGCCGCCGACCTGGGCCGAGCCGCCATAACCGGCCGCCCAGACGCTCCAGCGATTGATCGGCTGCGGCGACAGCAGCGAAGGCGCCTTGGTCGCCATCGCATAGGCTTCGCGCTCGCGCGCGGTGGCCGGGCGCATCGACGCATAGGCGGTCGCATCATCGCTCTCGGCATATTGCGCGATGCTGCCGGCCTTGGTGAAGCCGCTCGAGCGGCCGACCACGGTCGGATCGAGCATCAGGTTCAGGAACTGGCCGTCGGCGTTGATGGCGGACTGGATGATGCCGGTGCCGAGCTCGCCCGACGCGGTGGTCAGCCCCGCCGGCGTCAGGGCGGCGAAGGCCGCGGGGATGCCGCCGGTCGTGTTGAAGAAATTGGCCAGCGTGTTCGCGACGTTCTGCTGGTTGACATTGAGGCCGCCGCCCGTCGGCGTGAAGCTGACGCCGATATCGAGGAAGACGTTGTTGGTGTCGTAGCTCAGCGTCGCGTTGATCGACGGTATGTTGGAGACGACGGCAGGATTGAAGCTGGTGCCGCCGAGGCCGCCGGCCGCGGTCAGGATGGTGTACTGCTTCTTGACGGTGCCGGAGCCGAAGATGGCGCTCACCGTCGCGCCGCCGAGTGTGGCCGCGCCGGTGATATTGGCGAGGCTGGCGGCGGTCGAGGAGACCTGCACCATATAGGTCGAGGCCGCGGTGAAGCTGAGGCTGCCATTGATCGTCAGCGGTGCGAACGGGCTCGCGGTGCTGCCCGGTGCGAGCGTGCCGCCGGTGACCGCGACATTGCCGACGTTGCCGGAGCCCGCGAATGTGCCGCCGGCATTGACGGTGCTCGCGCTGGTGATCGAGCCGTTCACCTCCAGCCTGCCGCCATTCACGGTGGTCGCGCCGGTGTAGGTGCTGGCGCCGGTCAGGGTTTCCGTGCCGCCGGCCAGGGTGAGGCCGCCGCCCGCGCCGTCAATGGCTCCAGCGTAGGTACCGTTGGCGTTGGTGATCGTCAGCGTGTTGGCGCCGAGATGGATGCGTGCAGTGGAATCGGTGCCCGACAGCGACTTGATCGAGGTGCCGCTGCTCAGCCCGGTGATGTCGAAGACGCCGTGGTTGATGAGGCTGCTCGAGGTGGCAATGCTGCCATTGGTGATGAGGTCGAGCTCGGCGCCGGCCTGAATCGTCGTGGTGCCGGTATAGGTGTTGGTGCCGGTGAGCCCCTGCGTGGCGCCGGTGGCAATGACCAGATTGCCGCCGGTGCCGCCGGCGATGCCGCCATCCTGGATCACGCCGGTGAAGTTGTTGCCGTTGGTGATGGTGAGCGTCTTCGATCCAAGGGAGACGGTGCCTTCACCGAAAAGCGAGTACAATGCTGCAACAGACGCGCCTGACGTGGTTTGCGAAATGTCGAACGTTGCGCCCGGACCGGAGAAGGCGACGTAGGCCGAGCTGGCAATCGAGCCGGCCCCTTTCAGGGCCAGTGTCGCGCCGGCATCGATCTGCGTGACGTTGGTGTAGGTGTTGACGCCAGACAGCGTCTGGGTCCCTGCGCCGACCTCGAAACCACCGCTGCCCTGAATAACACCGGCGAATTCGGTCGAGGCGTTGCTGACGAACAATCCCTTGCTGCCGAGGTTCACGACGCCCGTCGAACTGCCGGCCAGGGTCGTGATGCCGACGAAGGGCAAGGTCGCTGCCGAGATGTCGAACGTCCCGTTCACCGTCACGACGCTTGACGGCGAGATATCGCCGAAGCCCGACAGCGCCAGCGTTCCCGCCGAGATCGTCGTCGCGCCGGTGTAGGTGTTGACGTTGGTCAGCGTCAACGTGCCGGTGCCGACCTTGGTCAGGCCGCCGCCGGTGCCGGAGATCACGCCGTCGACCTGGGTCGAGGTGTTGAGGCTGCCGGTGGTGAGCGTGTTGGCGCCGAGCACGTAATTGCCGGCGCCTTCGATCGAGCCGGCAGTCGTGCCGCCGCTGGTCAGGCCGGAAATGTCGACCGTGCCGCCGGCATTGGTGATGAAGCGCGCGCTGCCGCCGCTCGCCGTGCCGGTGAAGCTCGTGGTGCCGCCGTTCTCGGTGGTGATGGTGGCGCTGCCGGCGGTGGCAGAGTTGGAGAAGTTCAGCGTGCCGCTGTTGGAGATCGTCGCCGTGCCGGCGCTGGACGAGGTGTTGAAGGTCAGGAAGCCGGCAGCATTGTTCGTGATGCTGGCGCCGCCTGCCGAGGTCGTGTCGTTGAAATTGATCACAGCGTTGTTGACGATGACCGCGGTGCCGCCGGTGCTGCTGTTGTTGAATTCGATGTCGCCGCCGTTGGCGATATGGGCCGTGCCCGCGGTCGAGGTATTGTTGAAGCTCATCGCGCCGCCGCCGACGCTGTACGTCACGAAATTGCTGCCGGCGCTCGCACTGCTCGCGTTCAGGAACACCATGCTCGAGCCGACGTTGAACGTCTGCACGTTGGTCGAATTGTTGGAGATGCCGACGCCGTTCACCACGAAGATATCGTTGGTGTTGACTGTGTAGGTCTGCGCGTTCGGAGCGGCCGTGAATATGACGGCGCCGATGTTGACGAGACCGTTGCTGTCGACCGTGGCCGAACCGGTGTTGGTGAAAGTGGCGGTGCCGTCGGGCACGTCGGGAGTTGGGGTCCAGTTCGTGCCGTCCGTCCATTCGGTGGACGTGGAGCCGGTCCAGGTGCTGTCGACGGCGTGGGCGGCGACGACGCCGAGCGCGGTGGTCGCCAGCAGGGTCGCCAGGGTCTGCCGGGCGACGGCGCGCAGCCGCTCATCGATCCTTCTGCGCGCTATGATCGGTCCGGTCATGGGCCCTTCACAAATCGACAAAGAAAATCAACGTCGTCAACCAGAGCAGGCGGCAAGGCCGCGCCCCCCGGGGGCGATGATTCCATGCCGTCGCAACCAGCCGCAATGAACGGTCATTGATTTGCATGAAATTCCCGCCCGTTTCCTTTGCAATTTCAGTGATCGTGGCCCTTGGGCAACATTTTCGTGCGTTGCAGCATGCCGGATGGAAAGCGGGATTCGAGCAGGCCAGGAGCGGGTTGAAGGCGAGGCCTATCGGATTTAGTTTGATGCGCTTGCCCCGCGCCGGCGTGGGGGAGCCGCAAGGGAATATCGATGTCCGCCTGGCTCAGATCGACAGGACTGGCCGCGTTGTGCGCGGTGCTCGGCATCGCCGGGACCTGGGCGGCGACGTCCTCGCGCGTCGACATCCTGTCGGACGATGCCGCCGGCGGGGCTGCCGAAAGCATCGATGTCGGTGCGGTGAGGCCGATTGCGACGCCTGCGCCCGGCGTCAGCAAGCCGGTGCCTCGCGGCAATCCGCTGTGGTCGGTGCCGCTGTCGGTGCTATCAGCGACCCAGGAGCGCCCGATCTTTTCGGCGACGCGGCGGCCGCCGCCGCGCGCGGTCGCAGCCGCTCCGGTCGAGGAAGTTCACGCGCCGCCGCCGAAACCGGTCGAAGCGCCGCCGCCGCTGATGCTGGTCGGGGCCGTGGTGGGCGAGGGCGATGCCATCGCAATCCTCGTCAACCGCACCGACCAGAAGGTCGTCCGCCTGCGGCAAGGCGAGACGCTTGACGGCTGGTCGCTGACCTCGGTCCAGCCGCGCGAGGTGACGTTCAAGCAGGGCGACCGCAGCGAGGTGCTGGCGCTGCAACGGCCGGACGGCACCACCGCGCCCGCCGGATCGCCCGCACCGGCGGCAGCGCCGCCTGCCGACGGCGGCGGCAAGCTGACGATGCCGACCACGGCCAGCACCACCTCGTTCGCGCCCTTCGTGCCACGCTCGACCCCAAAGAATGGCGAAGCGGACGGGCTGTGAGCGACATTGCGCCGGGTGGCCGAGACCCGCCGCAGCTTTTGCCCGAAGCTACTGCGAACTGCCGCTCGGCGGATCGACCGGGATCAATTCCTTGCTGTGATAGTACATCGCCACGCAGCCAATATTGTCGGTGACGTCTGCGTCGATCAGGGTTGATGGCTTCCAGCGATGCTTTGGCACCTCGACCACTTGATCGGGACGAGATGCGAGCAGTCGATCGCGCGCGATGGCTTCCTGCCGGAAGAGGTCGAAGGTCGCCATTTCACGGCGGACGCGCGAGCCGGTTGTGCTGAAATAAAGCGAGATGGCGATGATTGCCGCCAGCAGCAGGGGCCAAACCGGTTTGTCGAGCGAAATGGATGAGCCGCCGAGAGACAGCTTTCGGCGAAGCTGCGGTCGATAGACTCTGGCGAGAAGTGAAGTGCAAAGTGTGAAGCCAAAGATGATCAATATCAACGCTTCGTTCTGCGCGCGATCGACGAGGTGCGCGCCGGTGATCAGCTGGTGCAGGAAATACTCAAAATAGCAGGCGCCAAGAACGAGCGCCGCGATTCCCGCCGCCAGCCACTTCTCACGACGGGGGTCCTGCTTTTCCGGCGCGGGTGTCGCAGCGGAAATGGCCATCACAGCCAAGAGCCAGCCGATCAGCGACGGAGACAGCAAGAGGGTTCTTAGGCCCGTCAGAGAAAATTTAAAGCCCTCTGTGATCGCAAAAACAACATTCCAGCTACCGCCAACGGCGGCCATCCGGTGACCGTTGCCAGGAGCCGCAGCAACGAACAGCCATCCGATCGCCGCAGCCGCTCCAATCGCGACGTGATGACCCACCTGCAATTTCTGATCGAAGATATGGCGGGCGAGCAGCGAAGCCGCAAGGATCGCCACGAGCCAGACGGCGGTGAACTCGTTGCACGTCGCAGCCAGGAACCCGCCGGCGACTGCCCATGCCGTCGCTTGAATCGAAAACTGGCGCTCGCGATCGATCGCGCAAACGCATTCTCCCAATATCAGGATGGTGACCAGTCCCGGTGGCACATAGCAGGCGAGCCCGGGCAACCAGTAGAGAAGATCATGCGCGCTTGGCGTTGCCCCGGCAATTGCCGCAGGAAACCCGAGCATCAGCACGAGCAACGGCAGGCCGCGGACGTTCGGCCACATCCGAACCATGGCGAAGGCCGATCCGGCAACGAACAGGATCGCGAAGGCGATGAGCGTGGCAGCATATGCCGGCAAAATGCTGCTGCCGGTAGCTTTCGCGATTGCAGCCGGAATCTGAATGATCAGAAGGGCGACGATGCGCCCCGACAGGCCCGTGTAGAAGGCGAGGAGGGTCTGCACGAAGCCATCGCGAACATTCTGGTAGGCAAAGCAGAAATCATCGTGTTCCGGCGCACCATAAAGCGCAAGCAAGATCAGGAAAGTCAGAAAGATGAAGGGGCCCACACACACCAGGAGCCATGCTGAGCTAGCAGACGATTGACCTGCCGAAAGTTCGGCCTTGGCAAATTTTGACGACATGCACCCCAAACCTTACGCTGGCGAAAGCCAGTGTCACGCGCTGCCGTGCATGACCGCTTTTCTACCCGTAGTCCAGATCAGCATGTCTGGAATGGACAATTCTTCCCCGGCGCGCTCTGCCATAGGAGCGCTCGAGATTGTGGCGTCGAGCGACCTTCGGCAGGGACCACGCGTGATCGCTCGGCAGGCAACTCGTTTGCTGCCGGGTCGGACGCGCGCGGGGGGCTTTTAGTTAACGATTGGCTGTTGGTGGGAAGGGCTCGGCCAATTCCAAGGACGAAATAGTTCCGCGCCAGGAACGGGACGGTCGGGTAGCTAGCTGATATGATTGGCAAATTGAGATCGGCGCGGAACCGGCGAGTTCCTGATGCGCCGTATGAATACGGGAGTTTGCCTCTTCTGCGACAAGCGGCGCACAACTGCCAAACTTAAACCAAACCTACACCTCTCTAGCTTGAATTACGCGTTCGCGCCTCGAATCACGCGCGAAGCGTTGTCCTGGAGAGTTCATTGGCTACAGCAGTCTCGGTCAGTGCGACCAACAACGCGGACATCGACGGCCTGCTTGCCGGCACGAAATGGTCCGGCACGATCAGCTACAGTTTCCCCACGTCGTCCAGCACCTACGGGTCCTACTCTGGCGGCGACGGCGAACCGACCACGTCAGGTTTTTCGGCTGCGCCGGTCCAGATGCAGGCGGCGATCAACTACGCGATCGCGCTCATCCAAGGCTACACCAACGCCAGCATCACCTATAACGGTAACGGCAGCGCCGACATCATGATCGCGCAGTCGCCGGCCGCCAATCCGACCTCCTACGCCTACTATCCCGGCAACTACGCGGCTGGCGGCGACGTCTGGTTTGGCACGCAGTACGACTACACGCAGGCGAAGCTCGGCAACTACTACTTCACCACCGCGCTGCACGAGCTCGGCCACGCCCTGGGTCTCAAGCATAGCCAGGAGACCGGCGGGCCCGCCAACGTCGCGGTGCCGACCGCGCATGACGATAGCGAATACACCGTCATGAGCTATCGCAGCTATGTCGGCGGTCCGCTCACCGGCTACACCAACGAGCAGTACGGATATCCTGAGACCTATATGGCCAACGATATCCTCGCGCTCCAGACGCTGTATGGCGCGAACTACAACACGCAGAGCGGTAGTACCGTCTATACCTGGAGCCAGACGACGGGGCAGGAGTTCATCAACGGCGTCGGACAGCTTGCGGACGGTGGTGGCGTCGGCGGCTCCGCCAACCGAATCTACGAGACGGTATGGGACGGGAACGGCGTCGATACATACGACCTGTCGAACTATACGACGAACCTCAGCATCAATCTCAATCCCGGCGCTTCATCGGTGTTCTCCACCGCGCAACTGGCCAATCTCGGCAACGGCCATTACGCGTCTGGCAACGTCTACAACGCCTACCTCAACAATGGCGACGTACGCTCCTACATCGACAACGCCACTGGTGGCGCCGGCAACGACACCATCATCGGCAACGCCATTGGCAACGTTTTGAAGGGCGGCGCAGGCAACGACACGATCACAGGTGGCGGAGGCAACGACACCATCGATGGGGGCGCAGGCACCGATACGGCGGTGTATTCGGGCAACAGGGCCAACTACGCCGTTGCGTACAATTCCGCGACGCAAACCTTCACCATTGCCGATCAGCGATCCGGCTCATTCGATGGCACCGATGCTGTCACGAACGTTGAGTATATCCAGTTTGCCGACGGTACGTTCTCGAGCAATGCGCTCGCCAATCCACCCGTCTCGATCGAGACGGTCGGCACGACGAGCCTGCTTCAGAGTGGCAGCAACTTCTACATGTCGCCGGTCGGTAGTCAGGCGCACGTAGATTTGAAATACGGTGGATCGCTGGTCACGGCAGGTGAGTTCGGAGTCTGGACCCCGGTGGGCGCCGAACAAACCGCGAGCGGATTTGACATTGCGTGGAAGGCGCCCGGCTCCAGCCAGTTCATCATCTGGCATACCGACGCCAACGGAAATTATCGAACCGACACCGGCGTCCTATCAGGCGGCAGCACTACGCTTGAGCAGGCAGAGATCAGCTTGCATCAGGATCTGAACGGAGACGGGACGATTGGCGTACCGTTCACGACCGTTGAAACGTCCGGTGCGACCAGTCTCGTCGAGAACGGCGGAAGTAACTTCTACATGAACCCGGTTGCGGGTGGGACGGGACCCGAACTGAAATACGGTGGATCACCGGTGACGGCCGGACAGTTCGGGGTGTGGACGCCGATCGGCGCTGAGCAGGCCGCGAATGGATATCAGATTGCCTGGAAAGCGCCTGGCACAAGTCAGTTTATCATCTGGCATACCGACAGTAGCGGCAACTATCAGAACGACACTGGAGTGGTGGCAGGCACAAGTAGCACGCTGGAGCAGGCCGAGAGTAGCTTTCATCAAGATCTCAACGGGGACGGTACAATCGGTTCCGTCGCAGCTACTGCGACTGCCATCGAAAGCTTCGGCAACACGAGCCTGGTCCAGAGCAATGCGAATTTCTACATGAACCCCGTTAGCGGTGGTTCTGGACCAGAGTTGACCTACGGCGGCTCCCCGGTCGTGGCAGGCCAGTTCGGCGTTTGGACGCCGGTTGGCGCAGAACAGACCGCGAGCGGATTCGACATTGCGTGGAAGGCGCCTGGTTCGAGTCAGTTCATCATCTGGCACACCGATATCAAGGGCAATTATCTCAACGACTCTGGCGTGCTCTCGGGCGTCAGCATGGCGTTGGAGCAAGCCGAAAGCAGCCTTCATCAGAACCTCAACGGGGACGGGACGATCGGCGTTCCTGCCTCGGCGCCGTTGGCCGCAGTTCCGGCGGCCGGCAATTTCGCTTTCGCGACGAATTCTGCCAACCCTGCAACCTTCCAATTCGCTCCCCCGGACACGATGCCTGGTCCAAATCCAGAGGGGGCTAATGCACTGCCGCCTGCCGAGCAGCCGCACGATACGGTCGTAGTTGCGACGTTGGCCCAGTACCTGGCCGGTCTGCATCTCGATCATCCGCTGCTGGCCTGACGACGGGGCGCGACGGATTTTCGCGCGGTCCAATGCCCAGCGTCAGCGCCGTCCTTGCCGAAGACATGTCTAAAGGGCTGTCGTCCAGCCGGATCGATTGCGGCGCCGCTATGTTGATTGCTGCATGTTGATTTCGACCCGAGGCGCGGCGCCGCCATAGAACGTCTTTCGGCGCCAGCGGTCAATGCGCTCTTGAACCACGATCTCGAAAATCGCGGCGACGAGTGCTGAAAGTGATAGCACCAGGATGAACATCCAGATGATTGCCGACCTTGAAGCCGCGTCGTAGGAGAACCATCCCAACGAGATGAGCACTTCGATCATCAGAACGTGCACCAGATAAACCCCGTACGAAATATCACCGAGAAAATTCGAGGTTGGCTGGTTGGAGTGCGCGAAGGCCGTTGGCATGGTGATGGCGATAGCCGCGATCATCCCGAGGTTCGGCAGAATGCCGTTGAGTTCAAAGGCTGCAAAATGGCTGACACAGAGGTAGACGGAGGTCAGCAACAGCAGAGGAGGAGCGGATGATCTTGACCACGTTAGTCCGTCGCGGACCCTGAACAGCACTATCCCCAGGATAAAATAGCCGACCTGCGAATAGAACGGAAAATAGGCGCTCCTCCAGTCCCCTGAGATCGTAAAGTACGCTTTGATGGCGAACGACAGGGCGGCAAGGGCAATGAGCTGCCAACTGCGGCATTTCAGAAATAGCGGGGTGAGCAAGTAGAAGACCAATTCTGCGCTAATCGACCATGATTGGCGAACCGGAAGGAGCAGGTTGGCGTGCTCGTTGATCGCGATCAGATCCTGGCCCAGCAAGGTGATATTGGCGAGCCAGGGAGCGTCGGCCGCGCCAAACGCGTCAAAGATTGCAGTCTTGTTCGTGGCCATGCCGCTGAGCCAGAACAGCCAAGTCAGGGCAAGAACGGTCAGGTAGAACGGGAGCAGCCTCAGGTATCGGCTCAACCAAAAGAGCAGCGCCGAGAACCGCCCCTGATATCTCGGATAGGCGGCGGCCATGTAAAAGCCGCTCACGAAAAAGAAGGCCTCTACCGCGGCCACGCCCCCGATCGTCTGATACACCCGGTGGAATTGGCAGTGGTAAGCGACGACGACAGCTGCCAATAAGAAGCGTAACCATCCCATCTTGCCGCCATGTCATATTCCAGCGAGATCGTCAATTGGACCGGCTTGATTGCTCAGGATCGAGCCAGCCGGGAAATCAAGGGCTGTCCATCGTCAGGACTCAAACAGCATATGCTCATTGGTCGAATTCTCGCCTTGTCAATTTCGCGGCCTCGTCTTGTTGCGGCGGTCGTGTTGCTTGCTTCAGCAACCGTTCTGGCGTCGAGCCTGATCCTGAAAATGGACAGGGGCTTCGATTTTACCGACGAGGCGTTCTATTTGATGCTGGCCCAGAGGCCGGCGGAATATGACCTGGTCTTGGGACTCTTCAGCTACGCCATTCATCCCTTGTATCTGCTCGCCGGCCAATCCGTGTCGGCGTTCAACCGCATCGGTGCTGTCATCCTTTCCGGCCTGGGAGTTTCATTGGGCTGCGCTGTCGTGATAAGATTGAAGCTTTCCTGGCGAGATCCAGATGCGATCCTGATCGTTGCTACGACCTTGCTCGCTCCGTTCTTCTACTACACTTACTGGCTTCCCACGCCATCTTACAACTGGCTCGTTTTGGTAGCTGGCTGGATTTTGGCCTTGGGATTGGTGCTCCTGCAGTCGCTCCCTGCTTTCTCCGCCTTCTTAGCGGCTCTTGCGATCGCCATCGCGCTATTTACCAGGCCTCTCAACGTCATGGCTTATGGCGCGATCTATCTCGTGGGCGTCCTGTGCGCGCTCCCCGACAATCGAGCCAGAATGGCGCAACTCGGTCGCACGATCCTGTTTGGCTCGGGCTTCCTCATCGTGCTGGCTGCGAGTCTTCCTCTCGGAACGATAGTCAGCCAGATCAATGGTTATTTGGTCGTCTTCGGCGGAGCCCATCCGAACCCCTTCTCGATGCGCGATCAACAGATCGAATTCCTTCGCGAGGGATGGGTATGGTGGGCGAGCGGCGGATTGCTGCTGGGATGCATGTTTGCCCGCCACTCAGGGCGGAGTGTCATCGGAAGATGGGGTGAACTGGTTGCGTTCTGCGTAGTGCTGCTGCTCGGATTGTCGCTCTTACGGAGGGTCGATCCGGCGAACTGTCATATTCTTTCCGTGCTCGGCGGAGGCGGTTTCGCGATGCTTTCAATTGCGTGTCGGCGGGACGTCAGGCTCAGATGGATTGCACTCCTGGCTCTGATCGGAATCATTCCCTGGGCTGCAACTTTGGGGAGCGCCGGGAGGGTGTGCTTTCAGGTCGCGCTCTTCCCGGGCTTGTCATTGACGGTGCTGGTAATCGCCACGGCGCTAGTGCTTCCGCGATCGTTCGGCTTGACGCTGGTTTCGTTCGTCGGTGCCTATCTTGTGTACAGCGCAACGGCTGTGGGTTTGACGTCGCCTTATCGATTGGCAACGCCCCTTAAATTGCAAACTCTTCCAACTGGGGTCGGTGCGGGCTCCACGCTGAAGCTTGATGAGCGTACCCGACAATTCATCCAAACGCTGCAGAGTGACGTCGCGAGCCGCGGCTTTTGCCGTGGCGACCTTGCCATCGACCTCAGCGGCGAAGTCCCGGGTGCGGTCTTTGCGATTGGCGGCCACATGCCGGTCTTCCCCTGGATTTTTGCCGGCTATCCGTCGTCGCATCGGCTTGCAGGCGAATACTTGAAGATGGTTGGCCCCGAACGCCTTCAGCGTGCGTGGTTGATTCTGGGGACTGGCGGACACTCCCTAAAACAGGAGGAGTGGGAGGGCCTGGGGCTCGACTTCGCCCCACGCTCGCTTGTCGATAATCTCACCCATCCCGTCGACGGCAGCATCGTGAAACTATACGCACCGCTCGTCGCGAGACAATCATGTTGATTTTCGCGGTCGATATCGCGGCAAGGCCTCTTCGCGTAAAGGAGTTTAAACAGACGGGACGAGTAGCATTTAGCGTCACGCGCGGTGGTACCTAAGGGGCAGGGCGCCCGGTGATGGTCGTAATGTTCAACGCCTTGCAATCGGGATCTGCAGATTCGCGCTCGTCGACGTGAACGACGATGCAGCCTCGTCCGGCCAGCGATGCCCGCATTTCCGGCGGCAGCGGTGTCCCGCCCAGCTTGATCGACATCTTTCCGTAGTATGTCGCGTTCGAGGACTGCTCGTTCGGGTCGAAGTACACGACCGTGTCAGGCATCTTTCGTTTCAAGAAGAGGATGAGAGAAAGCTTCGGCTCCCATTCCAGTGCAGGCCCCGTCGCGATCAGCACTGGATTCTTGTTCTCCTTGCGGGCTTCATAAAGCAATCTGGCCGCTTCGCTGACGGCATTGTCCGCGTCCGTGTTGAACTGAAGCCACCAGTCGCGGGTCTTGAACGTGTAGGGTGAGAAGAGGCCGTGGTTGACAAGAAGCACTGCGAAGAAACAGGCAATCGCGGCGGCTCGTGAGAGCGGTGCGACCAAGCAATCGCCGTCCTTTGCAAGCCTGCCGAACACGAATGCCGCGACCATAGCTTGCATCAAGGCCAGCGGATAACCGTATCGCATGCCGATGGCGTCGTTCACCCCGCCATACGTCATCGAGAAGCTGATATAGTAGAGCGTCAATCGGAGAATTTCGACCGAAAGCGCTGCTAGAATGAGCGCGGCAAGTTCGCCCCAGCTCGTCTTGAGCCGGCCCAAGCCACGCGCGACCATGGCGGCCGCCAGAACGGGGATCGGGACAAGGGCAAGCCAGGCGAGCGCGTCGCTGCTGCGATGATCCCGGTAGGACTGCCAGGGACCCCATGGCGCCACGAGTCCGGTGCTTGCTGTCGCAGTGATACGCAGCATGATGGCAAATACGATTGCGCCCGTGACGATCAGGACGGCTCCGGCCGAAACCATACGCCGGGTGCCGCTGAGGAAGCCACAAACCAGCAGCAGCCCCCCGACCGCGATCAACAAAGGTGAATCAGCTTCCTTCATTGCTCCGAATAGCAGGGCCGTGGGTATCGCGAGCCAGAAGGCAGATGTTTTTCCGCTTTCGATCCATCGCCATAGCATCCAGATCAGAAATGTTCCGACCAGGATGCATTCAATTTCGACCGGGCCGAGCCGGGGAAAGATGTCTGCCCACGACTTGTGGCCTAGATAGAGGGCGGCAAAGACGAGCGCGCTTGGGATGCCGAAAGTCCGAAGGGTGAGGAAAAAAAGCAGCGTCGTCGTGCCGAGATACAGCAGGAAATTGGCGATGTACCACAGGCGGATGTTGCTTCCCCACAGGTAGGTCTGGATTGACTTCAGGGGATAGAAGGCAGGACGAAATCGCGTCGCTGATCCGGTGTGCGCCAGTTCCTGGTATTCATCGGTGTTTTTCAGATCAGTCCAGATCTCATGAAGGGTGGCAGTCGGCTTGTCGCCCAGCGGATAGAGGATGTCGTGATCGTCGATGAGCGCCGGCGTCGCGCGGTCGATGAAGGTTCCGAATTGCAGCAGGAACAGACCAGCAAGGACGGTCGCAAAAAGGAGCGTTAGCGCGCGATAGGGCCGTTTTTGCATGACTTGGTCTATGGCTGGATCAGGGCAATTTGAGAATCGGACCATAACGATGTTGGCCTGCACATGTCGACACTGCCACGGAAGTGCATGCGTCGGAAATCGGCGGTCGGGCAGCCGGTGCTGCCTTCGGGTCGCTAGCGCGCCCCAATTGACGGCCTAAAATGCCTGCAGTAACCAGTGCCCAATCGGAAGTATTTTCCCGGATCTCGGCAGGGTTTCCATGAAAGTCGTCATTCTCGCCGGAGGCCTCGGCACCCGCATCGCCGAGGAAACCAGTACGCGGCCGAAGCCGATGGTGGAGATCGGCGGCCGGCCCATCCTCTGGCACATCATGAAAATCTACAGCCATTACGGCTTCAACGACTTCGTGATCTGCCTCGGCTACAAGGGCTACATGATCAAGGAGTACTTCGCGAATTACTTCCTGCACATGTCCGACGTGACGTTCCATCTCGCCGAGAACCGGATGGAAGTGCATCGCGAAACCGCCGAGCCCTGGCGGGTCACGCTGGTCGACACCGGCGAGGAGACCCAGACCGGCGGCCGGCTGAAGCGGGTGCTGCCTTATGTCGCGAACGAGCCTTTCTTCGCGCTGACCTATGGCGACGGCGTCGCCGACATCGATCTCGGCGCCGAGATTGCCTTCCACAAGGCGCATGGCCGCAGGGCCACGGTCTCGGTGGTGCGGCCCGCGAAGCGGTTCGGCGCGGTCGCGATCGAGGGCGACCGCGTCGTCAATTTCGAGGAGAAGCCGAACGACGACGGTGGTTGGATCAACGGCGGTTTCTTCCTGCTGTCGCCGTCGGTCGGAGAGTTGATCGCAGGCGACAAGACGATCTGGGAGCGCGAGCCGATGGAGCAACTCGTCCGCGGCGACGATCTGCGCGCCTTTGTGCATCCCGGCTTCTGGCATCCGATGGACTCGCTGCGCGACCGCAACTTCCTCGAAGGCGAGTGGGCGGGCAATCGCGCCAAATGGAGGGTCTGGTGACGGATCCGGCGTTCTGGCGCGGCAAGAAGGTTTTTCTGACCGGCCACACCGGCTTCAAGGGCGCATGGGCCTCGCTGCTGCTGCGCCGTCTCGGCGCCGACGTCTACGGCTATGCACTGGCGCCGACGCATCAATCCTCGCTGTTCGTGACGGCGCGGATCGCCGACGACATCAAGCAGCGCGTTGCTGACATCCGCGATCTCTCCGACTTGCGTGCCGCGATGGCGGAGGCTGCGCCCGATATCGTCATCCACATGGCCGCGCAGGCGCTGGTGCGTCCGTCCTATGAAGAGCCGGTCGAGACGTTTGCGACCAACGTGATGGGCACGGTGCATGTGCTGGAGGCAGCGCGGCAGCTGCGCTCGGTGCGGGTGATCCTGAATGTCACCAGCGACAAGTGCTATGAGAACAACGGAGCCGGCGCGGCCTTCCGCGAGGGGGATCGTCTCGGCGGCGATGATCCCTACAGCAACAGCAAGGCCTGCGCCGAGCTCGTGACGCATTCCTATCGCCACAGCTTCTTCAATGCCGAGGGCGCGGCACGCGTTGCGACGGCGCGCGCCGGCAACGTGTTCGGCGGTGGCGACTGGGCGCGCGATCGCCTCGTGCCCGACGCGATGCAGGCGTTTCTCGCCGGTGATGCCTTGCGTATCCGCAATCCCAATTCGGTGCGGCCCTGGCAGCACGCGCTCGATCCGGTGCTCGGCTATCTCACGCTGGTCGAGCGGCTGGCGGGCGACGAACGCTTCATCGGTGGCTGGAACTTCGGGCCTGATGCCGCCAGCGAGGTGTCGGTCGGCAAGGTGGTCGAGCATCTCATCGCGATGTGGGGTGAGGGCGCGCGCTGGACCGCGGATGCCGGTCCGCATCCGCATGAGGCTGCCTATCTCAGGCTCGACTGCACCAAGGCACGCAGCGAGCTCGGCTGGACCCCGCGGCTGGATCTGGCGCAGGGCCTGCGTCTGACCGTTGACTGGTACAAGGCGCTGCGCGAGGGCCGGAACCTGCGCACATTCTCGCGCGACCAACTCGATCAGGTCGTCGGCGCCGCGCACGCGGCGTGATCAGCGCAGCTCCAGAATCTCGGCGATGCGTGCCTGCGGCGAAACCGCATGCTTCAGATATGCGCCCGAGCAGACCGCCAAATATGATTTGAGCAGGACGACGAGCGCGAGGATCGCGCGCTCGATATCGGACAAAAGGCCGGTTTGCCCGAATGCCGCCGTTTGCAGGAACGGCCGGTTCTCCATGAAGGTCAGCCAGTAGAGATAGTCGTAGCCGGCAATGCCGAGGAAAGCATCTTCCCAGTCGATGACGCGCGGCACCGCGCCCTCGAGCATGATGTTCTTCGGTCCGAAATCACCGTGGCAGAGCGCTTGCGGGAGTTTTGGAAGGCTGTCCTCAAGCAGCGTGATGAGCCGGCGAAGTTCGGCCGCGCTTGCCTGCTCGAGCAGGTCGCGCTCCGACAGGATTTTTAGCGCGCGCGCCGCGGAGACGAGATATCGATCGAACGTCGGCAGATCGCCCGGGCGCCAATCTCCGAGCCGCTCATTGCATTCGTGCGCCATTGCGAGGGCATTTGCGGGCTTGATGGGCGAAGTCAGCGGGGTAAGCGCTGGCATGAGCAGGCAGAGCCGGCTCGTTCCGTCCGCGAGCGGGACCTCGAAACGGTCGAGCACGATCGTCGTGCCATAGAGCTGCGCGAGGATGTCGGCTTCCCTCGTCAGGCTGCCGCGCGCTTCTGCGTCAGGAAGATGGGTCTTCAGAAACCGTTTCTCGCCGGCAATCTCGGCATCGAAGCAGATGCCCAGCGTGCCGCCGAGCGCCGGCGTTACCGTGGCGTTTCGGCTGGATGATTGCAGGCGTTGCCGGAGCGCAGGCAGGATGCGCGCGCGTTCGGCAGCGATGTCGGGGCGCTCGTCGGTTTCGAAGAACGCGATCTTACCCAGCACGATAGAGCGGGCCCAGATAGTCGATCTGGTCGTAGCCGAAATGGCGGGCCAGCGCCGCCGTGCCCTGCGCGATCTGCTTGCGCTCGTCGTCCGAGAGCTCCTCGATGACGGCCTTGTTGTAGTCCTTGGTGCTCTTGAGCACCGTGCCCCATGGCGCGATGGAGTCCTTGATCTCGACTCCGTTCCAGCTCGGATAGAGCATGCTGTCGGCGAACGGCACGCCGATGAAGGCGGCGGCCTCGGTCATGAACTTGCGCTTGTCGTCGACGAGGTCCTCATAGCGGAAGATGCGCACGTTCTCGGGATACATCTTGGCGAACATCTCGACCGTCGAATGATAGATGTTCCAGGTGATCAGGTACTTGCTCAGCGGCTGCGGGAACGGGCGGCGCTTGGTGTCGCGATAGGCCGAGAACGGGTTGCGCACGATGTGCAGGATGCGGACGTTCGGGAAGTCGCGCACCATGCGGTCGGCGTCGATGCCGATGGCGGGCGAGTAGCCGACATGCACCATGCCGGGGCGCGGCTTGGCGTAGTAGTTCTCCCAGGCCGCGGAGGTCGAGCGGAAGAAGGCCTCGATGACCTTGCGGCGCGGGATCGGCGCCTCGCCGCACAGCCGGACGAATTCGGCGACGCGCTTCTTCTCGTCCAGCACACAATCGGCGTCGCGGAACTTGGAGCCGTTGCGCTTGCGCAGGAACGTCTTCAGTTCCTCGTCGATCATCTGCTCGTAGAGCTCGATCGCCGACAGCCCTTCCGGGAATTCGGGGTAGCGGTACTGGACCCGCTCGACGGACGCGAGGAAGTCGTTGAAGTTGCGATTTCCGAGCTGCGATTCGAAGGGATAGACGAGCAGGTCGGGGTGGCCGTCGAAGTGACGATGGGTGACGTTGCCGCCGTGCTCGAAGCCCGCGGAAACCATGGCCAGCCTGAAATCGCTCATGCATCTACCCCTGTGTCGTCGAACGCCAATTCTGGCCCCCGTTTAGCTGCATCAGCCGGATAATCAAGCTCAGATGGTGCTGAAGGGCCAGGTCCCCAGCTCCATCCCCGGGGATTCCCGGGTGATTCCCGAAGCGGGGCGTTGACGGGTCCGGGCCGCTGATTTACCCGGAACGCCATGCGTATTTTCGTGACCGGCGCGAGCGGTTTTCTGGGCTCCTATCTCGTTGCGGACCTTTTGGCGCAGGGGCACGAGGTGGCGGTCCTGCTCCGCCCCGACAGCGCTCCCTGGCGCCTTCAAGAGGCAGCGAGCCGCCTGAGGGTGATTCCGGGCGCCCTGGAGCATCTGGACGGCCTGCGCGGGCCTCTCGAAGCATTCGCGCCCGGGGCGGTTGTGCACATGGCCTGGCGCGGCGTTGCGGGCAGCGACCGCAACAGCCCTGTTCAGGCGGCCAATGTGGCCGATACGGTCGGGCTCGTTGAACTCGCCGCCGCGGCCGGCGCCAAAATCTTCGTCGGGGCGGGATCGCAGGCCGAATACGGCCCCTATGATCGCGCCATCCGCGAAGATGATGCTCCGCGGCCGACGACGCTCTACGGCATGGCCAAGCTCGCCGCCGGATCGATGGCGATGCGCCTTTGCGAAGAGCGGGGGCTTCGGTCGGCGTGGCTGCGGATCTTCTCGACCTACGGGCCGAAGGATGCGGACTATTGGTTGATCCCCAGCATGATCCGGAACCTGCGCTCCGGCCAGCATATGGCGCTGACCGCCTGCGAGCAGCGCTGGGGATTCTTGCACGCGCGCGATGCCGCGAGCGCGTTCCGGCTTGCCGCCACACACGCGGATGCAAGCGGCGTCTTCAACGTCGGCAGCCCCGAGGCGCCGCCGCTGCGCGAGACGGTGACGCGGCTGCGCGATCTCATAGATCCCGGCGCGGCGCTGGGCTTCGGCGAGTTGGCGTACCGTCCCGATCAGGTTATGGTCCTGGCCGCGGACGTTTCGCGCATGCTCGCACTGGGCTGGAAGCCCGAGGTGTCGTTGGACGATGGACTACGCGAAACGGTAAACTGGCATGACAATTCCCGTAAATCGTCCTGAACCAAAGGAGTTCGCGCGGCGCATTCGCGCGCACGCGCTGCGGATGGTGCATGCCGCAAAAGCCTCGCATATCGGCGGCTGCCTCTCGATGGCCGATATTCTGGCGGTGCTGTACACGCAGGTGTTGCGGCTCGATCCCGCTGATCCGCAGGCCGCAAGCCGTGACCGCTTCGTGCTCAGCAAGGGCCACGCAACGGCGATCATGTATGCGACGCTGGCCGAGTGCGGCTTCTTTTCCCTCGCCGCTCTCGACAGCTATTGCCGCGACGGCTCGATCCTGACCGGGCATGTCAGCCACGCCGTGCCCGGCGTCGAGGTCTCGACCGGTTCGCTCGGCCACGGCTTGCCGATCGCAATCGGCATGGCGCTGGCCGCGCGCTCCGCCGGCGCCGGCAGCCGCGTGTTCTGCCTGCTCAGCGACGGCGAATGCGACGAGGGCTCGAACTGGGAAGGCATCCTGTTCGCGCCCCACCACAAGCTCGATAATCTCTGCGTCATCGTCGACTTCAACAAGATCCAGAGTTTTGGCTCGGTCGCCGAGGTCTTGAACCTCGATCCGTTCGCGGAGAAGTGGAAGGCGTTCGGCTGGCATGTCGAGGAGATTGACGGCCATGACATTGGCGCCCTCGAGCGCGTACTGGCCGCCGTGCCGGCGCCGTCGGGCCGGCCGACCGTCGTGATCGCGCACACCGTGAAGGGCAAGGGCGTGAGCTTCATGGAGAACAAGCTCGAATGGCACTATCGTTCTCCTTCCGATGAGCTGCTCGCGCAGGCGCTGGCCGAGGTCGGCGCATGAGGACGACGTTCATCGAGAGCCTGTCGCAGGCGGCGAGCGAAAACCCCGACATCTGGCTGCTCTGCGGCGATCTCGGCTATTCCGTGCTGGAGCCGTTTGCGGCGAAATTTCCCGACCGCTTCATCAATGTCGGCGTCGCGGAGCAGAACATGGCGGGCATGGCCGCCGGCATCGCGCTGTCGGGCAAGACCGTCTTCATCTACTCGATCGGCAATTTCCCGACGCTGCGCTGCCTCGAGCAGCTCCGCAACGACGTCTGCTACCACGGTGCCGACGTCAAGGTCGTGGCGGTGGGCGCCGGCTATGCCTATGGCAGCCAGGGCTATACTCATCACGCGCTGGAGGATGCCGGTATCATGTCGATGCTGCCGGGCATCGAAGTGTTCGTGCCCTGCGACCCCATGGAAGTCCGCGCCGCAACGCGCCTGATCGCAGGAAGTGGCAAGCCGTCCTATCTGCGGCTCAGCCGGCAGGGCGAGCCGAATCTCGGCCCCGTCGTGACCGATTTGCGCAAGCCGCGGCTTCTGCGCGAAGGGCGGGACGTCGTCATCCTCGCCTCCGGCCCGATCGCCTCCCGCGCGCTGGAAGCGGCCGATGCGCTGGCTGCGCGCGGCCGGGACGTCGGCGTGGTCAGCGTCTCCTGCCTGAAGCCGCTCGACGAGGCCGTGATCCGCGAGGCGGTAAGCGACGCATCGCTCATCGTGACGCTCGAGGAGCACATCCTGCGCGGCGGTCTGTTCAGCCTGGTGGCGGGTGCATTCGCCGGCGATGCCGCTCGGCCGCCGGTCACGGGCATCGGCATTCCCGAGCAGGGCGGCAAAACCTCTAGCGCGGGATCGCGCGAGGCGCTCCTGGATGCCGCCGGCCTTTCCGTGCCGGCGGTCGTCGCGCGGATCGAGCAGGCATTGGCGAGGCGCTGATTTGGCTTCGTCTCACGCCTTCGGTGGCGGCGGGCCGAAATTGACGCGCTCACGCTCGAACACCACGGGCTTCTCGCGAACCTGTCCGTAGATCGCGAGCACATATTCGCCGATCATGCCCATGAAGAACAGCTGCACGCCGCCAAAGAAGAACATGGCGACGATCAGGGTGAGGATGCCCGGCTCGGCGAGCTTCTGGTAAAGCACCAGGCCGATGATGAAGTTGGCGATCGCGTAAGTGATGCTCACGGCCGAGATCAGAAAGCCCGCGAACAACCCGAAACGCACCGGCGCCGTGGTGAAGGACACCAGTCCGTTGAGGCCCTGGTCGATCAACGCACCGGCGCGGTTCTTCGAGAATCCTTTTTTTCGTTCGCGCCAGGTGTAGGGTACGCCGACCATGCGGCCGCCGCACTCGAACGTCATCATGCGCATGAACGGATAGGCGTCGCGGACGTGCCGCATCGCCTCGACGACGCGCCGGTCGACGAGCTGGAAGTCACCGACGCCTGGGGGCACCTTGAGTTCGGAGAACCGGGTCAGAATGCGGTAGTAGGCATTGCGCAGCCCACGCATCAAACGGCCTTCCTCCCGGACGGCGCGGATGCCGTAGACGATCTCGTTGCCGGCCTCCCACAGCTTGACGAATTGGGGCAGCAGGTCCGGCGGGTCCTGGAGGTCGGCCGGCATGAACAGGAGAACGGCGTCGCCGGTGCTCGCCATGACCCCGTTGTAGGTATTGCGCAGCGGCCCGAAATTGCGCGCATTGACGATGACCTTGACCGCGGGGTCCTGCGCGGCGATCTCGCGCAGGATCTCCACGGTGCGGTCGTCAGAGGCGTTGTCACAAAAGATGTGCTCGCGCTGATAGCCCTTGAGCTCGTTGTCGAAGACCTGCCGGATCGCCTCGTAGCAATCCCGCACGTTCAGCTCTTCGTTATAGCAGGGCGTGATAACGCTGATTGTCTTCACAATCGTCTTCCTCGACGAACGGCAGGCTATGGGCCGGATGGCGAACGTTGCTACAGCAACGCCAGTTGCGAATCAAACCGGCCGTGGTCCCGGTTGCAAATCTGCCCGGAAGCCGCCGCTTGTGATAATAATCCGAAATTCAAGGATCCGGTCGACATCGCAGGGGCGGCCTGATAGCTGACGACCTGCACCAGGGTTTACGCTGCTCAAGATGTCAGCCTCAGTTCGCCAACTCGTAATTTCCAGCCTGCGGCGCGTATTGGGCCGACAGGACCTGCGGTCTTACGTCCGGCTTCGCAGGCTCTCCCTCGAGAAGAGGTTTTTCAAGGAGCCCATTTCGGTTCCAGAATTGCGGTCGGCCTTTGAGAGGCTGGGTATCAAGGCGGGCGCCACCGTGTGGGTGCAGTCTTCCTGGAACGAATTCTACAATTTTCCCGGCAAGCCGTCGTCGGTGATCGATTTGCTGCTCGAACTGATCGGTCCTGACGGCACGCTGGTGATGTCCGCGATTCCCCTCGTCGTCGACGATCGCAGGATTCTGGAAATCCACAGGGAACCCGTGTCCACGGGCCTTATCGCCGAGACATTCAGGCGCTATCGCGGCGTCAAGCGCAGCATTCACAACTCGTCCTCCGTCATTGCGTTGGGGCCGCAGGCGGAGTTTCTCGTCAGGGATCACCAGACCACGGAAACGCCGTGGGATCCGGAATCCCCCTATCAGAGGCTGATGGAGCTCGACGCCGTCTGTGTCGGGCTGGGGGTCGGAAGATTTCTGGCGACCTTGACGCCGCTGCACGCCGTCGAGAGCATCCTTCGTCACGAGAGGTCGGATTTCGCAGCGGTTTTTCACGGCACGACCACGTATCGCTGGCGCACCCGCGACGGCCAGGAAGGGACGCACACCTATCTCAACCGAAACGGCGCGTTCGATGCGGCATGGCTCGGCGGCCATTATCCCCGCGACCAGTACATCGAATTTCGCCTGTCGAACTTGTGGATGTGGTCGATTCCGGCGCGCGACGCGATCATGACCGGTGTTTCCCTCGGCCGGCGTGGTATCAGCATGTACCGCTTGCCTTTGCACAGGCGCTTTCTTGCGTGATGCTATTGCGTTGAAATCAAAGAAGAAAACTCCGGTTGAAGCGGTGCGGATCGGAGTATATGAAGGCGTTTCTCGACCTCGAAGGGCTTGATCAGTGGATAAGCAGGCAGACGTCATTGGCCGATTGCAGGCAATTTTCCGGGAGGAACTCGATCTCCCGAATTTGCAGATTTCGCCGCAGTCCACCCCTGACGACGTGGATGGATGGGATAGCCTTGCGACAATTCGCATTGTCGCCGCGGTTGAAAGAGAGTTCGATCGCGAGTTCGAGGCTGCGCAGATCGAGAACATTCGCTCGGTGGGCGATTTGATCTCGATGATCGCCGCGTGACGTTGGCCAGTTCTTCTCAGTACGAGCGAGCCTGCCGTGATCAAGCCGATGATGAGGTGGTTGCCACAGCCCACGGCAGGTGACATCGAGCGAACCCGCAACCTCAGCGGAAGCGGTGTCGCCGATCTGGTTCGCCTGGCGCAGTACGAATGGGATGCAGGCGGCTTGCGGCGGCTCGCAATCGGCCTCTCCGCAGTTCAGGACTCGACGGGACAGAGCGGCCTGCAAGCCGTCCGCGTTCTGTTGCTCTCGAATTCGACCGCGCGGCACCTAAAAGAGACGTTGATCGGCACTGGGCTCCGGCATGGTCTGCGTGTCGATGTCATGATCTCCGAATACGAAGATCCTGAGGTTTTGCTGGGGCGCGATGGTGACGGCATCGCCGCGTTCGGCCCCGATATCGTCGTTCTCGCAATGGACGTGCATGCTTTCGGCCTGCGGCCGGCGCCCGGGAATCCCGAGGCCGCCACGGCAATCGCGGACCGGGCGCTCGAGCGCCTGCGTGCCATCCGCGAGCGCATTGGTTCGTCGCTCAAGAAGCCAGTGGTCTTCCAGACTTTGACGCCGGATCCCGCGCACGTCAGGCTCCATGTCGACCGGCTGATACCGGGCTCGCACGTCGACCTCGTCGGCCGCGTGAATGCCGGACTGTCCGAGTTCGTGAGATCCAGCGGTGATCTCTTGCTGGACGTTGCAATGCTGTCCGAAAGGACCGGCCAGGACAATTGGCACTCCGCGCGGCACTGGGCACTGGCCAAGTATCCGTTCGCGCCGGAGAATGCGCCGCTCTATGCGGAGCACCTGGTCAGGTTGGTCGCGCTGAAATTCGGCAAGTCGCGCCGGGTTCTCGTGCTCGACCTCGACAACACCATGTGGGGCGGGATCGTCGGCGACGACGGCAAGGAGAATCTGCTGCTCGGCCCCGGCAGTCCGATTGGGGAGGCCCACTGCGCGCTCCAGGCCATGGCGAAGGAATTGCGCGACCGCGGCATCGTGCTCTGCGTGTCTTCCAAGAACGAGGAGAGCGTCGCTCTGGATGCATTTCGCACGCATCCGGAGATGGTGCTGGTCGAGGAGGACATCGCCGTCTTCCAGATCAACTGGACCGACAAGGCTGCCAATCTGCAGGCGCTGTCCGAGATTCTCAGCCTTGGTCTCGATAGCTTTGTCTTCCTGGACGACAATCCCGCGGAACGCGCCCAAGTCCGCTTTGCCCTGCCTCAGGTCGCGGTGCCCGAAGTGCCCAAGGATGTGACGGAGTGGATCCCGGTGTTCCAGTCCGCGTGCTACTTCGAGGCTACGGGATTTACGGCCGAGGATCGTGACCGGGCGGCATATTATCGGGCCGATGCCCGGCGCACCGCCCAACTGAAGTCGTTCGCGCGGCAGGAGGACTATCTCCAGTCGCTCGACATGGAATTGCAGGTCAACCCGTTTGATGCGATCGGACGCAAGCGGATCGCGCAATTGATCTCGAAGTCGAACCAGTTCAACCTGACCACCCGGCGCTATTCGGAAGTCGATGTAGCGACGGCCGAGGCCGATCCACGCCGTATCACCATGCAGATGCGGCTCAGCGACACGTTCGGTGACAACGGCATGATTGGCGTCGTGATCGCGGATGTCGGCACCGATGCAATCGAGATCGATACCTGGCTGATGTCGTGCCGCGTCCTTGGTCGCGGCGTTCCCGAGGCGACATTGGATTTGCTGGTTGCTCGCGCGCGGGAGCTGGGCAAGGGCTTCGTGCGCGGCGTCTACGTCCCGACCAAGAAGAACATGATGGTCGCGGATCACTACCGCAATCTCGGATTCGAATTGACCGGCGAACGTCCCGGCGGCGAGACTGCCTGGGAGCTCTCCGTGAACGCTTATCAGGACAAGAAGCCGCCCATCCGCATTCGCGATGCCGTCGGCGCGCTTTGAGGGGAGACAGACTTTGAGCACGGCATCAAGCCAGATCGATGAACAGCGTTTTCCGCAGCTCGCGGCGCTGATGCGGACTCAGTACGAGCGGACGCCGGCGCATCGCGCCTACCTCGAGACGCGATTCTCGCGTGCGTCGGCAGACGACTTCACGACGCTGGAGGAGTTGGCCAGCCAGATCCGCCAGATTGCAGGTCCGCGCCTCGGCGAGATCTGCGACGGCTACGATTTCATCTGCAAGATCGTCCGCGAAGAAGAGATATTCTTCCGGCGCAACGGGCGATACCGGCTCCAGACCTTCGAGGAAGCCAATCGCCTCGTCTATAGCGATACCGAATATATGGGCCGCTACATGGATGGCCTGCTGCTGACCCAGATCTACTGGTCGAACCACACGGCCTGCTATCAGTTCTATCGCAACGTGTTCCTGAAGCAGGCACCTGCCAATTACGACTATCTCGAGATCGGCCCGGGGCACGGATTGCTGCTCTATCAGGCTCTCAAGGACGAGAGGTCGGGCAGCGTAAAGGGCTGGGACGTCAGCAAGGCGAGCATCGGGCAGACCTGGGATGCGCTGACGGTCATGGGCATGTCGGTCAAGAAGCCCGAGCTGGTGCTGCAGGATCTGTACGCGGTGCCCGACGATAGCGCGAAGTTCGACTGCCTGACCTTCTCCGAGGTTCTCGAGCATCTGGAGGACCCGAAGGGGGCGCTGGTCAAGCTGCGGTCGCTGCTCAAGCCGAGCGGCCGGCTGTTCGTCAACGTTCCGATCAACAGCCCCGCGCCGGATCACCTCTATCTGCTGCGTTCGCCGGAAGAGGCGGTCGACGCGGTCCGCGCAGCCTGCTTCGAGATCGAGCGCGCGGAATTCTTCCCGATGACCAACCACACGATGGAACAGGCGCGGAAGCACAAGCTCACGATTTCCGCCTGCATCATCGCAAGACCGAACTGATGTCGTCTTCCGCGCGTCCCGAGCTGACCTTCGACCATGTCGGCCTGGTCGTGCGGGACCTGACGTCCGGGTTCGCCAATGTCTGTTCGCTGCTGCCGATCGTTTCGGCCACGCGGGTCTATGACGATCCCGTGCTCGGCGTCTCCGTACAGTTCCTGCGTGACGCGGGCGGCGTGATCTTCGAACTCATCGCGCCGTTCGGGGACAATTCTCCGGTTGCAAAGATCGCGGCGTCGGGCAGGGGCGTGATCAATCAGGTCGCCTACCGGGTGACGAATCTGGCAGCCGCCGCGGACTATTTCCGCGCACGCGGTGCGACACCGACGGGCGCGGCGAAGCCGGCAATCGCCTTCGACGGCGCTCCGGTGCAGTTCTTTCTCACCCGGGAGTTCGTCGTCGTCGAATTGATCGAGAGCGAAGGGACCTCGCGCGAATTCGTGCCGGTCTGAAGGCGCCCCCGCTCAGTCGGAGCCGCGAAGGCCGTTGCGGGCCGCCTCGAATGCGCGCTGCACGCAGGACAATATCGCTGGGCCGATCTGGCCGGCGTCGAAATGGCCGGCAAATCCGAACAGGGATTGAAAGCCCTCGACCTCATATCCGCCTTCGGGGACCTGTGTCCCCGTCGGGAGATACCCGCACAGCGATCCCAGATATCCGGAGTAAAGACGGATGCATCCCGCTGGCTTGGGCATGGCTTCCCCGATCTCGGTCTCCCATTCGACCGACGGTTCTGCCGATATGGCGACGATCTCGAGTGCGTCGTCGAAGCCGAGAACCTGCACGCAGAGGGGCTTCGGCGGCGCCGCGCCGTTGAAAAAAGCGCTCAAGGGGACACTGGCCGAGCCGATCCGCAACTGCTGTGGGCTGAATTTTCTTGTCGCGGGTCGCTGCGTGATCCCATCCACGTCGCTCGCAAGGCTATCGCTCCAGCGGCGCCAGTCGTCGACCGACAAGGAAGGAAACAGATTCCCGAAGAACACGATTCGCACCAATCGCTGGAAGCGCTCGCGAAGCGGGACGGGCCGCGGCGCCGGCACGATGTGCGGCCTGATATTGCCGCAGAACCCGGTCAGGAACAGGCAGGGAATTGCGCCGAGCCTCTGACGAAGCCGTTCGCGAACCTTTCCGGGAAAGTCGGCGCTGATCGCATCGGTCGGGATGACGGCGGTCGGATGACAGGTGTAGTGCCAGAGCACTGCGATGGGCTGATTGTCGAGGATGTCCCGCACGAACAGCACTGTCGCGAGTTCGTTCTTCGGTCCCTTCGGGTTCGGCGAGAAGGCGATGCTGGTCAGGTTGAAGCCGTGCATCCTGCCGATCGTCGGAAACGGCCAGTAGCGCCGGCGGTTGATCGCGTGCCGAAGCTGGCCCTCGAAAATTTCGAAGACGACTTCTCTGGGGGCCTGCGCCTGGACTTCTCCGACGAGGTCGTCGACGGCCCCGCCAAGCTGTGCCACATATTGCTCGTCCGGAATGCCGAGCGCCGCGCAGGCCTTGTCGGTCGCGGGCGCGCCGTGCGTGTGGGTCGCCTGCAAGACGATCTCGTCACGGCCGAAGCCCCGCTTTTCGAGCTTGCCGACGATGAGATCCTGAAGCTCCGAGCCGACCTGCAGCAGGTCGAAGGAAAGAAGGAGGATTCGCCGGCCAGGGCCCTCGAACAAGACCGCCCCGACTTCGATGGGGTCGAGAATGTCGGCGCAGGGGGCCGTTCTGGATGGATAGCCCGCAAGCCGGACAGGGCGGTCGCGCGGCGTAATGTCCCGGTGGCCCGCTCGCGCAACGATCTTCGACAACGTTCAGCCCTCAGTGCTTCGGATGGAGCGGATGTCACTACCCAATTCCACAATGTTCGTCCAAGTCGGAACCGGCATCTCGTCGCTTGTGCGCGGACGAGCGGAATACTAAGGCTTACCCGGCGATGGAACAGCGGCATATTCGGAGCGGGACAGTGAGGCCAGATGTGCCATTTCCAGCAGATCGAGCCCACTGGCGCGTGCGCAGCGTGACGGAAGCCGGTCCAAGCCGTGTTCGTCGTATCCTCGGCGGATGGTCTGCGAACTCGATGATCGTTCTGCTGGCGCTCACGCAGCAGATCGTTCTCATTCCGTTCTTTCTGAAATATCTGGGGCATGAAACGCTCTCGGCGTGGCTCACGATCTTTGCGGCCGGTAGTCTGTTGCAGGCTGCCGATCCCGGCCTCCATGCGTGGAGCCTCAACCGCTTTCTGTCGTTCAAGTCGCGAGACGACGCGGATCGTCGTACGCGCCGCTACTTCGCCGGCGTGCTTTCGCTTTTCATCGGTGTCGTCGCCGGCCTGATCGCCATCATCGGCATCCTGCTGATGCTGGTGAATCCCGCCGGCGTCCTCGGGTTTCGCAACGAGCCCGGCTTCGATCTGACCTTCGCAATCGTGACGCTCGGCCTCGCCGTCACGCTGCCGGTGAACCTCGCCAGTTCGCTGTTCCGGGCCCGCGGTCTGTATGGCCGCGTCGTCGCCGTGCAAGCGTGGGGAACGGGGCTCGGCCAAGTCGCGCAGGTGATCGCGGTCTTCCTGACAGGCAACTTGCTGGTCGTGGCGTTGGTGTTCGTCGCAGGGCAGGTCGGCGTTTCGGCGTTCATTCTCCTTTCCGATCTGAAACGGCAATTTCCGTTTCTCAGCGGTCGGCCGCGACGAGTCTCCTGGAGCTGGACAAAGGCTCAGTTCGCCGGCGCATTTCCGTTCGGCGTCATGAATTTTGCCGAAGTCGGGATGTCGTACCTTTCGGTGCTTCTGGTCGGAGCCCTCGTCTCCGACCGGGCGGCGATCGCCCAATGGGTTCTGACGAGAACCGTCGCGAATTTCCTGCGCGGGCTTTGCTACCAATTCTCGCTGCCGATCGCGGCGGAGCTCGGCCACGACCATGCCGTGGGCGCGCGGGACAGCCTGCGGGCCCTGTATGCGAGAGGGCTGTTCATCGTGACCTTCACGGTCAGCCTGATCACGGGCGGCCTGCTGTCGTTCTGGCGCGAGTTCTTCGAGATATGGACCGCGGGCGCCATCCCGTATGACGCGACGCTGGCGATCGTGCTGATCGGCGGCACATGTCTCGTCACGCCGGCAACATTCGCCATGAGCTACGCAAGCTATAGCGACAGGGGGACGCTCCTGCTGTGGACCAAGTCGCTCCAGATTGCGATCTTCTTCGGCCTCGCCGCGTTCCTGATTCCAGCGCTTGGCCCGCTGGGAGCCGCGATCAGTCTCACCTCCGGAGACACCCTGGCGCAGCTCGGCGTCCTGTTCTCGCTCCTGCTAGTGCAGACGCTACAGCATCCGATTCGACACGCCGTGCTTCTGTTCGGAATGATGCTGGCCGTTGTCGCGACCGGACTGGCGATGGGGATGTTGGCGCGATACGTGGTGCCCGGAACCGGATTCATCGATCTGGTCCTGCAATGCAGTGTCTGGGTTACGGGGATGGGATTGATCATCTCGCCGTTGGCGAGAACCTCCATACGAAGCAAGCTCATCGCGAGCATTCCGCACTGACGACCATCAGCGTGGCATCAGCGCCAGGCGATGCTTCAGCCGGTCCATCTGACGTGCGAAGTCCTGCCGCCCAAGTTCGGTCTCGCCGGCGAGTTGCTGCAGCCGTCGCTTGCCGGCTTCGCGTAGTCGCTGCGCGGTGCCATCGGTCCGCAAGCTCGTGATCGCGCCGGCCAGCGATTCCGGATCGTCGTAGTCGAACAGGATCGCGGCATCGCCCGCCTGCGCCTTGAACGCCTCGGGATAGATGACGGGTGTTCCGACCGCCCAGGCTTCAAGCGGAGGTAGGTTGGTCGGGCCGAAATAGCTCGGCATGACGAGGGCGGCAGCGCCCCGATAAAGTGCGGCGAGCTCCGAGGACTCCACAAATCCGAGGATCGAGACCTGACCGGCCAGCGCGTAGGCGGCAATCGCTGCGTCGATTTTCTGGCGGCCGCTGCGGTTCGATCCGCACAGCACCAGCCGCTCGGTGCGACCTTGCTCGCGGAGTTTGGCGAGCGCCGCCAGCAGCGTGAAGTGATTCTTGTGCGGCCAGAACTGGGCCGGGTAGAACAGGTAGCCGCGCTCCAGCCCATACTTCTCCAGCACGGCGTCGTCGCCATCATCCGCGCCGTCGCCCGATGACGTGACGTAGACGGATGGCGAGAACGGGATCGGGACCATGCGGGATCTCTCGACAGCATAGCGCCGCGACAGGTCCTCGACCAGTTCGGGTGCGTTGACCAGCACCAGCACCGCCTTCGTGCTGCCGAGACCAAACAGGATTTCGCGTCGCTCGAATTCTCCGAAGGCGCGAACCTCCGGAAATTCCGGCGCGTCGCGATGGCAGCCGTCGAAGATCGTGATGATGAAGGGGAGCTGATAGAGCAGCAGATGCCGCTTCGATGTCGACGTGAAGTGCACGATGTCGATGCCGTCACGGACCAGGGCACGCTCGAACGGAGATTTCAGCTCCAGCCCGATCTGGAGGAGGTCGAACGGTTTGCAATATTTGAGGAAGAGAAAGGCCTGATCGAGGACGCCGAACTTCAAGAGGCGCGCCTCGATCCCGAATTCCTTCAGGATCTCCCGGGTCTTCGGATAGGGCGAGTAGACGACAACCTCATTGCCTGATTTGGCCGCCCAGTCGCGAAGCCAGAGGACGTCGTTCAGCGGCTGCTGAAATCCGCCACCGACTTCAAGGGCTTGTTCCAGCATGACGGCCAGTCGCAGCGGTCTCACGGCGACAGTCTCTTTCTGGCGATCGAATAGGCTGCCCAGGTCTTCGAGTTCGGCGCGGCGTCGGAGAACCAGGCGTAGTTGCCATCCGGCTCAAATCCGCTCGCCTTCAGCGAAGCCTCGACTTCGAACGGAAACCAGTAGCGCATGCGATGCGTCTCGTCGACGCGCCGGATCGTCGACCGATCGGTGTCCTCGCAGAACAGCGTGTAATTCACGAAGACGGTGGCGTTGATCTCGTCGTGGTCCGATTGCGCGATCCGGGTCAGCCGCAGCGGCTTGCGCTCGATCACCTTGACGCGGGTCTCGACGCCCTGCGCCAGAACGGCACCGCCGTACCAATAGTCGAACAGGAAGACCCCGCCGGGCTTGAGCGCCGCGTAGGCCGTTCGGAACAGCGCCTCGAGCCTTGCGGGATCGCGCTGGTAGCTCGCCACGTGAAACAGCGACACCACCGCATCGAAGTCGCGCTCCGGGCCGGTCTCGCAGGCATCGCCCTGGCGGAAGGGCACGGGCAAGCCGGCCTGGGCGGCGCGGCTCTTCGCCTTGGCGATCATCTCCTCGCTGAGATCGATACCGGCGACGCTCCAGCCACGCCGGGCAAACTCGACCGCGTGCAGGCCCGTACCGCATCCGAGATCCAGCAGCTTGCCGGTCGTCACGCCTTGGTCGCGCAGGCGTTGCGCGACGAAATCCACTTCGGACCCGTAGTCCTTGTCTTCGTACAGGAGATCGTACCAGGGGGCGTAGTCCGCAAACACCGTCACGCCAGGATCTCCTTCAGCGCTGCCGCCGACCGGGCAATCTCGTCCTCGGTCAGGGCCAGTCCGCTGGGCAGGTAGAAGCCACGGCGAGCGATATTCTCGGCGACGGGATGGAACTCGTCGAGCATGAAGCCCATACGGCGCAACACCGGCTGCTCGTGCATGCACCAGAAGAACGGCCGCGTGCCGATGCCCTTCTCGCCCAGCCGCCGCATCGCCTCCTTGGCGTCGAACGGAACGTCGTCGTCGAGAACGACAGCGTAGACCCAGTAGATGTTGTCGGCGTAGTTGGTCCGCGCGACGGGACGGCGAATGCCTGCCGTCCCGTCGAGATGTTCGTCGTACAGCCTGCCCAACCTGCGCTTGAGTTCGACGGTGCGCGGCAGCTGCTCGATCTGCGCGACGCCGAGCGCGGCCTGCAGATTGGTCATGCGCGCGTTCCAGCCGAGCTCTTCGTGAATGAAGCGCTGCTGCGGCTGGAAACATAGATTGCGCAGGCTTTGCAGGCGATCGGCCAGCGCGTCGTCGTCGGTGAGGATCATGCCGCCTTCACCGGTCGTGACGTGCTTGTTCGGGTAGAAACTGAAGGTCGAGACGGTACCGAAGCTGCCGCAGGGCGCACCGCGATAGGTCTGGCCATGCATCTCGGCGGCATCTTCGACGATCTTCAGATTGTGCTTGCGGGCAAGCTCCAGGATCGGATCGAGATCGACCGGCAGGCCGTAGATGTGGACCAGCATGATCGCGCGGCTGCGCGGCGTGAGCGCGGCTTCCACGCCCTCGAGGGTCATGTTCCAGGTCGACGGATCGCAGTCGACGCCCACGGGAACGAGGCCGGCACGAACCACGGCGGCGGCGCAACTGATGATCGTGAAGGTCGGGATGATGACCTCGTCGCCGGGTTCGAGCCCGAGCGCATGGACCGCGATGTCGAGCGCGACGGAGCCGTTGGTCACGGCGACGCCATGGCGGCGGCCTGCGACGCGAGCCATCTCCTGTTCGAAGCGCTTGATGAACGGACCTTCCGAGGAGATCCAGCCTGTGCGGACACACTCGGCCAGATACTCGGCTTCGTTGCCGTCCAGCAGCGGCGTATTGACGGGGATGAAGCCGGTCACAAGCCCGGGCCCTTGATCCGGATTTGCGACGCGTCCACCTCGTCGAACCTCGTCTTATCGTTCTCGCCGGAATACGGGCCCTGCTTGACCTCGAACATCTCGACTGGCTCGAGGACATGAAAACCATGCGCGCCGCTGCACAGCAGAATGATGTCGCCGGCGCACAGCACGCGGCTCTCGAGATAGCCCTCACTCACGGTGTAGAAGTCGACCTGAAGCTTTCCCTTCTGGATCAGCAGGACTTCCTGCGTATAGTGCACCTCGCGCGTCACCTTGTTGTGGCGATGCGGTGCGATGCTCTTGCCTTCCGGATGGCTCATGAAGGCGAGCTGTTGCGACAATTCCGGCGTCGAAAAGAAGTGAATGCCCGCCTCGCGAAACGAAGCACGCACGATGATCGCATAGAGCTGGTCGCCGAATCGGACGTGTTCGACGTGTTCCATCTGCCGTTTTCCAGAATTACAATTATATTACAACGCCTTAGCGTTCATGCGGCCGACTTTGGCCATTTTCCCGTAAATCGTCAAGGGTAACGGCCGCTTTTCGGATTTTAGCGCGTCACTTGGATGAAGCGGAGAATCTCCTCGACGCGCGCGCGAAATGTATGCCTCGCCAGCGTCTGCTTTTGCCCGTTTGCGGCAATTTCCATGCGCCTGTGATCGTCGGCGAGATAGCGCGTGATCGCCGCGGAGCATTCCTCGGGCGACCGCCAGACCACGACATCCCGATCCGCTTCGAACAGGGTGTTCAGGTTTCGCTTGAAATCCGTCAGCAGAAAGGAGCCGACACCGGTCGCTTCGAACAGCCGCATGTTGCCCGCTTCATCGCCGGCGATGTCGATGTGGGAATTCAGGCTGATCCGCGATCGCCTCAGGACATCGTACATTTCCGAGCCCCATACTTCGCCCTGAAAGCAACGTCGAAGCGGCGACGTCACGGGAAGCGAGCTTGGAATGTTGCCCCATAGCTTGAGGTCGTGGCGTTCTGCGACGAACTCCAGAAGCGCGATCCGGTCCCGGTGATCTTCCGATACCGAACCCACGAACGAGACGTCGATGTCTTGCACGGGCGGCGCGGAAAGCGCATCGATGACGGCCGGCTCGAACGCAAGATGGCAAACCTCGGCGCGAACGCCGGCTGCCCGAAACGCGCTGACGACGCGGGGGAGCTGCGAGAGCATCAGGTCGTAGGCATTCCAGTCCTCGCCCTTGGTCGGCTCGATGCCGACCTGCCCGATGACCACGCGTACGCCAAGGTTCCTCATGCGCCGCACCAGCGCCGGGCTGACATAGAACACATCCTGGTTGAGGATCAGCTCCGGCTTGAATTCCTCGACCTGGGCAAGCAGGACGCATTCGGCCTGCTCACTCAAGCGTGGGCTCAATCCGAGCCGGCGGGCCAATGGCCGCAATGCCGGTTTCAGCGGCGCGATGGTGCGCTGGAGCCATCCCGGCAGCCGTTGCTTTCGGCTCGCGCCAAGACTGGCTTCGGTGTCGAGCGTCATGCCATGCTCGCGCGCCCAGGCCGATTGCAGCCAAAGATTATTGACGTGGATGTCGGCAGCCTGGTGGCCCAATGCCGTGAAATTGCGCGAGTAGAAATCCGCGACGCCGAACAGGCTCGCGTTTCGCGCGGCCATCTGTTCGGCGTAGCCAGCCGCCTCCAGTCCGGAATGGCGACCGTACAGCCACGCCAGGAATCGAGGGTAATCGGCGTTCAGAACGAGCGTGCGCATCGAACTCAAATCCTCACAAGGGCGGCGAACCCTTCTGCAATCCCGCGAACGATAGTCGCGGCATGACATACCAAAGCAGAAACAGGATGGCGGCGCCGTTCGTGACCATCATGATAGAAAGCGGCACATTCAGGAAAGTTTGCATTACCATTCCGCTCGACAGGATGACGAACCGGGGTGGAAGTCCCTCGGATACCTGATTTCCGATCGAGAGGATTAGGCCGGCGAGAAGCGCGGTTACCGGCGCCAGAGTGCTGCCGACTGAGGCGATTCCTTCGGTCGCAAGCAAGGATGCATTGAGATTGCCGACCGGGTAGTTCTTCGCAATCATCAGTGCGAGTTGTTCGCTGTCAGGACAAATGCCCAGGCGCTTGATCACCGAGATCTGGCAGAAATACGTGAGTTCGTGCCGCGAGAAGAAATCATTGTAAACGTCGAGCGCGACCGACGGGTATGCGACCATCCGGAAATTGATCGTACCGAAGTAGTTCAGGTAGAGCGACCGAGGCACCGGTCCGTGCTCGGACAATATCGCCACAGCGATGCCCAGCGCGATCGGCCCGAGCAGCGACACGATGACCGCAACCCTTGCTTCGAGACGGCTCGAGATGAACCAGAGGAAGCACAGCCAGGCCGGTGCAAACAGAGCTGTCTTGGCGAGGGTAACCGGGTAGAAAGCGACGAGGAGAAGCAGTATTGCCATCGCACCGAGGCGGGCCCGCATCTCGATGCAGCACGCAAAGGCGAATGGCAGCAACGCTCCTAAAGCCACTCCCATCGCATATTGGAGAGCGAGCGGGAATCTCAATTCGTCGCGGAATTCGTAGATGTCTGCCAGTCCCACCAGTTTGAAGTTGAAGAAGACGCCTATCACGACGATGGCGAGGCTTGCGGCTGCAATCGCCGCGACGAGCCGACGAAGATTTTTGACCGAGATCGTATGTATCGGACGGATCGGCCATTTGAGAAAGAGAGTGGGAACCAGAAATGCTGCGGCTGAAATTGTCGCTGAAATAGCCGGGAGCGTGTGATCATATGGCAAATCCGAAAAAGGAATGAGGCAAACATAGCCGAGGGTCATGGTGGAGAGATAAAACGACAGCAGATAGCCGAAACTGAATCTTGCGAAGGCCATCATTGACGCCAATGCGGCAACCGGAAGTGCAAGGAGCGCTGCTTCGCCAATGTGCGAAGCGTTCCAGGTGAAAAGCTTAAGATATCCATACAGTTGCAAAACCATAGCGAGCGAGATGCCGCAAACGAGCGTATGAACTTGGAGAAGTGCAAATAGGAATGGCGTTCTTGATGAAGTCTTGAAATGACTAGAGAATTGCATCTTTCTTACTCTGGAGGGGTATCGCCCCTAGCGGATTGCAGTGCGGCGCCCGGTGTCATGTACCAAAGTAGAAAAAGGACAGCGGCGCCATTGGTCACGAGCGCGACAGTGAAAGGCACGTTCAGGAAAATATGAAGCTGCAATCCGCCCGACACTAGCACGAAGCGTTCAGGGAGATCGCAGGAAGCTCGGTTCGCCAAGGCGATTGTGAGTCCGCATATGAAGGCCGTGACTGGCGCGAACAGGGGGCCGATTGATGCGACCCCTTCCGTCGCAAACAGCGACGCATTGAAAAACCCGAGGTGATAGCTGTTCTGCATGTAGACGGAAAGCTGCTCAGCATATGGGCACGATACGAACAGCTTGATCAGGCTGATCTGGCAAAAGAGCGTCAGTTGGTGGGTCGAGAAAAAATCATTGTAGAAGTCAAGCGCGCTCGCTGGCATTCCGATCATTCGAAAATTGACCGTGCCGAAATAGACCAGGAACGGGTACTCCCCCAGCAGACCGAGATTATACGCGAGCACCAATAGCAATCCGAGCGACACCGGCAGCAGTAGCGAGAGGATGACCGCTATCCGAGACTCGAAATAGATCGACAGGAACGTGAGGAATAGCAACCACCCGGGCGCAAGCAGTGCGAGCTTCGTCAGCGTGACCGGATAAAACAGCCCAAGGAGCACTAGGCAGAGCGCGGCATAGCCGTATCGCTTCAACTGACAGAAGCTGGCATAGGCAAACGGCAGGAGGGCTCCGCAGACGATGCCGATGGCGTAGAGAAGAGGCCTGGGCAGCACGATCTGCTCGCGAAACTCATAGATGTCGAGCGGGCTGACGAACTGCCTGTTGAAGGTTGCTCCGATTGCTAGAACAAGGATCGAGATTCCCAGAATACCCCACAGGAGCTTATAGAATTGTTTGTTCGTTAGTCTCAACCGGGAGGGAAAAGGCGGGAGGTTGAGGAATAACGCGGGAATGAGAAACGCGGCCCCGGAAATAAAGGCCGAAATTGCCGATATGCGATGATCGTAGTGAAACGTCGAGAATTCGACAAGCCAAAGATAGCCCAGGACCAGCGTGAAGAGATAGAAGCCTAGTGCGTAGCCGAAACTGAAGCGCTGTCTTACGAATACGAAAGATAGCAGCGCAAATGGAGTGGCGATGGCTGCTGCAGTCAGAACGTGCGGAAGGCTGTTCTCGGCCAGGGGCAACAGGCGGCGATAGTACTCACCCACGAAAGCCAGCGAAACCCAGGAAGCCAGGACGTGGCACACTATGAGGATGGCCAGCCTGAATCGGAGGCCCGAGAGCGACGTCACTGAAACATCGGCGATTTTCATTGGTGAGGTTTGCGTCCTGCGGAGCATCACGGGCTCCGTAACATGGAAGGTACAGCGTGGCCACAGAGGCAAAGCCAATCGGTAGTCAGTCGCCAAACTTGAGTTCCTCCTCCGGTTTTCGAAGCGCGGTAGGCACTTGGCAGCTCTGCCTCGCACCCTACCGATGTTGATGGTGGTTCTGGGTCCGGCGAGGTTCGCTTTGCACGGGGTGGACAAGCCAAGGAAGCGCATTATTGGCTTGATTAATAACGGAATTTTCGAATATAGGCTTTGACTTCAGCGCGCGGTCAGGACGAATATTTCGTGCGGCAGTGCCGATCGTGAGGATGACCTGAATGATCAGATTTGGTCTGCTCGGTTGCGGACGTATCTCAAAGCGTCACTCTGAGCTGTTGGGGAATGGTCAAATCGAGGGCGCGCGCCTCGTTGCGGTCTGCGACAAGGCCAAGGCGCGTGCGGACGCTGTCGCGACGAAGTTCTCGGTTCCGGCCTATGACGATTTGCACGAATTTCTCGCGCGCTCGGACATGGACGCTGTCGCGGTTTTGACGCCGAGCGGTATGCACCCGGAGCACGCCATCGCCTGCGCGCGCGCGGGCAAGCATGTCGTGGTTGAGAAGCCGATGGCGCTTCGGCTCCAGGATGCCGACGACATGATTCGAGCCTGTGACGAGGCCGGTGTAAAGCTTTTTGTGGTGAAGCAGAACCGCTTCAACGTTCCGGTAGTGAAGGCGCGCGAAGCGCTGGAGGCCGGCAGATTCGGGCGGTTGATCCTCGGTACCGTGCGCGTGCGCTGGTGCCGGGACCAAGCTTACTACGACCAGGATGCATGGCGTGGAACCTGGGCCTATGACGGCGGGGTGTTAACGAATCAGGCCAGTCACCACATCGACATGTTGGAGTGGTTCTTCGGAGACGTGGTGAGCGTTCACGCCCGGGCGACCACCGCGCTCGTGAAGGTCGAGACCGAGGATACCGCGGTGGCGACGCTGAAATTCCGCAACGGCGCACTCGGCATCATCGAAGCGACCACCGCGGTCCGACCAAAGGATCTCGAAGGCTCGCTGTCAATCCTCGGCGAAAAGGGTACTGTCGAGATCGCGGGCTTCGCGGTCAATCAGATCAGACACTGGAATTTCGTCGACGCGCTGCCAAGCGACCAAGTCGTAATCGAAAAATTTTCGGTCAATCCACCCAATGTCTACGGGTTCGGCCATCAGGCCTATTATCAGCATGTCGTCGACTGCCTGTTGAATCAGCGCGCGGCGTTGGTCGACGGCCTACAGGGCCGCAAGAGCCTCGAGCTGATTTCCGCTCTCTACGAGTCGATCGAGACCGGGCAGGAAGTTGCGCTTCGCTTCGAGCCGCGGCGGAGCAGGCTCGGAGTGGTTTCGTGAGCGGCGACCCGCAAGTGCACCAAGCCGGCGTACGCGACGTCAAATTCGGCCGGCGCGTCAAAATGGTCGAACCTTGCAATCTCTACGGCTGCGAGATCGCGGACGATTGCTTCGTCGGCCCCTTCACCGAGATTCAGGCCGGCGTTGTCGTCGGCGCGCGGACCCGCGTGCAGTCGCATGCGTTTATCTGCGAGTTGGTATCGATCGGCGAAGATTGCTTCGTCGGGCACGGAGTGATGTTCATCAACGACACGTTTTCGACCGGTGGACCGGCCCGCGGGCGCCGAGAATTGTGGCGCTCTACGAAGATCGGCAATCGGGTTTCCATCGGTTCGAACGCCACGATCATGCCAGTATCCATCGCCGACGACGTCGTGATCGGGGCTGGCTCCGTGGTCACGAAGGACATCACCGAGCCGGGCAGCTATGCCGGAAATCCCGCCCGGCGCCTCAAGAGCAAGACCTAGGGAAGAGCAACCATGCCGGTACCTTACGCGGATCTCGGGCTTCAGTACCAATCAATCAAGGACGAGATCGATGGCGCCATCGCTGCGGTTATCCGCGACAGCGCCTTCATCCGGGGGCCCTATGTCGATGCCTTCGAGCGAGACTTTGCGGCTGCCGCGAGCATCGGGCACTGTGTGTCCTGTGCGAACGGCACCGACGCGCTCTATCTCGCGATGGCAGCACTGAAGGTGAAACCGGGTGACGAGGTCATCACGACCGCGCATTCCTGGATATCGACGTCGGCGATGATCACGCATGCAGGTGCACAGGTCGTGTTCTGCGACACCGATGGCGAGACTTTCACCATCGACCCCGCGGCTGTCGAGGCGGCGATCACGCCGCGCACCGTGGGCATCATCCCGGTGCACCTCTTTGGCCAGCCGGCCGACATGGACGCGATCATGGCCATCGCGCGCAAACACGGCCTCTGGGTCATCGAGGACTGCGCGCAGGCCCATCTGGCGCGGTACAAGGATCAGCCAGTCGGGACGTTCGGAGCGGCCGCGACCTATTCATTCTATCCGGGCAAGAATCTTGGTGCGTTCGGCGATGCCGGCGCGGTCGTGACCGGTGATGCTGCGCTCGCCGAGCACATGACCATGCTGGCCCGCCACGGCGGCATCGTGAAGCACAAGCACCTGATCGAGGGCATTAACAGCCGGCTCGACGGAATACAGGCGGCTATCCTGTCGGCCAAGCTGAAGCATTTGCAGGCCTGGACCAAGGCGCGTCAAGATGCTGCGGCGGTCTATGATGCCGGTCTCAACCAACTCGAAGGCGTCGAGGTGCCGCGCGTCGCGTCTGACCGCACCCACGTCTATCATCTCTACACGATCAAGCACCGCAGGCGCGATGCGCTCGCGGCTTATCTGGCTGAGAACGGGGTGCAGACGGCGATCAATTACCCGACAGCCCTGCCATTGCTTCCTGCCTATTCGCGACTTGGACACAAGCCCGAACAGTTTCCGAGAGCGTTTGACGACCAGAACAAGATTCTCTCGCTGCCGATGTTTGCGGAAATTACCCGCGAGCAGCAGGACGAGGTCATCAGGCTGATCAAGAATTTCTAGTCGCTGCTGTCGAGCAGGTGCTGCATGATGTCGCGGTAGCGCTGCGTCGAAGCTTGCTGGCTGTATTTCAGCGCGGCAATCGCTGCCTTGCGGCCTCGCTCGAGGGTCGCCGTGCGATCGGACGCGGCTTCAGAGATCGCCCGTGAGAGCCCGGTGGGATCCTCCGGGGGGACGACCCAGCCAATGTCTTCCTCTGTCACCGCAAGCCCGGCTTCCGAATTCGGTTCCGTTCCAACGATGACGGCCCTCCCGACGGCGAGAAGGTTGTAGAGGCGGCTGGGTATCGAGACCCCGGCCACGTTGCGCCGGTAGGGAATGACCCAGGCGTCTGCCGCTGCGAGAAATTCGGCAAGTTGTTCCTCGGGCACCGGTTCCAGCAAGGTGACATTCTCCAGATTCTCCGAGGCTTGAAGGGCTTTCAGTTCGTTCCAGCCGACGCCCCAGCCGGACAGAACGAAGTGGATCTGCTTCTCACGTCGCAGAAGCCGTGCGGCTTCAAACACGGTCCAGGGCGCATGCGTGAAGCCGAGATTGCCGCAGAGGCCGACGATGAATGGCGCCGGGTAGGACTTCCTGAAATGACCGCCATCATCGGGGGCGCGAAAACCGATCGGCAGCAATGTCCAGTTCGGTACGAAGTGGATGGTTTCTGCGCGCACGCGTGGATAGCGCAACAGCAATGGGGGAACGTCGCGGCCGATGACGAATATGGCGTTCAACGATCTGAACAGCCAGCCATTGGCAATACGCAAGGCGCGCGTGACGAGCGATGTCTGACGGGCCATGCCGGCGGCCAGCAGAGCTTCGGGATAGAGGTCGTAAATCAGGAGCGCCGTTCTGGCGCCTCGCAGCCTTGCGGCAAGTGCGATCGCGTAGGGCAGGGTGAAAGGACTCGTGACCGACATGACGACGTCGCCCGGCTGAGCACGTCTGTAGACCGCCCAGAACAGGTGCATCGCAAGCGCGGAACTCGCGAGGAGGCGTCTTACAAGTGCGTGCTTGGGTGGTTTCCAGTTCGAGATCTCGATGACCTCGGGCGTATCATTTCTTGAACCCGCCGGCGTCGCCGAGCCCGGTGTTCCTGAGAGGACAATTGTCCGCATGTCGAGAGCGATTGCATCGGCGATCGCGCCGAGATAGGTCGCCGTCGTGCTCGGGTCCGGCGGATAGAACTCTGTCGCGAGGATGAAGCTGGGCGCTTTCGTCACTTCGTTACCCATTTTCCGGAAGCAGGACGTTTCCGTCCGGAGAGGCGTGGCCCAACAGCTCCACGGGGCGCGCGATCCTGATGTACTTGCCGATCTTGAATAGATGCTCGATGTCGACATTCAGGACGCGGTCGCGATCGAAGAAAACAGCAGGGCGCCCTGTCGATCGCTGTGCTTTCTCTGGCGCGGGACATTGCGGCTCGAGTTTGGAGTCACTGCGGGCGCGAAGCAGCCGACGCGGCCCAATTGCACTGTGCGCTCAGTATCACGATTGCATTCCAGGTCCAATCCGTCTCGGCGTCCCCGGCTGCCGGCTTTGGGCCGTTCCCCCCGGGGTTGACCGGCGTGGGGCGATATGGCCAAGAAGAGCCGCACGAATGCGCTTCGCTCGGCGTTCTGCGTGCATCCGTTCATTGCAAGAACTGCGGGAACAAGGTCGGCCATGACGCAACGTGTCGCTCTCATCACCGGCGTGACAGGTCAGGACGGGGCTTACCTCGCCGATCATCTGCTGTCGCTCGGCTATGTCGTGCACGGAATCAAGCGGCGCTCGTCCTCGTTCAACACCGCGCGTGTCGATCATCT